>JAQBPV010000019.1 GCA_028287345.1 Gemmatimonadota bacterium
GCTGCACCTGCGGGAGTGAATCCACCGCGAGGGCGACGATCTTCTTCGTCGCCGGATAGTAGAGGCTCGTGTACGACCGGCTGCGATCGCGCGCGGCGTTGATGCGCTGCGTGGGCTGCAACTGCGCGTCCTTGTAGTGCCAGAGGTCGAATACTGCCTTGCCGGTGAGTGAATCCGCCGGCACTGAATCGACGAGAATCGGCGCGACGCCAAAGGAGACGGCGTTGCCACTCTTGGTGAAGGTCAACGTCGCATTGTCGGCCACGCGCATACCCCTCGGCACGCTGGCGCTCATGACGCCGGCCACGGCTGCACCACCATTCTTGAGGTTCGCCGTGTAGAGCGTATAGCCAGCTTTCGGCTTCCCGAATTCATCCTTGTTCGAGAAGAACGCCAGCTGGTTGGCCGAGCGGTCGAAGGTGAGTCCCTTGTAGTCGCCGGTGCCGGTGAGGAGCGTCGTGATCACGCCGGTACTCATGTTGCGGACATACGCGCCATCCTTGCCGGGCTGACGCGAGATCACCGTGTAGCCGAGCACCTTGGCACTGTCGTCGAAGGCGTAGGTCTGCACGTCGGTGAGGCGCTCCTCCGCTCCGGTGCTCAGGTTGCGGATGACGAGCGCGTTGCCGTACTGCCGGCGCGGACCCCGTGCCGACGAATCGGCCGGCGCGCCACCGCGTCCACCGCGGGCGGCGGAGTCCGGAGCGGCTGCAGAATCTTCTGGGACGTAGACCAGCCAGGTGCCGTTATTGGCGGAGAGCCGGAATGAGCGGACGCGCGGAACCAAAGTCACCTTACCGTCGGCGACGCTGACGATCGCGAGATCCGAACGGTTCTGGAGCGCCGCGGCCGCTCGGCGGTTGCGTGCGGCACGGTCGAACTCCGCCTGCGCCGGATAGGTCAGGACGATGGCGTACTTGCTGTCGGCAGTGAACTGTCCGGGAGCCGCGGTGGCGCCCTGCGGATCGTCCTCGGGATTGCCGGTCGCGCGCGGGCGGAGTCCGCCGGGCACGTTGTTCGGGCGACCGAGGTAGCCGCGCGGCACGCGATATTCCGTCGAGCCCTGCGTGGCGCGGAGCACGAGCTCTCCGTCGCCGACCTGCGGCACGAGGGAGTAGAGCGCCCACTTGCCATCATTGGAAATGGCGGCGCCCTGAATGGATTTCCATTTGTCCCAGTCGGCCTGCGTGAGGACCTTCTTCTGGGCGTGAGCAGCAATGGGCGCGATGGCGAGCGCGCTGACTGCGAAGCAGCGAGAGAGGCGCATTTGTCCTGAGACTTTGGGGGCGTACGCGGGGATGTAGTCCTACGCGCGTCGCCCCCCGTTTGCTGGCGCCCTTCAGCCGCCTCGGCGCAGCACGATTCGGCGCACGATCACCGGCTGCAGAATCCCCACGACGCTGGATGCTGCCCAATAGATCCCGATGCCCGACGCGAGCCTGAAGGCGAAGAAGACGGTCATCAGCCCGCTGACGATGGCCATGGTATAGGTCGAGATGCCCGCGGGGTTCGCTCCCGAGGGCTGCATGGCGCCCGTGATGCCCACGCCGAGCGCGGCGAGCGCGCCCACCACGGCGGTGAGGGCGAAGTCGGGCTTGGTGAGATCGCCGATCCAGAGGAATCGAGTTCCTGCCGAGAGCCCGGTGCGAACGGCCTGGTAGATGGCGGCACCGAGGGGAATCTGCACCAGCGCGGTGATCAGGGTGCCCTTGGGGAGCGCCGGGATGTCATGCTCCTTGTAGAGTGCCGCGGTCGCGACGGCGAGATCTCCGGACTTGCCAGCGTGTTTGGTCTTCAGTGCGTCGAGATGGGGCTTGAGCAGGAGGACGCGCGCCTGGTGATCTCTCGCGGCGAGCGCGGCGCGGACGGTCAGGGGCAGCAGGAGCACGCGCGCGACGGCGGCGGTCACGGCGATACTGGCGCCGAGGCTGCCGTTCATGTGATGCGCGAGCGCGAACAGGAGTTGCCGCAGTGCGTCGACGAGCATTTCCCAGCCGGGCATTTGGTGCTCCGTTTAGTGAGATGGTCATCCATACGGGGCGAATGCGGTTGGTGTTACATGATTCGCGGGGTCGCGCCGGTCGCTCGCGCGCATTCCTTCCGACGGCCGTCGATTCCCCACCTTCTGGGAGATGCTGCCTGCTCCTTCGCCCGGGCTTTTTTCGCGCTCGTTCTCGGTCGAGATAGGCGCCGCCGACCGCGCGGCAAAACACAATAACGCCGCTCATACCGACCATCACATCTTGACAATCAATAGGAAGGCAAATACAGTCGACACACACCACTGGAACGAGAGACCGCGTGGACGAACCCAACACCGACGTCATACAAGGCACGCTCGATATGCTCATTCTCAAGGCGCTGAGCCTCGAGCCCATGCATGGCTTCGGCGTCGCCCGGCGCATCGAGCAGATCTCCCGCGACGTCTTCAAGGTCAACCCCGGCTCGCTCATGGTCGCGTTCCAGCGGCTGGAACGCGCCGGACTGCTCGATGCCGAATGGCGACAGACCGCCAACTCCCGCCGGGCGAAGTACTACAGCCTCACGCGAGCGGGCCGCAAACAACTCGGCGTCGAGACAGCCGAGTGGACGCGCCGCGCCGCCGCGGTGGCGCGGTTGCTGCGCGCCGAGAGCTAGCGTATGTCGCTGACCTCACTGTGGCGGACGATCGCCCGCGGCGCGCACGGCATCGCGCACGAGACCGACGCCGACAAGGACGTCCGCGATGAAGTCGAGCACTACCTCGACGAGGCTGCCGCCACATTCGTCGCGCAGGGAATGACACCTGCCGCCGCTCGTCGCGCCGCGCGCGTGCAACTCGGCACGCCGACCGTCATTCGCGAACAAGTGCGTGCTTCGCTGTGGGAGAGCACCGTCACGTCGCTCGTCACCGATGTCCGCTACGCCACGCGCATGCTTCGGCGCAGCCCGATCTTCACCACCGTCGTGGTGCTCGTCATCTCGCTCGGCGTCGGCGCCGTGACGACGATCTTCAGCGCGACCAACGCGTTCCTGTTCAAACCGCTTCCGCGCGCGAGCGATCCCGATCGGCTCGTCGGCATCGACCGCATCGAGCGGGGTAGCCAGGGCGGCACGCAGGCGTCCTACCCGTACTATCTGAAGGTCCGTCGGGACAATCGTACGCTGGGAGGTGTCGCGGCGTGGGGAAAGACGGACCTCACCATCTCCGCCGGATCGACTGGCTACGTCGTCTACGGCAATCTCGTCAGCGGCAACTTCTTCTCCGTCCTCGGGATCCAGCCGGCGCTCGGCCGCTTCTTTCTTCCCGACGAAGACGCGACGCCGTTGACCCATCCGGTCGTCGTCGTCTCCTATGACTTCTGGCAGGCGAGGCTCGGCGGCGACAGCAGCGTGATCGGCAAGACCATCGGTGTGAACGGTACTGCGTACACGCTCATCGGAGTCGCGCCGTCGGGGTTCAATGGGATCTTCACGCCGATCATCACCTCCGCGTGGGTCCCGTTGATGATGTTGCCCCGCATTCGCCCTGCGGGGTCGCTCGAGAGCAGCTCGACGCCCTGGCTGTGGATGTTCGGACGCCTCAAGGACGGCATCAGCCGCGAGACGGCACGGCAGGACCTCATCGCGATCACGGCGGCGCGCGTTGCCGAGAATGTCGAGCCGGATTGGATGAAGAAGAACGACGACATCCGCTTGATCAGCATGACAGGCCTTCCGGACGACGCACGAAAGACAATGCTCGCATTCACTGGCGTGCTGCTCGGTGTCGCGTTCCTCGTGCTGCTCATCGCGTGTGTGAACGTGGCGGCGATGTTGTCGGCCCGCGCGGTGGCGCGACGGCATGAGATGGCGATTCGCGTCGCCCTCGGCGCTGCGCGGTCGCGGATCGTTCGCCAGCTCCTCACCGAGAGTACCGTGCTCTTTGCGCTGGGTGCAATGGGTGGGTTGATCATTGCCGTGTTTGCGACACAGATGCTCGAGCACATTCCACTGCCAGGAAACGTGCCCCTCCGGCTCGAGCTGTCGCCGGACTATCGCGTCTTCACGTTCGCGCTGCTGGTGTCGCTGGGCACCGGCATCATGTTCGGCCTCGCTCCCGCGCTGCATGCGGCGAAGCTCGACATCAACTCGCGTCTGCGGAACGACTCGCGCACGGGAGGCGGACGAAAGATGATCGTGAGCAACGTCCTTGTCGTCGGGCAGTTGGCGCTTTCGCTGGTGCTCCTTGTGTCGGCGGGACTTCTGTTACGTGCGCTCGATCGCGGACAGAGCGTCGATCCACGCTTTGACATGGCCGGAGTGACCACAGCGGAGTTCAAGACCGAATCATGGGGATACGATGAAGATCGGGCGCGCCGGTTCTTTCGTTCGCTCCGCGAGAGCATCGAGTCTGCGCCTGGTGTCACCGCGGTGGCGTACACGAACCGGCTACCGCTCCAGATGAATAGCAGCTACGACGACATCGCACTCGACGGCGCCGCGGCGAGCGGAGATGGAAAGCCGCGAGGCACCAGCGTGCAGATGGACTTCGTGGGCCACGGCTATTTCGCCGTCCTGATGATTCCCATCGAGCGAGGCCGGGCGATCGAACCCACGGATGACGAGCGGTCGCAGCGAGTTGCGGTGGTAAACGAGACGTTCGCGAAACACTACTGGACCGATGGAAGCGCCCTCGGCCGCACGTTCGGCTATCACGGCGAGCGGGTGACGGTCGTCGGCGTCGCGCGCGATGCGAAGTACGCTACGCTCATGGAGATGACTCCGCCGCACGTCTACTTTCCGCTCGCGCAGGAGTGGCGCTCCGAGCAGACGCTGGTCGTTCGTACGAGCGGCAGTCCACAGGCAATGAGCGCGGTCATCCAGACCGCTGTTCGCTCGCTCGATCCGAACGCGCCGCGTCCCGAGGTCGTGAGCCTCCAGAAGGCGACGAGCTTCGTCCTCCTTCCACAGCGCGTCGCCGCGCTGGTGACCGCGGTGCTCGGCGCTCTCGGTTTGCTTCTCGCGACGATTGGCCTCTATGGCATCATGTCCTATTCGGTGAGCCGGCGCTCGCGGGAGATTGGCGTCCGGATGGCGCTCGGCGCACGCGCGCAGGACGTCCAGCGAATGGTGGTGATCGGCGGGATGCGTCTCGCCGGACTCGGCGTCGTCATCGGGCTCGCACTCGCCATCGGCGCGTCACGACTATTCGTCGCCTATCTCTACGGTGTCAGTCCGCTCGACCTGCCGACGTTCGCCGTCACCGCTGGGCTGTTCCTATGCGTGGCGTTCGTGGCGAGCTATCTGCCAGCACGGCGCGCGGCGATGGCCGATCCGCTCATCGCACTGCGCGCCGACTGACGATCAGCAGCAGCGATTGCCGGGCTGGTTGTAACGGCGCGCGAGGGCGTCTTTCGCGAACGCCTCTCGGCTGAGCGGTTGCTCGTTCACGTGGCAGCGCCGCTGGTGCGCGAGATACCGCTCGTAGTCCGGCGCGCCGATGATGCGCCGGATTACGTGGGCGATCCGCGCAAGGCGGAGTCGCAGCGGATACTCAGCGTTTCGCGCCGTCATTCGCCGCTCGTTTGGTTGGCGAGGATGCGCATGATGCTGGACTCGAGTTGGTGTGCGGCCATTGAAGCATGTCTCGCAACGCGACTACGAAGAGAAAACTGCCTGACGCGGAAACGCACGGACAACTGCTGGATTTTCACGGATTGTTCCTCGCGCATTCAATTCTCCACGCGCGACATCAAAAATTGATTCTTTCCTGGTGCAGGGATAGTCAGGCCCCTCTATTCACTATCCGTGTAAATCAGGCAGTTATCCGTGTAAATCAGTGTCAAGCAGGAGATCTTCTGTATTTGATCTTCTGTAGTCGATCCCTAGTCACCCGCGAGAGGAATGCGAGCGACGAACGGAACTTCCGTCGACACAGCTTTCGTGCGACCCTGAGCAATACTCCACCACACGCGCGCACTGTCCGCGAGAATCACGATCACCGCTAAAAGGAAAAACGCAGCGACTGCCGCATCCAGATAGTCGTTTTGAATCATACGACTGAGGTCCTTCACTGATTTCACGCCGGGTGGCAGTGTACCAGCCGCCTGCGCCGCTTGGAGAACTCGCGCATGGGCAAGGAAGCCGAGCTTCGGCAGCGGCGAGAAGAGCTTCGCGAAGCCAGCGGACATCGTCACTATCACGAGCCACGCGAGCGGTACCAGTGTGACGAACGCATACCGCCCCTTGCCCATGCGAATGATGACCGTCGTCGCCACGCAGAGCGCAACCGCCGCGAGCAACTGATTCGAGATGCCGAACAGCGGCCACAGGGAATTGATGCCGCCGAGTGGATCGTTCACTCCCTGCCAGAGAAAGTGCCCCCACATCAGCACGAACATCGCGCTCGAGAGCACGACGGCAGGCATCCACGAGGTCCGTCCGAACGGCGCCCACACGTGCTTGCCGAGATCCTGCAGCATGAACCGGCCGACGCGTGTGCCCGCGTCGAGCGTCGTCAGGATGAACAGCGCCTCGAACATGATTGCGAAGTGGTACCAGAGCGCCATCGCCGAACTGCCGCCGAGTGCGCGCGAGAAGAGATGCGCCATGCCGACAGCGAGGCTGGGCGCGCCACCCGTCCGCGACAGCAACGACGCTTCGCCGACCTGCTTGGCGAGCAGGTCGAGTTCGGCCGGTGTGACGACAAAACCCCACGCAGCGATCGCCGTCGCCGCACTCTGGGAAGTCGTGCCGAGCGCCGCCACCGGCGCGTTGATGGCGAAGTAGACGCCGGGCGTCAGCGAGCACGCGGCGATAAGTGCCATCACTGCGACGAACGACTCCATGAGCATCGCGCCGTAGCCGATCATGCGCGCGTCGGTCTCGCGTTCGATCAACTTCGGCGTGGTCCCCGACGAGATGAGCGCGTGGAAGCCGCTGATCGCGCCGCACGCGATGGTGATGAACGCAAAGGGAAACAGCGCGCCAGCGAACACCGGACCAGTGCCGTCGATGAAGCGCGTCAGGGGCGGCATCTGCAGCGGCGGCAGCACGACCAGAATACCGACGGCCAGTGCGATCACGACGCCGATCTTCACGAACGCCGACAGGTAGTCACGCGGCGCGAGCAGCAGCCACACGGGAATCACCGACGCCGCGAAACCGTACACCATCAATAGAATCGCCAGCGTTCGGCCACTCAGCGTGAACACCGTCGCGAGATCCGGCTGTGCCGCGACCCAGCGTCCCGCATACAGCGAGAGCGCCAGCAGCACGAGTCCAATCGCACTCGCCTCGAGCACTCGGCCTGGACGAATCCAGCGCATGTATACGCCCATCAGCATCGCGATGGGAATCGTCAGCGCGATGGTGACGGTCCCCCACGGACTGGACTTGAGCGCGTTCACTACCACGAGCGCAAGCACGGCGATGAGGACGATCATGATGCCGAGCACCGCGACGAGTCCCGTGTAGCCGGCGATCGGCCCGATCTCTTCCTTCGCCATCTGGCCGAGTGACTTTCCATCGCGGCGGATGGACGAGCAGAGGATGACGAAGTCCTGCACCGCGCCTCCAACGACTACGCCGACGATGATCCACAGAATGCCGGGCAGGTATCCGAATTGCGCCGCGAGCGTGGGGCCGACGAGCGGGCCTGGTCCCGCGATCGCGGCGAAGTGATGTCCGAACACGATCCACTTGTTCGTCGGCACGTAGTCGCGCCCATCGGAGAGTCGCTCGGCGGGGGTCTGCCGGCGGTCGTCGAGCGCGAAGACTTTTGCCGCGATGAACGCGCTGTAGAATCGATAGGCGACCGCATAGGTGCAGACGGCGGCGACGAGTAGCCACGCCGCGCTGATCTGCTCCCCGCGCGAGAGCGCGAGCCAGGCGAGCGCGCCCGTGCCGGCGAGTGCGACGGCAAGCCATATGACGGCGGAGCCGACCCTGCGGAGCACGCTTGTGGGTTGGGTAAACATGACCGCCAAAGTGCTCCTCGGCGCGGCGAGGGTCAATGCAGTGAATGCAGCCGTCGCTCGGGCCGCGCAGCGCGGTTAACTTTCGCGCACCTCTCATCACACCATCGTGATCCGCTCTCTTCGACATCTCTGCGCCTTCGCGATTCTCCTTGCCGCCTGTCATGGCAGCAAGGCGCCCGAAGAAGCGTCTCCGGTCGAGCAACCCGTGCGCCCGCTCGCGCAACTCGCGTCGCAGCGCGTGATCGTGACGCCAACCTATTATCTCGTCGGCGGTGATCCGCTCGGATGGGCCGCGCAGATTCCGAAGGGTCGTGAGTACCTGCGTATCGTGGACGAAGAGCTGGCGACGATGCTCGCCGAGCGGGGCCTCAAGTCGCAGTGGTTGTATCCGGCCGATCTCGTGCGCGCCACGCGGGCCAACCCCACCTACGCCGTGGATCCGTACACGCTCGGCGCAAACATTCTTCGCGGCCAGGACGTCGTGTCGGGCACGCGGCTCGCCGACCCACTCGCCACACAGCTGCGTACGATGATCGCGTTGCAGGAAGGTGCGCGCGCAGTGCTCGTGCCGGTTGAGGTCCGCTTCGAGAAGGCGGGGACGACAGGACAGGGCGTTGCAGTGCTCAAGGTCGCACTGCTCGACGGCCGGCTCGGCGATGTCCGTTGGATCGGTACCGTGCGAAGCGATCCCGCACCGGCCTACTCACGCGCGGTGCTGACGTCTCTCGCCGCGCATTTTGCTGACCTCTTCACGGCTCCCTGAGCCGCAATCCATATCATGGGCACGCCAGTCACACTCATTCCTGGCGACGGCATCGGTCCGTCGATCTCCAGCGCCACCGTCCGCGTTCTCGAAGCTGCGGGCGCCGACATCGACTTCGACGTCCAGGTCGCGGGCATGGCGGGCGTCACGCGATACGGCGATCCGATTCCCGAAGCGACGCTCGACTCGATTCGTCGCACGCGCATCGCGCTCAAGGGACCACTCGAGACGCCGGTGGGTGAAGGCTTCCGCTCCATCAACGTCGCGCTGCGGAAGACGTTCGACCTGTACGCCAACGTTCGGCCAGCACACACGATCGTGAAGGGCGGCCGGTATGATGACATCGACATCGTCCTCATTCGCGAGAACACCGAAGGGCTGTACGTCGGCATCGAGCACTACATCAAGATCGGCAACGATCCTCGTGCCGCCGCCGAGTCGATCGCGATCATCACGCGGGCGGGCTCGGAGCGCATCGTGCGCTACGCCTTCGACTACGCGATGAAGCACGGGCGCAAGAAGGTGACGATCGTCCACAAGGCGAACATCCTCAAGTTCTCGCAGGGGTTGTTCCTCGACGTCGGGCGGATGATCGCACGTGAGTACGCGAACATCGAGTTCAACGAGATGATCGTCGATGCCACGGCGATGAATCTCGTCCTCAAGCCGGAGAAGTTCGATGTCATCGTCACGACCAACCTCTTCGGTGACATCCTGTCGGACCAGATCTCCGGCCTCGTCGGCGGTCTCGGGTTGGCGCCGGGTGGCAACATCGGCCTGGGCGGCGCGATCTTCGAGGCGGTGCACGGTACCGCTCCCGACATCGCGGGCAAGGGAGTTGCAAACCCAAGTGCGCTCATCCTCGCCGCCTGCATGATGCTCGAGTACATGAACGACGGAGAGCGCGCTGTGCGCATTCGCAGCGCACTCGAGACGACCATCCGCGAGGGCAAGACCGTCACGGGCGATCTCGGCGGCAGCGCGAGCACCGATCAGTTCACCGACGCCATCATCGCTCGGCTGTGAGTACGATTACCGTCTTCCACTGTTCCGACCTTCACTTCGGCTCGCCCGCGGTGCCGGAACAGTACGAGGCGATGGAGTCGCTCATCCAGGAATACAAGTATGACGTCGTCGCCATCTCCGGTGACCTGACGCAGCGCGCGCGCTCCGGGGAGTTCCAGCGCGCGCGCGCCTTCATCAAGCACGCCGAGGAGACGAGCAAGGTCATCTGCATTCCCGGCAATCACGACGTCGCGTGGTGGAAGGCCCCACTCGGACTTGGCGACACCGGGCGTACGTCGGCGAACTATTTCCGATACATCAGCGACAACCCTGAACCGGTGCTGCAGGTACCGGGTGCGACGTTCGCAGGGTTGAACACGTCGCATGGCGTGACGATGGACACGCTGACCTGGCGGCTGCGCGACATCTCGATCATCGGCATCGTCACCAAGCCGCAGATCGAACGACTGCGAAAGATTTTTCTGGATGCGCCGGCGGGGAACACGCGGGTCGTGGTCATGCACCACAATCCGGTGAAGGGCGAGCTCTCACAGCGCCATGGACTCAAGGACACCTCGCGCGTGCTCGGCGCATTTGCCGACATGGGAGTGGACGTCGTGCTCTGCGGCCACGACCATCAGGACGCCATTCATTTCATCGAGCACACGAAGAAGGGCACGGTCATCTCCACGGCGGGTACGGTGTCGAACCGCATGCGCGGTGGACGGCCGTCGTCGGTGAACAGCATACGGCTCTCGGCAGACCAGATCGAAGTGGCAACGCTCGTCTGGTCCGTCTCCGATCACAGTTTCGTTCCAGGACCCACGAAGTGCTTCAAGCGTTGACCCGGTTCTTTCGTCGCGGGAGCGACGAATCGCAGCTCGAGCTCACCTTTCAGTCCGCCGCCCCTGCAAACGCCGAACAACTGCTGGCGCGGCTGACGACACTTGGCCTGAAGCGCATCTCGCGCGTGCGGCTCACGCGCAACCGCAACGTCATGGTCAGCTTTGGCGCCGGCGTCATGCGCGTGCACGAAGGCTATCTGAGCGCTCCGGAACCGGTGCTGCGCGCCATCGTGTGCTTCGTCGAAGGACGTACGCGCGCTGACCGACGTGCGGCGCAGCGCGTCATCGTCACGCATCCCATCGTCACAAAGGCGCCGAAGGAGCGTCGTGAGCGCACACACACAGACGACGCGGGGATGTCCGAGCAGCTCACCGAGTGGCATGCCCGCTACAACACGCGGCACTTTCACGGCCGTCTCAAGCCGGTCGCGATGCGGGTCTCCCGCCGGATGAAGAGCCGCCTTGGCCACTACTCAGCCGCCATCGCCGGTGGCGACGTCGCCGAGATCGCGATCAGCCGGTCGCACATCCGTCGGCATGGTTGGCCCGAGGCGCTGCATACCTTGCTGCACGAGATGGTGCATCAGTGGCAGGACGAGACGGGCCACACCATCGACCATGGGTCGACGTTTCGCGCGAAGTGTCGGGAGGTCGGCATCGCGCCATATGCGCGTCGCGTACTTGCCACGCGGCCGGGACGCGCGGCCGGAGCGCAGACGCTGGGGCGGTTGGCGGCTCGCGAAGGGTAGATTGGCGCGCAACCGCGAAAAGAATACTGCTTGACACGGATTTACACGGAGAACTGCCGGATCTTCACGGATCGCTCCCAGCGCGTTGCAACTCTCCACGCGCAAAGTCAAAGCGTTGATGTTTTTGATGGTGCAAGGACAATACGTCTCGGCAGAGATGTATCCGTGTACATCCGGCCGTTCATCCGTGTAAATCCGCGTCAAGCAGTTGACCTTCTGCCTGCTTAGCTTTCCCACCTGAAAGCCAACTTCCCGAGATCAACCCATGCTCGACTTCTACGATATCGATAGCGTCCTGTCCGAAGAGGAGCGCGCAGTGCGTGACAGCGTGCGCCGCTTCGTCGACGAGCGCGTGCTTCCGATCATCGGCGACGCCTACGTCGAAGGCCGCTTTCCCAAGGAGCTCATTCCCGAGATGGGTGAGCTCGGAGTCTTCGGCGCCAACCTGCCCGAGGAGTACGGCTGCGCTGGCCTGAACAACGTGCAGTATGGCCTGATCATGCAGGAGCTCGAGCGCGGCGATTCCGGCGTGCGCTCATTCGCCAGCGTGCAGGGCGCGCTCGCGATGTATCCGATCTACGCCTTCGGCTCCGAGGAGCAGAAGCAGCAGTACCTCCCGAAGATGGCAACGGGCGAGATCATCGGATGCTTCGGCCTGACGGAGCCGGACTATGGTTCGAATCCGAGCGGCATGGTGACGATGGCGAAGGAGCAGGGCGACGGCTCGTGGATCCTCAACGGGTCGAAGATGTGGATCACCAACGGATCTACGGCGCACATCTCCGTTGTGTGGGCGAAGACGAATGGCGACCCGAGCGACAAGTCGATTCGCGGGTTCATCGTGCCGACGAACACGGCCGGCTTCAAGGCGAAGGACCAGAAGGGCAAGCTGTCGCTGCGTGCGTCGGACACGAGTGAGCTCGTCTTCCAGGACGTTCACCTTCCGGCGACTGCGCTACTCCCGAAGTCGGGCGGCCTCAAGAGCCCACTCATGTGTCTGACGCAGGCGCGCTACGGCATCTCGTGGGGCGCGATGGGCGCGGCCATGGCGTGCTTCGAGGAGGCGCTCGACTATTCGCAGCAGCGCGTGATGTTCGACAAGGTCATCGGCGGATTCCAGATCCAGCAGGTGCGTCTCGCTGACATGCTCACCGAGATCGTGAAGGCGCAACTCGTCTGCCTTCACCTCGGCCGCATGAAGGACGCGGGGACGATGACGCCGCAGCAGGTGTCGCTCGCGAAGCGGAACAACGTCAGCATGGCGACGGACATCGCGCGCGAGGCTCGCCGCCTCCTCGGCGCCAATGGCATTCTCGCCGAGTACAGTGCGATGCGTCATATGGAGAATCTTGAGAGCGTGTACACGTACGAGGGGACGCACGACGTGCACTCGTTGATTCTCGGTCAGGCTGTCACCGGGTTGAACGCGTTCAAGTAGGTGTGCGCCGGGTCGTAACCGAAGGGAACGGATTTCACGGATCTGACGGATAGAGGCCGGATCTGCTCCGAGACAGGGCTGGCTCCGTGCGCGGAGGCCAGCCCTTTCAATAGACAAACCAAGGCCTTTTTTGAGTCAGGGCGGTGACTGTTGGCTTTGCGTGTTGGAATCGGCCCGAGGGTTGATCCGGCAGTTATCGGGAAGATCCGTCAGATCCGTTCCCTTCGGTTGCGGTTCCATCGTGCTTTCGACAACGGTGGCGAGAAACGATCAAAGATGTAGATGCGCCGGTCGCCGCTTCCTCTGGGCGCGCTCCCCGCCTACACTTCATGTGAATCTTTTCACATGGAGAGCCGGCAGTGAAAATTGCTGTCTGCATCAAGCGCACGCCCGACTCCGAGTCGCGCTTCAAGATCGCCGCCTCAGGCGCCGCGATCGATGAGACCGGACTGAAATTCGACATGGACGACTTTGCCGGCTACGCCGTCGAAGCCGCGCTGCAACTCAACGAGAAGACGGGCGGCGGCGAGACCGTCGTCTACGCGCTCGGACCCGACAACGTCCAGGAGTCCCTGCGCAAGGCGATGAGCATGGGCGCCGATCGCGCCGTGCATCTCAAGGCCGACGCCATTCCCGTCGATGGCCTCGCGATCGCGAAGGCACTCGCCGCGGAGCTGAAGGCCGGCGGCTACGATCTCGTGTTGTTCGGCAAGCACGCGTTCGACACCTCGGGCGCCGTCGTTGGCACGGCAACGGCCACGCTCCTCGGTATTGCCTGCGTCACGGCCGCATCGGAGCTGAACGTCGCGAATGGAGAGGGCATGGCGCGCCGCGAGCTCGAAGGCGCCGCGGAGATGGTCTCGTTCCGCCTGCCGGCCGTCGTGACGATCGACGAAGGCGTCGCTCGTCCACGCTATCCGTCGCTCAAGGGCATCATGGCGGCGAAGAAGAAGCCGCTCGAGTCGAAGCCCGCGCAGTTGGGCACCGTGCGTGTCACGGTGCAGAAGATGGAGCTGCCACCCGAGCGGCCGGCCGGTCGCATCATCGGCGAAGGTGTGGCCGCAGTCCCGGAGCTCGTGAAGCTGCTCCAGAACGAAGCGAAGGTGCTCTGATGTCGAACGTCCTCGTATTCGCCGAGACGCGCGGCGGAGAGCCGCGCAAGGTGGCCTTCGAAGCGTTGACGGCCGCGCGCCAGCTGGTCGACTCGAGCGGCGGTGGCGAAGTCCACGCATTGCTCGCTGGCGCACCTGGCATCGGCGCGAAGGCATCGCTGCTCGGCACCTATGGTGCTGACGTCGTGCTCGTTGCCGAAAGCGTCGACCTTTCGACGTTCGCACGCGAGTCGATTGCCGCGACGATCGCTGACCGCGCGAAGACGGGTAACTATCGCGCCATTGTGATCGGATTCTCCTCACAGGGTCGCGATCTCGGCCCCCGAGTTGCCGCACTTCTCGACATCCCAATCGCCACCGATGTCACGTCGATCGCCGTGAGCGGCGACTCGCTCACGGTGAAGCATCCCGCCTACGCGAACAAGGTGATCATGACGCTGGTCGTCGCCGGTCCACAGGCGGTGGTCAGCATTCGGCCGAGTGCGTTCACCGCGGTGGAGACACCGAAGGCAGCGCGCGTGGAGAATGTCGCAGCGGTTGCAGCATCGGGTCCAACGGTCATCATCGTCGAAGTAAAGGAAGGCGCGAAGGGACGTCCCGACCTTGGCGACGCGTCGATCATCATCTCCGGAGGACGCGGACTCAAGTCGGCCGACAACTTCAAGCTCGTCGAAGATCTCGCCGACGCCTTTGGCAATGCTGCCGTCGGCGCGACGCGCGCAGTGACCGATGATGGCTGGCGCCCGCACAGCGATCAGATCGGGCAGACCGGTCGCCAGGTGAGCCCGCAGTTGTACGTCGCCGTCGGCATCAGCGGTGCCATCCAGCACCTCGCCGGCATGCGTACATCGAAGACGATCGTCGCGATCAACAAGGACAAGGAAGCGCCGATCTTCAAGGTCGCGGACTACGGCATCGTGGGTGACGTGCTCGAGATCGTGCCTGCGTTGACTGCTGCAGTGCGCGAGGCTCGGAAGGGCCACTGATCCGCTAGTTCCCACTCCTACCACGATTCGCATGAAAAACTTGCTCACCGCATTCGCAGCACTCGCGATGCTGGCGTCGTCAGCCAGCGCGCAGAAGGCAGTTCAGACCGGAAAGGGCGGCGGCGGCAGTCCGCACATGAAGGGCGAGTGGACGACGAACGGCGCGAACATCTCCATCGAGTATGGAAGCCCGTATCTCAAGGGACGTCCCGAGGCTACGCTGATGCCGCACGGCACTGAGTGGCGCACCGGCGCGGATCAGGCCACGGTGATCACGTCGAACAAGCCGCTCACCTTCGGCACAGTCACGCTCGCGCCAGGCAGCTACACCATCAACACTCTGCCAGGCGACAAGGAGTGGAAGCTCATCCTCGGCAAGCTCGGCAAGGCCGGACAGTGGGGAGTGCCCTACCAGCCTGCGCTCGAGATTAGTCGCGCGCCGATGAAGCTCGGCAAGACCAAGGCGCCAGTGGAGCAGGTGACCTATTCGATCGATCCGTCGCCGACTGGTGGCACGCTGCGCATCGAATGGGGCACCGCGAGCGTCACGTCGCCGTTCACGGTCGGCAAGTAAAATCGTTCGCCCTTCATTAAGGGCGCATTAGGATTTGCTGAAGGCTCGTCATCGTCCATTGATTCGCTGAAGGCGGCAACGTTATTCCAGTGAGCATTCCTCCTGGAGACTCGCGCCGATGAAGCTCGCGTCATGGATGATCTGTCCCGTATTCCTGCTCGTGGTGAGCGCTCCACTCCGCGGGCAGGATCGCGGCGCCGCGCGGCTTCACGCACTCGTGCACGGACTCACCGTCACGCCGCGTGTGCTGATCATCGGCGCACGACCAGATGATGCCGACGCCGACCTCATTGCGTGGCTCGTCAGGGGCCGGCAAGTCCAGACGGGATACCTGTCACTTTCGCGCGGCGAGAGCAGCCCGAATTACACAGGCGTCGAGTCGGGTATCGCACTGAGCGCCGTGCACACCGAGGAAGTGCTGGCTGCTCGTCGCATCGACGGCGGCGACCAATTCTTCACGCGCGCGTACGACTTCGGACGTGCACGCACCGCGGCGGACGCGTTCAGGAAATGGGATCGCGACTCGCTGCTCGCCGACATCGTGACGATCGTGCGTTCATTCCGGCCGCACGTCATCATCGCCCGCTTCACCGCCGACAGCCTTGATCGCGACGGACAGCGTCAGGCGAGTGCGCTCCTCGCGTACGAGGTATTCGATGCAGCGCTCGATACCACGCGATTCGGGCAGAAGATGTACGGTCTCGCATGGTCCCCGCTGTCCCTGTTCGAGCCAGGCGACGGGTTGACCATCGATACACGCGAGTACGACCGACTGCGTGGCACCACGTACGCCGGACTCGCGGCCGAGAGTCGCGCGCAACTTCGTTCCATCGGATTCGAGATGCCACCGTGGCAGAGCACGGGAATCGTCTCGCTTCGCCGCGCAGTCACGCGCAGCGGAAACACCGCGCAGGCGCTGTCGCTCTTCGACGGCATCGATACGACGTTCATTCGTCTGCAGACTGGTGCACTGCCAGAGGTGGCGCGGCGCATTCCGATGATCATCGCCGTTGCCGACTCCGCGCGCTCGAGCCTCGACGTCGAACATCCAACGACCATCCTCGGCCAGCTGGGGCGTGTGCTGGAACTCGCCTCCCTCGTCCGAAAGTCCGTTCCGGCGTGCCGACATCCATCGCGCGACATCGCGATCATCAACGGCACGCGTCTGCGACCATGCGACCCGCGACTGCTCGACCTCGATGCGTCGATCGACCTCGTGCAGCGCCGAGCGGCGGATGCGCTGCTGGCCGCCGGCGGGGTGTCGTTCGAATCAGTGGCCGATCGGGAGTTCCTCGCCGCCGGCGACACCGCGCTCGTCACGGTGACGGTGTTCAACCACAGTGACTCATCGATCACGCTGAACGACGTCACCGTGTCCGGTGCCGTGCCGGTGCGAATGACGGAAGTGATTCGCATAGCGCCGCACGGCACGGCGCACGTCTCTCGGTCTGTCGTGAGCCTCGCGTACGGGCACCCGTGGTGGATCTGGAAGCCGCAGAACAATCTCTATCCGCGGGTGTTGACGTCGCTCGACGGCGCTCCTCGCGCGGGACCGCCGCTTCCCGATTGGACGACGAGCGCAGTGGCCATTCCCGAGAATATGCGACGCCCCAGCGACGTCACCGCGACGTTGACGGTTGGCTCGATGACTGTATCCGCGAGCGTCGGGACGATCGCGTTCAAGTCGGCTGACCCGGTGCTCGGCGCGCGTGATCGCGACGTCGGCGGAGTGCCACCTGTAACGTTGGGCTTCGAGCGCGCCCTCGAGTGGGCGCAGGCGGGCAAGCCGCTGAGGAACAACTTCCGGGTCTCGATCAAATCCTTCTCGGACAAGCCGCAGAAGTTCGCGATGAAGACGAAGCTGCCGTCGGGCATGCGTCTCGATTCGCTGCCGCCGTCGGTGAGTCTCGCTCCACGCGAATGGCGGGAGGTGCGGCTGCCCTTGCGAGGAGCGCCAACCGAGGGCCGGCACGAAGTAGCTGTCTTCGGACTCGCGCCGCCGGACACGTTCGCCGCCGGATTCCGCACGGCGCAGTACTCATACCTTCCGCCCATCTATCTCTTCCGCGACGCAGCCGTTCGTATCCAGGCTGTCGACGTGGAGATTCCGAACAAGCTCGCAGTCGCATATGTGCGCGGCGTCGGCGAGGACGGAGACGTCGCGCTCAAGCAGCTCGGAATTCCAGCATATCCGTTCAACAATGAAGGGCTGCTTCGCTTCGATCTCGACGGCATCAGTACGGTCGTGATCGGTCCCGACGCATTTCGCGTCGATCCCGGGTTGCTCGGACAGATTCCGCGGCTCATCGACTTCGTGCGTAAGGGTGGCACGGTGGTGGTGATGAGCAACCAGCAGGCAGCGACGCAGCCAGGTGTGTTGCCATTCCCCGTGACCTTCGCGCGCCCGTTCGCTGAGCGCGTCATGATGGAAGACGCATCGGTCGCGACGCCCGATCTGCGCGCCCGTCTGCTCAGCTGGCCCAACACCATTCGCGACGACGACTGGGCGAAATGGGTTGGTGAGCGATCGAGCGTCATTCCATCGACGGCAGATCCGCGCTGGGCGACGGTCGTCGAGATGCATGATCCCGGCGAGAAGGAGAATCGGAATGCGATTCTCGTCGCGACGATCGGCAAGGGACGGTTCATCTACACGTCGCTCAACCTTCCGCAACAGATCTCGAGCGGCGTTCCCGGCGCAATGCGGCTGTTCATCAACCTGATGAGTGCTGGCCTCCCAGTGGAGAATCGCGTGGCAGCAGGGAGTCCGTAGGAAGGACCGGGTTGCCGACCTCCGAAACGTGGACGATGTTCTCTCGAGCCTCGCCACGACAGGAGTTCCGCCACCATGTGGAAGTTCACGACAAGTCTCATCGCGTTCGCGTCGCTTGCGCTGATCGGGAGCACTCGCTCTCCCCGCGTCGCGGCGGGCACCATCATCGGTCGCTGGGACATCACGATCGTTCAGGGAACCACCAAGCTTCCGTCCTGGCTCGAGGTGCGGCCATCGGGGAACGGCTACCTCGTCGGCCAATTCGTGGGTGTCGTCGGAATGGCGCGCCCCGTTGCGCGAATTGACTCGACGGGCGGCGTCTTCCGTTTTGCCATTCCGCCACAGTGGGAGCAGGGCAAGAGCGATCTGCAGGTCGAAGCACGCATGCAGGGCGACGAGCTGCACGGAACCATGACCTTTCCCGACGGAAAGCGCTCCGACTTCTCGGCCAGGCGCGCGCCGTCGCTGCGCCGAACCGCCTCGCCGCAATGGGGCGCGCCGGTTCAACTCTTCAACGGTAAAGACCTCACCGGCTGGCGCGCCCTCGGCACCAATCAGTGGCGTGCGGTGAATGGCGTGCTGCAGAGTCCCAGGTCCGGCGCGAACCTCGTGACCGAGGGAACGTTCACCGACTACAAGCTGCACGTCGAGTTCCGCTATCCGAAGGGCAGCAACAGCGGCGTGTACCAGCGCGGACGATACGAAGTGCAGATCGAGGACAGCCTCACGACTGAATCACAGAACGACCTGCTCGGCGGTGTGTATGGCTTCCTTGCGCCGAGTGAAGTCATGGCGAAGAAGCCAGGCGAGTGGCAGACGTTCGACATCACGCTGATTGGACGCATGATCACCGTCGAGGCGAACGGAAAAATGGTCATTTGCAATCGCGAGATTCCCGGTCCGACGGGCGGCGCATTGGATAGCGACGAAGGCGCACCTGGGCCGTTGCTTCTGCAAGGCGATCACGGACCCATCGAGTATCGCAACATCGTGTTGCGACCGGCCAAATGACGCTCGTCATCACACCACCGCCCGAATCGCCCGAGGTGGATCTCGGGACGACCTACGATGCGATCGTCATCGGCAGCGGCGCGGCCGGCGGCATGGCGGCGCACGTGCTGACGTCGAAAGGCCTCAAGGTGCTGATGCTCGAGGCGGGGAAGAAGCTGCCCATCGAGAAAGAGCTGCGGTCGATGCAGTGGCCGTATGACCATCCGCGTCGAGGCGACGCGCCGCCTGGCTCGCATTCGTTGTCGCAGAACGAGTACACGATTCGTCAGCGGCCCTACGCCGCGGACAGCAAGTACAAGCACGTCTACTCCTACGTCGGTGGGTGGGGCAACCTCGACTACGCCAAGAACATTCTCGTCGACGAGAAGGACCATCCCTACACGGGAACTCCATACGCGTGGGTCCGTGCGCGAGCGCTCGGCGGCAAGACCAACATCTGGGGTCGTCTCGCGCTTCGGCTGTCCGACTACGACTTCAAGGCCAAGTCCCGCGACGGCTATGGCGAGGACTGGCCGATCGCGTACAAGGACGTCGAGCCATATTACGATCGGGTCGATCGATATCTCGGCATTTCCGGCCACAAGGAGAATTTGCCGCATCTGCCGGACAGCCTCTTCCAGCGGCCGACGAAGCTCAACGCCGGCGAAGTGATGCTGCGTCAGAAGCTCTCCACGATGGGACGCGTGCTCACGCCGTATCGCGCCGGTGTCACCACCGATGGCGTCAAGCACAACAAGTATCGCAGCAAGTGCTATGGCCGAGGGGCGTGCAATCGCCGCGCGGGGGGCTGTGACATTCATGCAGCGTTTGATTCCCCCACGGGGCTGATCTATCCTGCGATGGACACGGGTAACCTCACGCTGCGCACGAACTCCACGGCGCATGAGGTGCTCGTCGACAAGAACACGGGTAAAGCGCGCGGAGTGGCGTTCGTCGACAGCGTGACGCACAAGTCGTACGAGGCCAAGGCGAAGGTCGTCGTGCTCGCTGCGTCGACGTTGGAGTCAGCGCGGTTGATGATGCTGTCGAAGTCGCCGCAGCACCCCAACGGCATCGGGAACTCCAGTGGCCATGTCGGTCACAACTTCTGCGAGCACGTGATGGGACCCGGCATCACCGGGTTGATCAAGGACCTCATCGGCAAGCAGCACACGATCGAGGACGGGCGCCCCGGAGGGTTCTACATTCCGCGTTTCCGAAATCTCGCGGACAAGCAGAATGGATTCATCCGCGGCTATGGCTACGAAGGAAGCAGTGGCCAGTCCATGTTTCCCTGGCATACCGGTCGTGCTGGCTTCGGTGCGCAGTACAAGAAGGAGGTTCGCGATCATGCCGGTGCGTTCATCAACATCGGCGCCTTCGGCGAGGTACTTCCGCGCTACGAGAATCAGGTCAGCATCGACCCGGACGTGAAGGA
>JAQBPV010000049.1 GCA_028287345.1 Gemmatimonadota bacterium
GCAGGTTGCTCACGTGTTACGCACCCGTTCGCCGGTTGCCCTTGCGGGCCCCCGTGACTTGCATGTGTTAAGCACGCCGCCAGCGTTCGTCCTGAGCCAGGATCAAACTCTCCAAGAGATTTTGATATTTAGCTCTAGTGAATCGAACAGCTGTCTAACGCTGTCGCGTTGACAGCGTATCCGAATCATTTGAATAGTACAGGTTATTTGAACTCGGCCCCCCAGCCCCTGTTAGAACTGGTGAGCTATTACGAGTTCGCCTCGCACATTCTGATTCCACTCTCGATTGTCAAACAGCAATATTTTTGGCGCCGGCCAACGTTTCCGTGGCCAGCCTTGCATCATACCCAGATGATCATCAATCGTCAAGGCCAGCGAACCAACTCGCCCTCATCCCCGCCGATCGTTCCCACTGGCCACGAGCGCACGCGCTCCGCAGACCATTCCACCGAATTTCCCAGCGCGCTCAACCAAATCGGCCAGCGACTGAAAATTTCCCGTGGAGCCAAGCATAATATGCCGGCCTCACTGATACCGCAAGTGGTCAACGAGGTTCCCCCAAGTCTCCACTCCCCCAAAGAGAAAACGGGACCGCACATCGCTGTGCTGTCCCGCTCGCCCCAGTGCGCCCTCTCGGAATCGAACCGAGAACCTACTGATTAAGAGTCAGTTGCTCTAACCAATTGAGCTAAGGGCGCTCAACTACACACATCCAACGTGGCGCGCCAGGAGGGAATCGAACCCCCGACCCACAGCTTAGAAGGCTGTTGCTCTATCCAACTGAGCTACTGGCGCTTCGTTCGCGCAGGTCGGCCCACCAATTCTGAGCTCCCTGCCAGGTCGGGGCGCCCGGATTTGAACCGGGGACCTCCTGCTCCCAAAGCAGGCGCGATACCAGGCTACGCTACGCCCCGCATGAGAAAGCAACAATAGCGAGTCCCACACCGACGGTCAACTCCCTCGGAACGCGAAACTTACGCGGTGATCATTCCCCGCACGCGAAGCTCCTCCACGAGCCGCACGAACGCGCGTCCCCGGTGACTCACGAGCTCCTTCTCTGCTACGGTCGCCTCGGCCAGTGTCCTCCCCAGCTCGTCGATGAAGACATGCGGATCGTAGCCGAACCCGTGCATGCCGCGGCCCTGCGCAACGATGTGCCCATGCACCTCACCCCGCAGCACGAGCTCCTGCCTGCCATCGCTCCATGCGGCGGCGCAGACAAAACGCGCACGACGATCGGCACTGTCGCCGAGCCGCGAGAGCAGCAGCGCGTTGTTCGACGCGTCGAGCTCCGCGCCGTGCAGATCGGCGCGACCACTCCACCGCTTGCTGCGCACGCCGGGCTCGCCGCCGAGTGCATCGACGGCCAGTCCGGAATCGTCGGCCACGATGATACGACCTGGAAGCCGCGCCGAGAAATATCGCGCCTTCGCGAGCGCGTTCTCCTCGAAGGTCTCGAACGCCTCGACCGCATCCTCAGCGACGGAATCCTCGGGGACGCCGGCCTCTCGCAAATCGATCGCCTCGATGCCGTGCGTGGCGAACAACGCGCGCAGCTCGCGCAGCTTGCCAGTGTTTCGCGTGGCAAGAACCCACGGTGTGGAGCGTCCGGTTGTCACAGTCCCAGAGCGCACCGCTGAAGCGCATCCAGCTCGAGCAATCCCTTCGTTGCCAGATCGAGCAGCGCGTTCAGCTCATCGCGGCTGAAGGTTGCGTTCTCACCGGTTCCCTGCACCTCGACGAAACCACCTTCGCTGCTCATCACGACGTTCATGTCGACGTCGGCGACGACGTCTTCGATGTACTCGAGGTCGAGGCGCGGTTCCCCTCTGACGACACCAACGCTCACCCCTGCGACGCGACGCTTCACGGGCGAGCGCTTGAGCTTTCCATTCTCCACCATCCAGGCGAACGCATCGTAGACCGCGACGGACGCACCGGTAATCGCCGCCGTGCGCGTTCCGCCATCGGCCTGCATGACGTCGCAATCGATCTTCAGCGTGTACTCACCCCACGCGAAGTCGTCGATCATCGCGCGAATGCTTCGACCGATCAGGCGCTGAATTTCCTGTGTGCGTCCGCCGATCTGGCTGCGCTCGCGCGACGTCCGCGTCTTCGTCGCCCGAGGCAGCATCGCATACTCGGCTGTAATCCAACCCTCGCCGCGACCGCGACGCCAGCCGGGAACGCCATCCTCCACCGACGCCGTGCACAGCACACGCGTCGCGCCGAAGGAAACGAGACACGAGCCCTCGGCGAATGGAGCGACGCCGCGCTCGAGCGCGATGGGGCGAAGCTCGTTGGCCGCGCGACCGACGCGGATTGGATCAGCGTGTGCTTGATTCGCCACGAAGTGCCTGAATGATGTTGGTTGTGGACTGGCCCGGCGTGAGCGGAATGACGCGTACGTCGCCACCCCATCCGCGGACTTCGGGAGCGCCGACGATCGTCGCCTCCGTGTAATCACCGCCCTTCACGAGTACATCCGGCCGCAGTGCGTTGACGAGGGTCATGGGCGTGTCGTCCTCGAAGAGCACGACGCAATCCACCATCTCGAGCGCCGCAAGCACATACGCGCGCTCCGCCTCGTTGCGAACGGGACGTTCGGGTCCCTTGAGTCGCTTCACCGAGGCGTCGCTGTTCAGGCCGACGATGAGCGCGTCACCATAACGGCGCGCGCCCAGCAATACGTCGACGTGACCCGGATGCAGCAGGTCGAAGACGCCGTTGGTGAACACCACACGTCCCTGCTGTTCGGCGCGCCACCGCCGCGCACTCTCCAGGTCGCGAATCTTCGTCGCGGGATCGCGCGACGTGCCGTAGCTCAAAAGATTCCTTCGGCGTGCGGGCTGAAGCGCACCTCGCGCACGATGAGGGGGAGCTCCATGTGCACGTAGTATTCGGACTCGACCTCGATGTGGCGACCATCGCGCTGGAGCGTCACTTCGCCCGCCGCCTCAGGAAGACCGAGTGAATCGGCGCGCTCGCGCAAATGGCGCAGAATGAGTGCGTCGCTGTTGTGCGCGGCGAACTTGACCTCCTGGCGCATCGCGTCCTGGTACTGATAGAAGCGGAAGTAGTGTTCCCCGATGTTCACGCCGAAGTAGATGAAGGCGGCGGCCAACAGCAGCATGACGAGGCAGCCGAGCGAGGTGAGTCCGCGACGCGATGTCACCATTGAGACTGGGCCCCTTCGACGATGTCGTTCACGATTCGCTTGATGGCGTCGCGACGACCGCTCACCTCGTCGCTCTCGGCATACTCGCCCTCCGCGCGCAACGCCTTCTTCTCCCAGAGCGTCTTGCCAGTCGTCTGGTCGACGATCTGAATATCCAGCGTGATCTGCAGCTTGCGCCGCGAGGTCACGGCCTGCTGGGATGAGGTGGACGTGAAGCCGACGGGGATGTCGACGTCGTACGCGCGGACGACGCCACGCACCAGCGCATCTGCGCGCTCCTGCGGTGCGTCGCGCACTCCCAGACGAGACTGCAGTTCCTTGCGCATGGCGTCGAAGAGCTCGCGCTGCAGCTCGGGGGTCGGCGTCTCATTGTCGAACGGCTGAATGGCCATCGTCCGAATGTTCGATGGCAAGCCGCCGCCCGCGAAGCCATAGCGCGGAACGCATGCGCCAAGGCCAGCGAGCAGGAGCACGAGAAGACTACAAGCGCCAGATCGACGGATCGAAGGGAGCGACGACATCTGATTGAAGAATGACGAGCGAAAGGGACCGGCGCGCCGCCTCATTGCGGTACTGCACCTTGTGATCCGCGGAGCGTTCAACCCACTCCTGCAAGCGGCCTCCATCGACCCGCTCGAGCCGGCTCAACGTGTCACCGCGAAATGTGGCGCGCCAATGGACCGGTGCACCAATGTCGGCCCGGAGCATCGCCCCGTCAACGCGCACGACCGTGTCGGGCTCGGCCGGCACATCGAATCGGCCAAGGGACGCCCAGAGCAATGCGCGCGGAGGGACGAGCTTGCGCACCATATCCGGTCCCGGCACGCTCAGCGAATCCCCAATGAGCACCGCCGCTCCGCCACCCATTCCGCCGCCGAGGAAGAAATCGAGTCGCACGCTGTCGGGCGAGGCAATGCGAGCCACGCCATCGCCGCGCGCCAGGATGTCCCCGTCGCGGAGCTCCCACTGGAAGACGATCTTGCGCCGGCCGTCCGCGAGGGTGCCCTTCGGCAGCATCTGCACCGGCGCCACCGCCCCCGTCAGGGGCTCGACTCGAGGCGGGCGGCACGCGACCGCGCCGATGAGCGCAAGCGCGCAGAGACTAGAAAACCGTGACACCGACAATGCGATCTCCCTGAATGATGCCATCCAACGCGTCGCCGCCGCGAACAAGCTCGCCGAACACTGTGTACCCACCGTCGAGATGGGGCTGCGGCGAATGCGTGATGAAGAACTGACTTCCACCAGTATTGGGGCCGGAAAGTGCCATGCCGAGCGTGCCCCTCGCATATCGGCGACGGTTGATCTCATCGCGCAGGGCGTACCCGGGCCCTCCGGTGCCGTCGCCACGCGGGTCTCCACCCTGTACCACGAAATTCGGCACCACTCGATGAAAGCGCTGGCCGTCGAAGTATTTCTTCTGCGCGAGCGAGACGATGTTGTACGTCGTGAGCGGCGCCTCACGCGAATACAGCAGCAATTCCATCGTTCCGTGCTCCGTCTGGATGAGCAGCCGGGGCGCCTTGCCCTCGGACTCCCGCACTCGCTCCTCGTACCACGCGAGCGGTCTTGCAGTTCCCGCGCTGTCGCGCCACGAGGAGAATCTCGGAACGCGCGCTGCGGCGAGCCGCTCGACTGGGTCGGTGGGGCGTGGCAGCGCGCGGAGCGCTCGCTCGATCGAATCGGGGAGGGATCGCCGCGCCGTGGCGCTGTCGACGAATCGCCAGAACGCCAGCCGCGCATCATTGTCTCGATCAGCCGCGGCGATGTTGAAGGACGCAACGGCGGCGGCGAGGTCGGACGTGGATGCGGCACGCATCAGCCCTTCGAGACTCGCGGTGCGAACGCCGACGTCGCTGTCCGCGAGCATCGTCCGAAGGCGTGCGCGCGCGAGCTCGCGCGTCGATGCGCTGTCCGTGAGCCTGGCGAGGGCGCCGGCGGCGACGGCGCGAACGCGACCATCCGGATCACTGCTGAAGCGCACGAGTCGCGCGACGGCGGTCGTAGCTGGGCCCCGTCCGGCCAACTCTGCCGACGCGGCTCGCGGCTCCCACTGGTCGCTCGTCACCCAACCTGCCGGCTCGGCGAGATTGATCCCGTACCTGCTCGCACCCTCGGCGATGGCGCGCCGGATCGCGAAGTTCGTGTCGACTTCGAACGCAGCATGCCAAGCGGTTGGGTTGTCATCGAGTACGGGCTCGAGCGACTGCGCCGCGACGAGCCGCACTCCAAGATCCGGATCGCGTAGCGCGCCGACGATCGTGCCGCGCACCGGAGGGCCGTACGACGACAGAGCGCGGACAGCGTTGACGCGAACGCGAGCACTCGTGTCGCCGACGAGCCGAACGAGAATGCCCCGCGCAATCTCACCGAGCGAATCCCCGGCGACCGACTTCGCGGCGCCGCGTGCGACCTGCTCTCTCACCGCGGCCCACGGCGAACGAGCGGCGCCGAGCAGCGCTCGCGCGCCAGGAATGCTGCGGCCACGCGCGAGCGCATATGCTGCGCGCCAGGCGAGAGCGCTGTCCGAGCTGGCGAGCAAGGGAGTGATGGCGGCCGTCGGTACGGGACGCAAGCGCGTCGCCGCGAAGAGGAGTGCGCCTCGCGCGGTAGTCGACAGCGATGCGTCGCCCAGGCCAGCCACGATTGCGGCGCGACCCGTCTCGCCAAGCTCACCGAGGAGCCATGCTGCTTCGACGCTTTGCGGCGCTCCAGTACGCAATGCGTTGGCAGCAATTGGGGCCGACGCCGAGTCCTTCAGGAGACCGAGCGCAAAAAGCGCGTTGGCAGCGACGGCGGTATCGGTATCGGCGGCGAGCTGCCGCAATGCGCCGCGGTGTGCGCGCGCTCCGATGCGGCCTACGGTGAGCGCGGCAGCCGCGCGCCCGGGGCCACTCGGACTGGCGAGGAGGGAATCGATGAAAGCCGGCTCGTCGCGCCGTGTATCTTCGATGCGAAGAAGCCGCGCCTGCACGGCGAGCTGAGGGGTCGGTGTCGCGCTTCCTCCGTAACGGCAGGACGCCAGCGCGAGGAGAAGCGCCGCGCTAGAGCACCGACTCCAGAACGACGCGGAAATCCTGCGGAATCGCGGCGAGTCGGCCGTCGCGATCGATCGAGACGAGGGCCGTACGAGCGGTGGCGAGTCTGGCTCCGGTCTCCGCATTGGCGATGAGGTAGTCGAAGGTGACGGCGCGTGACCTGACGCCGGTGAGCGTGGTTTCGACGCGAATGCGGTCGTCGAAGCGCGCGGGAGATAGATAGCGCACGGTCGCCTCGGATACGGCAAGACCAATTCCTTCCGCCTCCAGGGCAGCATAGCTCCGACCGAGCGCACGGAGCAGCTCGACCCGACCCACCTCGCACCAGATGAGATAGTTCGCGTAGTAGACCACACCCATGCGGTCGGTCTCGGCATACCGAACTCTGAGCTCGGTCGCGTGAGTATGTGTCATGCAACTCGTGGAGGTGAGGCGCGAAGTTGCCCGGGGCGGAGTTGTTTGTAAAGACCGTGCGCGCCGTATAGAATCCTTCCGTGCTCCAGCCGCCAAGCTATGTGATTTCCGACGTGCATCTCGGTCACGCGCCCGAGCGCGTCGAGCGATCGCTCCTCGCGTTTCTGCGCTCCCTGCCCGGCCGTGCCGGATCGCTGCTCATCAACGGCGACCTGTTCGAGTTCTGGTTCGAGTGGAAGAGC
>JAQBPV010000114.1 GCA_028287345.1 Gemmatimonadota bacterium
GCGCAGTTGCAGCCCACGCAGCGCATCAACGCCGCGCGCGATCGCAGCCGGTCGTACACGAGCCTCTACTATCCGGCGACGAAGAAGATCGTCGCCCTCGCGGTGGATTCACTCCCGCAGGTGCAGCTCGGCGACGATGGCAAGGTCGTCCTCGGCACCACGCGCGAGCGGTACAACGTCGAGAGCATGTGGGGCGATGGCGGCACGGACGTCTATGTCATCGACGGCACGACGGGCTCGGCGAAAGTCGTGAAGGAGAAGATCAGCGGGCAGGCCACGCTGTCGCCCGAAGACAAGTACATCGCGTACTTCGACGACGCGCGCTGGTTCACGTACAACACCAGCACCGGCAAGACGACGGACGTCACCGGCAAGACGAAGACCGTGCACTTCGACCAGGAGACGCACGATTCGCCGAGTATCGCGCCGTCGTGGGGGATCGCCGGTTGGACGAAGGGCGACAAGTCGATGCTGGTGTACGATCGCTTCGACCTCTGGGAAGTGGATCCAAACGGAGTGAAAGCTCCCGTGATGGTGACTGATTCCATTGGACGGAAGAACAACATCACGCTGCGCTTGATGCGCATCGGCGCGGGTGGCGGCGGCGGTCGTGGGGGCGGTGGTGGCGGCGGGTTCGGCGGCGGCGCGGGCAACGACACCGCGAACGTCTACGACGGCAACGCGCAGCTGTTTTTCCGCGCGATGAACGAGGAGACGAAGGCCGCAGGCTTCTATCGCGACCAGCTCGGTGCGAATAAGGCACCGGAAGCGGTCGTGATGGCGGACGTGGCGTGGGGAACGCCGCTCAAGGCGAAGAACGCCGAGCAGTATCTGGTGACCAAGGGAACGTTCGTCGACTTCCCGAACCTGTACGCCGGCTCGAGCCTGACCAATCTCTCCAAGATCTCCGATGCGAATCCGCAGCAGAAGGACTACAACTGGGGCACCGTCGAGCTGGTGAAGTGGATCTCGAGCGACGGCTTCGAGCAGAAGGGCCTGCTCTACAAGCCAGAGAACTTCGATCCGAGCAAGAAGTACCCGATGGTGTCGTACTTCTACGAGCAGCTGTCGAACGGCATGCACAGTTACGTGCCGCCCAACGGACGCAACGTCATCAACCCGACGCACTACGTGTCGAACGGCTATCTCGTGTTCGAGCCGGACATTCACTACGAAGTTGGCTATCCGGGACCGAGCGCGATGAAGTCCATCGTGCCGGGCGTGCAGATGCTGATGCAGCGCGGCTACGTCGATCCGAAGAAGCTTGGGCTTCAGGGCCAGTCGTGGGGCGGCTACCAG
This sequence comes from Gemmatimonadota bacterium, assembly GCA_028287345.1. Classification (GTDB taxonomy): domain Bacteria; phylum Gemmatimonadota; class Gemmatimonadetes; order Gemmatimonadales; family Gemmatimonadaceae; genus AG11. The sequence continues at coordinate 1,300 of JAQBPV010000114.1, forward strand.
ACGCTCTACATGATCACGCAGACGCAGATGTTCGCCGCGGCGATGGCTGGCGCACCGGTGGTGAACATGACGAGCGCATACGGCGGCATTCGCTGGGGTACCGGCGTTGCGCGTGCATTCCAGTATGAGAAGACGCAGAGCCGCATCGGTGGCAGCATCTGGGAGTATCCGACGCGCTACATCGAGAACTCACCGCTCTTCTGGCTCGACAAGGTGACGACACCGTTGTTCATCATGAACAACGATGCCGACGATGCGGTGCCCTGGTACCAAGGCATCGAGACGTTCGTCGGCATGCGCCGGCTTGGGAAGGAGGTGTACTTCATCGACTACAACAATGACGTCCACAATCCGGCAAGTCGCGCGAACCAGAAGGACATCGCGATGCGGATGCAGCAGTTCTTCGACAACAAGCTGAAGGGTGCGCCGGCTCCGGACTGGATGGTCCATGGCATCCCCTATCGCGACAAGGGCCGCGACCAGCTCGCGACGCAGGCGCTACCGTAGGGCTTGACACTTGTCATCCTGAGCGCCGTACGTCAAAGTGTTTGGACGAAGGATCTGCTGTTCGCTCGCGAGCATGCAGGTCCTTCGTCGCTCGACCCCACATCGAACGGAGGACAGGCGCCATGCATTTCGGACATGCAGCGGAGATTTTCTTTTTGGCGTCGGCGGCGATGCTCGCCACGTGCGTCGGGCTGGCAGTCGCCTGGGCCAGGGCACGCGAGCGTGCCACGCGCGCCGAGGCTTTCATTGAAGGCTTGCGTGCCGCACAGTCGAATCAGGGTCAGGGCTCCACGCTGGCCATCGATGCCATCGCAATGGAAGTCGAGCGCATCGGCGAGGGACAGCGCTTCCTGACGAAGGTGCTTGCCGAACAGCAGGGGAACCGGCTGCCGCAACAGCGGCCGATTGGCAGCATCACGCCGCACTGATCCGCATCATGGAGCATCTGCCGCAACGGGGCACGTACGTCCCCGCGAGAGCCACCAAGTACTGCCATGCCTGCGGCAGCGTCATCGACGCGCAGGCGTTCGTGTGTCCGCCCTGCGGAGTCATGCAGCTCGCGCCGCCTGGACTGGACAGCGAGAAGCGCGTCCTGCCTGCCCTTCTACTCTGCTTCTTCTTCGGCATATTCGGCATCCACCGCTTCTACGTCGGCAAGAAGGGGACTGGCCTGCTCCAGCTACTGACGCTCGGTGGCTTGGGCGTGTGGATGCTCATCGACCTGATCACCATTCTCTTCGGAGGTTTCACCGATAAGGAAGGCGAAAAGGTCGTCGAGTGGATTTGACGCGCCGCGCTAGAGATAGCTGAGCCACGTGAGATCCGGCCGCCGCTGCTTCACGCCGGCGAACCACTTGCTCAGCGGATAGCAGACGATCACCACGCTCGCCCAGACGAGATAGACGATCGGCAGCGGGAAGCCCCACACCGGCGGCGTCGTGAAGGGGAACTTGTCGAGGCCTGGCGACTCGAACATCCAGTGTGCCGAGCCGTTGAGCGCGTAGCACACCGCCACCGCGATGAGATGGATGAGCGGAAAATGCAAGAGAAAGTAGAACATCGGCACCTTGCCGATGGACATTGCCGGCCTGAGCGCCGCTGGAGTCTTCGCATCCACTGCGCGCAGGAAAAGCAACACGGGGCCGAGCGTCATCAGGAGAAAGAGCAGCGACGGCGGATACTTGTTCAGGTTGAAGAACGAGATCAACGTGAACGTCGCTGACGTCTGCACCGCCCACTTCACGGGATCGCCGTAGACATTGACGCCGCGGAGAACGAAAAACGCGGCGGTCACGGCGATACCTGCTCTCACCAGCCACTGCCGCCTGCGCTCTGCGGGCCAGCTATAGATCTGACCGAGTGCGTAGCCCACTGCCGTCACGCCGATCCAGGGAATGATCGGATAGGAGATGAAGACGACGTGGTCCGGGCTGTTCAGCAGGAATCCCGGCGAGTGCAGGAACGACCAGAACGGGTTGGCTGAGGTGACGCCGTCGAACGCGTTATGTCCGGCGATCAGCACCACCCCGATGGCCGCGACGATCGACGGACGCAGAAAGACCAGCGCCGACAATGTGATCATCGCCCAACCGAGTGCCCAGAGCACGGTCAGCATCGTGACGCGATAGTCGACGTTGAACTGCATCATGAAGCGGAGCACGATGATCTCGAGGAAGATCAGCCAAAGTCCGCGCGTGAACAGGAATCGCGACAGTTGTCGTGGCGTCTGTTTGCTCAGCGACAGATACGCGCCTGTCCCAGTGAGCAGGAAGAAGGTCGGTGCACAGAAGTGCGTGATCCAGCGCGCGAAGAAGAGCGCCGCGGTCGTGCTCGCGAGGTTGGTGGGATTTGCCCCCGGCATCCCGAAGTAGTCGCGTGTGTGGTCGAGGGCCATGATCACCATGATCACGCCCCGGACGACGTCGACCGACTCGATACGCGTTCGAACTGCCTGAGAGGAATTCGCCATTTCTCCAGTGAGTTCTGAAACCGTTCAACCAAACAGGCCCGTACGGCATCTAACCGCTGTTGCTATCAGCCAACCGATCCACTTACGGACTGGACCGTCACTATGCTAGCTGTACTCGCGCTTCTCGGGATGGCCCTGCAGCAGCAACAGCCGGCCCCCGAGCAAGTGAACCGGCGCCTGGAAAGCCGAGCGTCGGCGCCCATGCGCATTGGTGTCCCCAACGACAGCGGCGCATCGGCGACTCGCGCCAAGGTGCCGCCAGTGATCGATGGCAGCGACGACGACGCTGTCTGGCGCGACGCACCGCCGATCACGGCATTCAAGCAATGGCGACCGACCGAAGGCAAAGCCGCCCGCTTCCGGACCGAGGCAAAGGTCGCGTACGACGCGGGCAACCTCTACGTCATCGTCCGGGCATTCGATCCGCACCCGGACAGCATCATCAAGCTCCTCGAGCGGCGAGACACGTTCACGTCGTCGGACATGATCTGGCTGTTCATCGATTCGTATCACGATCGGCGGACGGGTTACGAGTTCGGCGTGAATGCAGCGGGCGTGAAGATGGATCTCGCTGTCTACGACGACGGCAACGAAGATAGCGCCTGGGACGGAGTGTGGGATGCCGCCACGAAGATCGATTCGCTGGGCTGGGTCGCGGAGTTCCGCATTCCGCTCTCGCAGATGCGATATGGTCGCGATAGAGAGAATACCTTCGGCTTCATGATCGATCGCGATATCTATCGATACGCGGAGCGCGTCAGCTGGCCGCTGCTTTCCCAATCGAAGTCTGGGCTCGTCTCGCAACTCGGTACGCTCGACGCGCTCGAAGGACTGGAGGCACCGCGCCGGTTCGAGGCCCTGCCCTACCTCGTGACGAAGAATGCGTCGGTCATTCGCAACAACGCGTTCGCCAATCGATCGAACGTCACGTTCGGCGGCGACGTGAAATACCGCGTCGCGTCGAACCTCACGCTCGATGCGACGGTGAACCCCGACTTCGGCCAGGTCGAAGCGGATCCGGCCGTCCTCAATCTATCTGCCTATGAGTCATTCTTCGACGAGCGACGTCCGTTCTTCGTCGCGGGCCGCGGACTGTTTCGCTTCGACGTCAACTGCAGCGCAGTCAACTGCAACAGCGAAGGTCTCTACTACAGTCGACGAATCGGGCGAACACCGGAATTGGCTGGCGTATACGGCGACACCGTCCCTTCCGAGCCGACGACCATTCTCGGCGCCGCCAAGCTGCTGGGCCGATTCCCCAGTGGTCTCACGATCGGTGTACTCGACGCCGTCACGCAACGTGCCGCGAGCCCGCGCGACACGACGTACGAGCCCGGCACCAACTTCGCCGTCGTCCGCGCGAAGCAGGATCTGCGCAAGGGCAACACGAGCATCGGGGGAATGTTCACGGCGGTGAACCGCAACCTGGACAAGTTCTCAAACCCATATCTCGCGTCGAACGCATACGTCGGCGCCGTGGATTTCCGCCATCGCTTCTACAAGAACACGTTCGAGGTGGGCGGCTCGCTCGACGCCAGTCGCGTACAGGGCAGTCGCGAGAACATCCTCTCGACGCAGACCAACTCCGTGCACGGCTATCAACGTCCCGATGCGAACCTCCCGCTCGATTCCAATCGCACCGTCCTCGATGGCGACGCCGAGGAGTTCAGATTCGGCAAGGTGGGTGGTCAGCATCTCATGTTCGAGACGTCGTACCAGCGCCGTTCGGCTGGCTTCGAGATCAACGACCTCGGATATCTGCGACGCGCAGATCAGCAGTCGTGGAACACGTGGGCCGGCTACTTCGACCGCCATGAGCGCAAGCTCTACAACCGCCTTCAGCTGAACAACAACTGGTGGCAATACTGGACGACAGACGGTCTCCCGCTGGAAGCAGCGTACAACACGAACATGCACATCACGCTGAAGAACAATTGGGGCATGCACTTCGGCGGTACGCTCGGGCAACTCGGCACCACGTACGACGATCGTGCGTCACGCGGTGGTCCCGCAGTGAGGCAGGACATGTACCTCGCGCCGTGGGCGTTCATCAACGGCGATGACAGGCGGTCGATCGTTCCGTCGTTCTCGTACAACTACTTCCGCAGCTCCGGCGGCCGAAACCACTCGATGAATCTCAGCCCCGAGGTCAGCTACAAGGTGCTCGGCCGGTTCAGCTCTTCGGTCGCCGCCAACTGGTCGCACAACGTGACGGACAACCAGTGGTTCGGCCGCTACACCGACGCGTTCAACACGCCGCACTACACGTTCGCGCACCTCGAGCAGACGACGACGTCCGCGACGCTGCGGCTCAACTACACCTTTACGCCCGCTGTGTCGCTGCAGGCGTACACGCAGCCGTTCGTGTCGAAGGGGACGTACTCCGACGTGCGGCAGCTCTCGTCGACGCCGCGCGCGTCGTCGTACGATGCTCGCTACACGTCGTACACCAATCCGTCCGTGACGAGCGATCCGGGCGGCTTCAACTTCAAGGAGTTCCAGTCGAACGTGGTTTTCCGCTGGGAGTACAATCCGGGCTCGACGCTGTTCGTGGTGTGGAACCAAGGTCGTCAGGGATTCCAGTCGGTGGCCGGCACGAAGGACTATCAGGGGGATGTGAGCGATCTGCTGCGTCTGCATCCGGCGAATACGTTCTTGATCAAGTTGTCGTACTGGCTGAATCGGTAGATCGACGGAATTGCAACTGCCTGACGCGGAAACTCACGGAACAACTGTCTGATCTACACGGATAACCCAGAACGCAGGAAGAAGGACCGTGATGCTTTTGCACGTGGGTCGAACCAGACCGGCGTCGCTCCACGTCACGCCGCACGCAATACGCCTCACTCGTTACGACGCGCCGTACGCCGTACGACACGCGTCACGAAGACTTTCGAACGAGCATCATCCCCAGAGACGCAGCAACCGCGAACCCGGCGCCCATCACAAACGCCGACGGAGCCCCGACGTGATCCCACACATACCCAAACAGGATCGACGCCGGCAACGCCCCTAGCCCGATCGCCAGATTGTACCACCCAAACGCCGTCCCCCGACGCTCCACCCCAACCAGATCGGCGATCAGTGCCCGCTCACTTCCTTCAGTAAGACCGAAGTAAATCCCGTATACGGCGAACAGCGCCCACGCCTGCCACGCCGTTGCCGCAACGGCAAACCCGACGTACACCGCCGCGTACAACAGCCATCCGGCGATCAACGTCGGCCGACGACCAATTCGATCCGACAGCGCGCCACCAGGCGTGCTCGAGAGCGACTTCACGACGTGCAGCGCTGCCCAGAGAATCGGCGCGAGCGCGACCGGCACGCCGAGTTGATGTGCGCGCAGCAGCAGGAATGCGTCCGTCGAATTACCGAGCGTGAAGAGGAAGATCACGAGCATCACGCGCCAGAACTGCCCGCCGAGTGGCTGCGTGAGATCCGGCCCTTCGCGGCTCGCCGTCATCGCGCGTGGAATTTCCTTCACGCCGAAGATCACCACGAGCACCGACAACACGCCGGGTATCGCCGCCAGCCAGAACACCGTGCGCAACTCCGCCCAGTGCCACGTCAGCACACCGAAGGCGATCAGCGGACCTACCACGCCACCTGCATGATCCGCGGCGCGATGAAAGCCGAACGCACGTCCACGAATGCTCGCATCAACCGACTCGGCAATCAGTGCATCACGGGGCGGATTGCGGATGCCGCGTCCAACGCGGTCCGACACGCGAATGATCAGCACCTGCATCGCGGATTGCGCGATCGCGACCAGCGGCCGCATCGCCGACGCGATGGCGTAGCCCACAACGACTAGCGGCTTTCGCGCGCGCATGCGATCCGACAGCCATCCACTCGCGAGCTTCAATAGAGCGGCGGTCGTTTCCGCCGCGCCTTCGATGGCGCCGATGAAGCTCGCGTTGGCCCCGAGTACGGTCGTCAGGAAGATGGGAAGGAGCGGATAGATCATCTCGCTCGATACGTCGGTGAGAAAGCTCACCGCCGCGAGTGCATACACATTTCTGCCCAGCCCTGGACGCCTCGAGTCAGCCATGACCCATCTTGCGCCGCGGCCTGCCCCCCCGCCATAGATAAGCATGCCTTCCGGCAACTCAGTCTCGCTCTTCAGTCGGCTCGCTTCAGCGCGCGCTCGACTCGCCGCGGGCGACGATCGGCTGCTCGACACGCAGGTCGCGCTCTCGGAGATTCCGTCTCCCACGGGTGCGGAGATGGCGCGTGGCGCGTCGGTGGCCGAGCGCTTTCGCGCGCTCTCCCTGGGCAACGTCCGCATCGACGACGTGGGCAATGTGCTCGGTATCCGCCAGGGTGATAGCGACGAGCCGCCGGTCGTCATCTGCGCGCATCTCGACACGATCTTCCCCGAAGGTACGCCAGTCGGCGTCTCGCGTGATGGTCCGCAGCTGTGCGGCCCTGGCATCGTCGACAACTCGCGCGGGCTCGCCGCCATGCTCGCGTTGGCTGAGGCGATTGATGGGTATAGGGTGCGTACGGTCCGATCCATCTTGTTCGCGGCCACCGTCGGTGAAGAAGGCACCGGCGACCTCCGCGGCGTGAAGCACCTCTTTGCGAATTTGAGCGAACCGCCATCGGCCTGCATCGCACTCGATGGCGCCGGTGACGACCGCATCGTCACTCGTGCACTTGGCGCGCGACGCTATCGAGTCACCTTTCGCGGGACGGGCGGTCATAGCTGGGCGGCGTTCGGCGTGGCGAATCCGGTGCACGCGGCCGGCGCGACGGCAGCGAAGCTCGCGGCAATGCCGTTGCCGCGAGTTCCGCGCACGACGCTTTCGGTGTGCAGGATCGGCGGTGGCATCAGTGTCAACGCGATTCCGGACGAAGCGTGGCTCGAGATCGACTTGCGTTCGTCATCGCAGGACGCACTCGAACGCTGCGCCGATGACGTCGAGCAGGCCATTCGAGCGGCGGTTCGCCAGGAGAATGCGCGTCGCGCGTCTGGTTCACCCGCGCTCACCTGGTCGATCACGACCATCGGCGACCGCCCCTGCGGTGAGATCGACGTCGATCATCCGTTGGTGCTCGCTGCGGTATTGGCGACGACGGCCATCGGCCGGACGCCCGAGCTCGCGACGGCGTCGACGGACGCGAATGTGCCGATCAGCCTGGGCGTGCCAGCCATCGCGATCGGTGCGGGTGGTCGAGGTGGTGGTGTGCACACATCGGGCGAGTGGTACGACAACACCGATGGCACATTGGGTGTCGCGCGGGCGCTGACGGTGGTCGTCGCCGCCGCCGAACTGAGTGGCGCCGACTAGCCTATGCTGCTTCGATCAATCGCTGTTTCGTTCGCGCTGCTCGCGTCGGCCTGCGCCAGCGCACAGGTGTCGCCGAGTGCGACACCTGCGCCTGCGGTCGAGCTGCTGCCCGGCCCGAAGCCCGCACCCTATGCATCGACCATAGTGGGCGAATACGACACCAACGCCGGCGTGCAGTTCATCATCGAGGATGCCGGCAAGCTCTATCTGCTCGACACTGCACGCGCGTCGCTGAAGCGCACACTCCTTCCCGCCGACGGCATCAGCAGCCTCCCCGTCAAGCGTCGCAGCGTCGGGCCGGAGGAGGGACAGAATCAGCTCCAGGTGCGCCCCGTTCGTCCTGTCGCCGAGGTGCGTGCGGAGGCTCTGCTTGCGTCGCCGCCCGTTGAACCGAAGGCGGCGCGCACTCCTGACCTCGTGGAGCTCACGTCGCTCGACCCCACGATCAAGCTCGAGATCCGCTACGCGACGAGCAACAACTTCCTCGGCACGAAGCTCTACGACGAGGCGCGCGCGTTCATGCAGCGTCCCGCCGCCGAAGCCGTCGTGCGCGCGAACCAGAAGTTGCGCACACTCGGCTACGGGCTGTTGATCCACGATGCCTATCGCCCGTGGTACGTCACGAAGATCTTCTGGGACGCCACCCCCACCGACAAGCGGTGGCTCGTCGCGAACCCGGCCGAGGGCTCGAAGCACAACCGTGGAGCGGCCGTCGACCTCACGTTGTTCGACCTGGCGACCGGCCAACCGGTCGAGATGCCGAGCACGTACGACGAGAGCACCGGCCGCGCATACGCGAACTATCCTGGCGGGACTTCGTTACAACGGTGGCACCGTGCGCTGTTGCGCAACGCCATGGTCGGCGAGGGGTTTGTCGTCAACCCGTCCGAGTGGTGGCACTTCGACTACGGCAGTTGGCGCGACTATCCGCTTGGGAACGTGGCATTCGACAGGATCGCCCGATAGGGGCCGATGCGGCTGGCGCGCGTTGCGGTTTGTCGACACATTGCCTGCCCCCCCCTAAAGAGGTAGGACAATGCTGCAACGCCTTCCCCGCGTCGCTCGCTTCGCCACCGCACTTGCATTCCTCGCCATCGCGCCAGCTGCGCGCGCCCAAACGATCACCTTCAACGGCCTGAGTGGCTTGAACGGGCAGGGCTTCTCGTCATACTCGGAATCCGGCTACGACGTCGACCTGTTCGCTGGGTTCATCTGCGAGGCGCACCTCTTCGGCAATCCCACGCCCGACCTATTCGGTGGCCTGGTGTGCAACAGTGGCAACCAAAGCGCGACGCTCCGCGTACGTCGCACCGGTGGCGGGCTATTCGACTTCATCGCGACCGACCTCGCCACGCAGAATGGCGCCGGCAATTACTCGTTCCAGGGACTGCTGGCGTCCGTGAGCCAATATTCCACTGCCGGCGCGATTCCGAACACCGGTGTCTTCGCCAACTACGCGAGCGGCAATCCGTCCACCAGCATCGATGAATTGCTGATTGGCCTCAGTACTCAAGGCACGTCGTACAACATCGACAACATCCAGGTGCAGAGCGTGGTCGCTACACCGGAGCCCGCGAGCCTCGTGCTGCTTGGCTCGGGTCTAATCGGGGTGTTCGCTGTCGCACGCCGCAAACGCTCGGCCTGACAGAGCACGCGCGCACAGGGGCGTCCGGCTCATCCGCCGGGCGCCCCTGTCGCTACGTAGTCCGCAACGTTGTGTTTGACCACATCGCTCGTCAAACGCCCTTGATACGCGAGTGATCGGTGACGTTCAACTCGCCGTTCATCCCGTCGATCGTCACGTCGTCGCCGATGAGGGACTTGGTGAGTTTCGAGTTCGCGACCTTGCTTCGCTTGCCGACGACGCTGTCGGTCAGCGTCGACCCGTCGACGGTGGTTCCGCTGCCGAGTGACACGTTCGGGCCGATCGTCGAGTTCGTGATGGTGACGTCGTCCTCGATGTAAACCGGATCGTTGATCGTGACGCCGTTTGGCGCAGTCTTCGGACGACGCGCACCGCCCTTGTCGAGCACCGTGCGATTCGTCTCGAGCAGCGTGCCGACTTCGCCGGCGTCGTACCAGCCGGCAACTTCGATCACCTTGATCTTCGCGCCCTTGTCGATCATGTACTGGAACGCGTCGGTGAGGTAGAACTCGCCCTTGTTCTTCGGCTGCGTGAGCACGTGGTCGATGCCCTCGTAGAGCAGCTTCCAGTTCTTCATGTAGTAGAGACCGATGTTCGCGCTCTTCGAGATCGGCGTGCTCGGCTTCTCGACGATCTTCGTCATGTTGTCGTTCGCGTCCTTCACGACGACGCCGAAGCGCTGGTAGTCCTCGACCTCCTTCACCCAGATGATCCCGTCGGCGTCGCTGGTCTTGAGCACGGAAAGATCCGTCTCGAAGATCGTGTCGACAAAGATGATGAGGACGTCCTGATCGACATACGGCTGCGCGAGCTTGACCGCGCCCGCGGTGCCGTCCTGCACCTTCTGCTCGACGTATACCGACGGGAGGTCGGCGAACTCGGTGGTCGCGTACTCCTGCACCTTTTCCTTGAGGTGCCCCGTGATGTAGACGATCTGTTCGACGTTGCCGAGCTTGCGCAGATCCTCGAGGATGTACGCCATCACCGGCTTGCCGGCGATCTTGAGCATTGGCTTGGGAACCAGGTGCGTGTGCGGACGAAGCCGCGTGCCCTTACCCGCCAGCGGGATGATGACTTTCATGGTGCGCTCGTTCCCTCCCGTCCGTAAGCGTCCTGAAGGCGCACGACGTCATCGAGATGCGGTGTGCTCGCCTCGAGCACGTCGCAGTCCGTGACCGCCTCCATGTAGTGAATCGTGTTTGGCGTGATGCGGAACGCCTCGCCGGCCTTGAGCCGCATGTCGACTGGCCGGTCGCTGCCTTCCATCTGCACGTAGTACTTCAATTCACCTGCCAGCAGGTACACGGTCTCGTCTTTCTGCACATGATACTGCACCGACAGCTTCTGGCCGGCGTTGATGTGCAGGATCTTGCCGACGTACAGGTCCGTCGCGGCCCAGATGGTCTCGTGTCCCCACGGTTTGGGAACGTGGCGAACCTCGGTGCGTCCACTCATGTCGGGCGTTTGGTGGGGAAAGGGTAGAAGAGGCGCAAGTGCAAGGACCGAACCTCAGCGGCGTCCCTTGCGCGTCCCAATATCGCTTGCGCCTGTCGACGGCGTCAGCCCCGGCCTTCTTTGGGATCCTCGACTACCAGGTCAAGCGCGACATGTGCCTGCGCGAGCACGTCGAATCGTTCAGGTGACGACGCGCCGCTGATCACACGCCGAGGAGGCGCAACTCCTTCGCGCGCTCGCGACTGACCCCCAGCTTCGCGCCATCGTCCAGCTCCGCTTCGAGCCGCCCCCCACGAACAGCGCGGAACGCGACGACGTGATCGAGATTCACTATGTGCGTCCGATGGATCCGCACGAACTTCCTCGGATCGAGCCGCGCCTCCAGACGACTCAGCGCGAGATGCAGCATGTACCGGCT
>JAQBPV010000157.1 GCA_028287345.1 Gemmatimonadota bacterium
TGCATTCCAAGTCGATGACGACGCGAGCGTTCATGCAGCTCGCCGGCGGGGGATATCGCATTGCGGCGGAGCCGCTGCGTCGGATGATCAGGCAGTCACCGGGTGCTGAGCAGCTGTTCTTTCGCTACACGCAGACGATGTTCGACCAGCTCGCTCAGTGGGTCGCGTGCAATCGGCTGCATACGCTCGAGGCACGCTGCGCGCGGTGGCTGCTCATGACGGCCGATCGTGCGGGCGGCGACAGCTTCACGCTGACGCACGAATTCCTCTCCTACATGCTCGGCGTGCACCGTCCCGCCGTTTCGCTCGTGGCGAGTGAGCTTTCCGAGCGCGGTCTTCTCAGGTACCGGCGAGGCGCCGTGACGATTGTCGATCGCGATGGCCTCGAGTCTGCATCGTGCGAATGCTACGCCATCGCGCGCCGATCGACCGAGCAGCTGTTCGCCGAGGCGAGCCACTGAGCTTTACGGGGGGGATTGTATGACGACCTTCAAGGTTGGCTATTTCGTCGGAAGCCTGTCGACGAACTCCATCAACCGTCTCCTCGCCACAGCGCTCGTGAAGTTGGCGCCGCACAATCTTCAATTCACCGAGATCCCGTACAAGGATCTGCCGCTGTACAACTCCGACTTCGACGCCGACTATCCGCCCGTCGGGCGCGCGTTGAAGGATGCGATCGCCGCGTCTGACGCGGTGTTGTTCGTGACGCCGGAGTACAACCGGTCAATTCCGGGCGGCCTGAAGAACGCCATCGACTGGGCGAGCAGGCCATGGGGCACCAACTCGTTTCGCCGGAAGCCCTCGGCGACGATTGGCACGTCGCCGGGCGCGATCGGCACGGCCATCGCGCAGCAACACCTGCGCAGCCTGCTGAGCTTCTGCAACTCGCCGCAGATGAACGCGATCGAGGCGTACATCCAGTTCAAGCCAGGACTCATCACGAACACCGGCGAAGTGACCGACCCATCGGTGGAGGAATTCCTGCGCAACTACGTGACGGAATTCTACGCCTTCATCGAGCGGGTCTACATGGCGATCCCGCGGGAGACCATCGGGTAGCACCGCTAACCCGCCAGCCCGTAGGCCTGCGACAACCACGCGCCCGATTCAGATGAATCGACGTCTTTTTCGGGCAGGCGAGCCAATCGTCATCCGGACGCAACCGTGTCAATGTGACGTCGATCATGGCGGATTTCTTCAGGCCGTTCTACTCTTGTTGCGCGAGGATGCGCCGCATCTTCGCGCCCCCCTTACCGCGAGGTTGATATGGAAACGCCCAAGGCACCATCGAAACTCGAGCCCAAGTCCGTTGAGTCGCTCCCGGAGAAGCCGGTGACGAAGGAGGACGCGGAAGACGTGAAGGGTGGGGGAATCATCCGCCGAGCCCAACTGGGCGAGATCGACGCCGCGAACATGATCCGCGAGAGATAGGGCTGACGCAGTTCGGGCGTGACGCGCGAATAGGCCAACCACGCCGTCGGGCCACGGTAGCTCGCGTACGCCGCTTCCCCCCATTCACGAGGATAAATGGAAACACCAAAGGCACCATCGGACCTCGAACCGCAGGCCGTCGACTCGATTCCTGAAAAGCCGGTCACGGATGCTGACGCAGATGCTGTGAAGGGTGGGGCCATCCGGCGCGTGCGGAACACTCTCGACGATCTCGAAGTCGAGCGCTAGCAGCGCCGTCCCTTCTCCACCTTCTTCATCAGCAGAGGCCAGGTATCCGCGGCATGGATACCTGGCCTCTTCGCGGTGCGTAGGGTGACGCCGAGATGTCGCTGCGAGACAAGGAAGCGCGCGGCTTCGAGCCGATCTCCGGATCGGCACCCGGACCAGCCTCGGGAGAATTGAGGGCCGGCGGCAACGGCAGCTTTACCACGTAACGACAACTGATTCCTTGGGACTTGAACGGACCTGACGGAGAACTGCACGGACACCGCGTTTCTGGTTCACTCCGTCCACTTTCGTTCGATCCGTTTGTGTCGCTCCATCAAAGTCTCCGATGCCTGCTGGGCTAGATGATCGTCGCGCGGAGCGTGAGCCTGAGCCTTCTTGTTGCTTCCTTCGTCATCGGAGGCACTCAATAGACATTCATCGCTATTCGCACGTCGCGCGTCCGTTCAATTCCGTTCAAGTTCGTTTGTGTCCGCGTCCCAAAACAGTTGATGCCTGTGTGGCCGCGATGGGCCTGATAGGCCACGACTGAGTCATTCGTATTTCAAGAGCCTCAGGAGAATTGATGGCCGGCGGCAACGGCAGCTTTACCACGTACGACAACTGATCCCTTGGGACTTGAACGGAGCTGACGGAGAACTGCACGGACACGGCGTTACCGGTTCTCCTCGTTCAACTACGTGCAAGTTCAGTTGTGTCCTCGTCCTAACACATGCGCACTCACTTGTGCGCAAGCGTGTACGCCTGGGTCAGCGTCGAGTACTTGACCAACATGTTCGGCACCTCCCACGCCGGCAGCTTCCCCGCGCGGAGATAGTCCAGAAGGTTCGCCATCACCTGACCGAAGTGCGCCTCGTGCCCCACATCGTACTTCGCGGGCGACGTCACAACGAACGCTTCGCCCTCGCGCCGCACCGCGACACCCGGATACTTCGCCTGCAGCGACGCCATCGTCGCGTTCATTGCCGCCACGAACGCCGACTCGCTCACTGAGGGGGTACGCGTCACGTACAGCGTCGGCTTGTATTTCTCAGTCGCGCCCTGCTTGATCTCCAGCGTCGCCTTCGTGCCGCGGAAGATCGCGTGATGCGTATCGCCGGATCCTGGCGGCGCCTCGAAATCCCACAGCGCCGCGACGCGCGCATGCACGCCACGGATGCGATATGACACCTCGCCGTTGCAGTAGTACTGCAGCACACCGTTCTTCACGTCCGGCTGCAGGTACGCCGGAAAACTCTCGGCGCCCGTCACCTGCTTGAACTGCGCCGGCGTGATCGGCGTCGCCCAACGGCGCGAGCTGTTCACGTTCACGTCCGACTCGCGCAGCGTCTTGTTCGGAAAGCCAGCCCACTGCACGAGATCGATCAAGTGGGTACCGACATCCTGCAGGCCTTCGCCCTCCTGCTTCACGTCGAAGAACCACTGCGGCCGACGCAGCGGCAGGCCCGCTACCACTTTCGAGAGGAAGTGAACGCTCTCCATACGAATCGCCGGATCGGCGGCGGTGCCCTTCTGCAGTGTGCCGAACAGGCTCGTCGACATCATCAACTCGCGCTGGAGCGTGTTCGTGATCTCGTTTCGCTCCGTCATGATGTCGTACAGCAGTACCTTCTTCGACTCGGCGTTCTTGAACGCCTGCCGCAGCGTCACCAGATCCGGCGGCGTGACGACCATCGGCTTGTCGCCGAAGACGTTGAGCTTCGCGTCGATGGCGCGCGCGATGTAGTCTGTTTTCTGCGCATTGTTGCCCGCGATGACGACGATGTTCCCCGCGCGATCGGCGAGCATGCGCTGGAAGTAGTCGGCTCCCGTATAGACGATCTCCTTCCAGTGCGTCGGCTGGTCGGTGCGCGTGTTGAACGCGTTGATGCGCGCCAGGTGCTGTGCGACGTCATCACCCGCCGGTGCGTACACGTGCACCACCGAGTCGATGTCCGGCGACATGAACTTCTGCACGAGCGACGCGTGGAAGTGTCCCGGATCGAGTGTGATGAGCCGATAGGCGGGTTGCTTCTGCGCCACGGCGACGTGCGCGACGAGTGAGAGCGCGACCGCGGCAAGCGCGGGCCGGAAGAGACGGTGCGACCAGGTTGTCATTCGTTCGAAGCGGTGATGGTTCGGCAGAGGAGATCTCGCCGTGGCATGTCGATCCTGAAACATGCCTCCGGGCGCTGCCGATGAGGAAGTGGTATATCTTGCTGCAGAGAAGTGGACGCCGGCATGCGGCATGCGCTCGGTGTTCGCGCCCAGGGGAGCTCAAACAGTGCGTTCTCGCTTTCGCGATCGTCGCGACGCCGGACGTCGACTCGCCGTCGAGTTGCAGGCCTATGCGCATCGGCCCGACGTGCTCGTGCTTGCGCTCCCGCGCGGCGGCGTTCCAGTGGGATACGAGGTCGCGCGCGCACTGC
Organism: Gemmatimonadota bacterium; assembly: GCA_028287345.1. Classification (GTDB taxonomy): domain Bacteria; phylum Gemmatimonadota; class Gemmatimonadetes; order Gemmatimonadales; family Gemmatimonadaceae; genus AG11. The sequence goes on from JAQBPV010000157.1 coordinate 4,086, forward strand.
GCACGCCGCTCGATGTGTTCGTCGTGCGCAAACTCGGAGTGCCCGGGCATGGGGAGCTCGCCATGGGTGCCATCGCGAGCGGAGGCGTGCAGTTGGTCAACCGCGACATCGTGCGTCTCGCTCGCGTGAGCGACGAGCAGCTCGCGCAGGTCATCGCGGCGGAGCGGGTCGAGCTCGAGCGACGCGAACGACTCTATCGAGGAGACCGGCCTTTCCCCGACTTGCATGGCACGACGGCGATTCTCGTCGACGACGGTTTGGCGACCGGATCATCGATGCGCGCGGCGATCGCCGCGCTGCGGATCGAGGCGCCGAAGCAGATCGTCGTCGCCGTACCGATCGCGGCGGCGGAAGTGTGCGATAGCCTTCGCAGCGTCGCCGACAACATCATCTGCGCCGAGACGCGCGATCCGCTGCGGTCGGTTGGCGCATGGTATGAGGATTTCTCACAGACCACGGACGAAGAAGTTCACGATCTTCTCCTCGAACCCCTGACCGGAGTCCAGCGATGACCAGAACCGCGATGAACCTGATCGATCCCGCCGTTCGGCGCTGCATCGACGAGTGTGTTCGCTGCCACGAGGTCTGCCTCTCGACGATTCCCTATTGCCTGGAACAGGGTGGACGGCACGCGGAGGAGGCGCACATCACGCTGTTGCTCGACTGCGGCGACATCTGCCAGACGTCGGCGGATTTCATGCTGCGTGGATCGGACGAGCATGCACGCATCTGCGCGGCGTGTGCGGCCGTGTGTCAGCGGTGCGCGGAGGACTGCGATCAATTCGTCGGAGACGATATCATGGATGCGTGCGCGGATGTGTGTTGGCGGTGTGCTGACCACTGCGACCAGATGGCGGTGGCTCACGCATAGAAGGCGAGAGTCAGACCGCCACGCGATTGCGCCCCGCTTCCTTGGCGCGGTAGAGCGCCTTGTCCGCCGCCTTCAGGATTTCATCCGGCAGGGATGAGCCGCGCGCCTGGCTCATGCCGATGCTCACGGTCACGGCGAGCGCCTTGGCGCTCGCACCACCCGCGCGTGGCGACTTCGGCTTCCGCTTCGGCCGATCCTTGCTGCGCTTCGTGAACGTCGCGGTGGCCACCGCTTCGCGCAGCTTCTCCAGGTGTGGTGCACTCTCGTCGGCGGTCTTTCCCGGAAAGAGCACTGCGAACTCCTCGCCGCCATAGCGGAACGCGCGACCACCGCCGTCCACTCGGGCCAGCCGTCCGGCAACCATGCGCAGCACTTGATCACCGACGTCGTGGCCGTGCGTGTCGTTGAACTTCTTGAAGTGGTCCACGTCGACCATGGCCACTGTGTACATCCCCTCGACCCGCTGTAGCGCGTCGTTCAATGCGCGCCGAGCGGGGAGTCCGGTGAGCTCGTCGCGGTAGGCCATTGCGCACGCGCTCTCAACCATCGCGATGACGAGGGCGAGCCCCGCACACGCGAGGTACAATGTCGCTCGCCCACTTGCCGGCCCCGCGCTAGTGGCGATCACACTCGCAATTGATGCCCACAACAAGCCCCTGCCCTCGGCGTCTGGGCGCCAGAGAATGCGCGCAACGAGCACGACGATCGCCACCAGCGCGACGAGCGTCGCGGGCTGACCGAGCGGCATCCGTCCGAACATCGCCGATGGAACCAGCGTGACGTCGAACGCGCGCGACGTACCCTCGGGATACACCGCCGACAACAGCCAGACGACGATCACGACGGCCACCAGCGCGGTGAGCACGGCCAGCCGTCTCAGACCGACCGCCGAGAACACGCCGCGCTCTCCGATGAATGCCAGCACGGTGAACGACGCCGGGATCAGCATCGCAACTGTGCGCACGATCACCGGGCCGGCATGCAGTGCTTCCGAGTCGGGCGCGACGAGCCAGAGCATCGCGCGGTCCGCGAGTGCGAGAGCGAGGAGGGCGAGCAACAACCGCCCGCGCTGGAACCGCCAGGCGAGGAGGCCGCCGAGTGTCAGGACGACAAGAGGAAAGAGACTGAAAATCGGCGCCATCGACGGGGCAGCCCCGCCCCAATGCACCAGCGCCATCGCAACGAGGAGCAGGAGCCCCTCCGGAAAAACGAGATCGAGCAGCTTTCGCATCACCATAGGCGAGGATGACGAGTGAGGGCACCACTCGTGACGACCTCGCGTCTATTCAGTGTCGTTCAACGCGAACCCTGTTGAATCGCGTCCAGCGACGGACGGTGTTTCGGATCGATCGCGAGCGCCGCATTGAACGCCGCGATCGCCTCCTTCTCTCGCCCCGCGCTGCGATAGGCGCGACCCAATCCGAAATGCGCCGACGCCGAACGCGGATGCTCCTTCAGGTTTACCTCGAGCAGAACGATCGCCGTCTCGTGCATTCCCGACTTGAGTATCTGGTATGCCGTCGCTTCGACTCCGGCCTGCGTATCGATCACTCCTGTGACCGGATTGCTCCGAAAGTCCGTGAGCCAGAGGAGTGCATCGGACGGGATTGCGCGAGAGGCGTACATCGCGTTGAGCATTCGCGCGAGTGGCGTCCTCGGCTCTGGCGGCGGTGAGAAATAGTCGAGCGGAAGCACAACGTTCACCTCCGCCGTCGCCCACGGCACGCCGATCTCGCTGGGCTTGCCCGTCTCGATATCGTATGAGTCGAAGCGCATCGGGAAAAGCGCACCGTTGAGCGACCGATAGTCGGAGATTCTCGTCTCACTACGAATCGCCGGACCGAAGGCGTGCACCGGCGCTGCCGCGCGAACGGCGGTGACCAACCAGGTGCTCTTCGAGACGTAGATGTCGCGCTGAAAGCCGTCGGGCATGGTGGCGCGAATACCGAACGCGTCGTCCGCGCCGATGCGCGCGTCCTGAATCTTCTCGAACGACCAACCCGGCGTGCCGAAGTACACGAGCGGGTCGTCGAAGTAGGCTGTGTGTCGTCCAGCAGCGGCGGGCTCTCCTGTCGGCCGGATCACCAGCCCGGCATCTCCGTAGAACTCCCAGTGGCTGCCGTCGAACCCCTCAGCGTAGTCGCGATTCGGCCGCGGCTCTCCGACCATCCAATAGTAGGGTCGCGCCTTGACCATGAATCGCCCGGGACGACCATCCGTGCGTGCCGGTCCACGGAGGATCAGCGTGCGCACCGCGAGGATGTGCTCCATTCCACCGCGCGCCGAGATGTATCGGTCCGCGATTGCCTTGACGGTCGGCTCTTGTGAAGATGCCTCGTGTGGCGTGAACGCGGCGACCAGACACAGGACGCCGGCAGGAACCAACCATCTCGTTGACATGGCCCGCGGATGAAGAGACGACGACGTTGAGGCACGCAGCGTTTGACACACTGCGACTTCCGTGGGTTGGAAGTGGCCTACGGAGTCCCGTCACCATTCAGGTCGATGGTGTCCTTTCCCTTCTCCGGCTTACCGAACGTCCAGCTCGCACTGAGCAGCAGCCCGCGAATCGCACGGGCGCGGTCCGACGTCAACGTGAAGCGTGGATCGGTCGTGGTGCCCCGTTCATGTGACGTGTTGAACGGATCGATGACACGAAGCGTGAGACTCAGTTGATCCTGCATGAGCTTCTGCCGCGCGGCAAGGTTGAACTGTGTGCGACTGGCATTCGTCCCCTGCTCCACGGTCATCGCTGCCTGATACGTGAACAGCGCCTGCACGTCCACCGTGTTGGACACGCGATAAGCCGCATTGGCGCGGGCACGCCAGCCGAACGTCCGGATGGAGAGGTCTGGCGCGACGTTGGTCGCATTGCTGACCTGGCGGAACGCACTGGTGCCGACGAAGCCGCTCAACCGCGTTCCATTCACGGCGAGCGTGGCGTCGCCGCCATACGAGTCGCTCGTGGCGACATTGGCGAACGTTCGCGTCGTCACGCCCGCGCTGTCGATCGTCCTGATCGTCCGCACCGCATCGAGTGTGCGGCGGAAGAATGGGCTCACCTGGAGTGTCGTCTTCCCCGTCGAATGTTGAAAACCGATCTCGAAGGCGTTGGTGTGCTCCGGCTTCAGTGAAGGATTGCCGCGAGAGAGATTCAACGGATCCACGAAGTGAGGGATCGGATCGAGCAGATCGGCATCATCCGGGCGCCTGATGCGAGCGGAGTAGCTGAGCTTCACCTGCGTCGCGTCGTCGAGGTTGTACGCCGCGAGCGCGCTCGGAAAGATGCTGTTGTACGCGTTGTCGAACTGGGTACTCACCGATGCGACATGGAATTGCATCGACGCGTGCTCGGCCCTCAACCCACCTTGCCACTGAAGCTTGCCTCGCTGCCCAGTGAGCATGCCGTATACGGCGTTGACGTCCTGCCTGTAGACGAAGTCGCTCGTCCGGCTCAGGTCGGGCGCGTATCCGCCTGCCGCGTCGAGAAGGCGCGTGTCGAGCGCGGTATGAAACCGGTCGAACGAACCCTTGTACCCTGTCTCGAGCCTCACGCCCGACGCGACAGGCCGGATGTAGTCCGCCTTGAGCGAATTCTCCTCGGGCCGTTCGAGGTTCTGTTGTGTCTCTTGTTCGGTGGTGCCAAGCGGCGCGCCCGTCAGCGACAGATCATGCGCCGCCACCACAGTCGGCCCGCCCTCCGAATGCCGTACCGCGCGCAGCTCGGCGGAGAGCTTGTGCCCCTTGTCCGCGAAGGCATGCTTGATCCCTATCGCTCCGTCGAAATCGTTCTCCTGATTCGTCCCGGAGCTGAGTCGATCGGCCACGTTCGTCAGTGCGTGCGTAGCGTCGAGTGTCCGGTAGGTGATGCCGTTGGACTCGTCGTCGTGCCGAGAGCTGTACAGCAGCTCGAGGGAGAGGTCGTCATGTCCCGTCAGCTTGTAGCCCGCGCTGCCCGTCAGTGTGTGAATACGACGCTGTTGAATTCGGGTGGAGAACTCATCGAGATACGTGAGCGGCGTGAGATAGTCGTTCTCGCGAAGGAGCGCCTCGCTGCGTGGCCGACGGTCGCGAAGAAAACCATAGCTGCCATAGAGCGACAGCGCGCGGTGCGCGTACCCGAGGTTGACGCCCGCATTCGCCTGCCCGTTCGTGGCACCCGCTGCCGTGATGCCGCCGGTGGTGCCCGCGTCGACCTCCTCTTTCAAAACGATGTTGATGATGCCGGCAACGCCGGTGGGATCATCGCGAGCGGACGGGTTGGGAATGACTTCCACCTTGTCCACCATGTCGGCGGGCAGTTGCGCGAGGAAGTCTCCGAGCTGCGCCGGCTTGAGCGGGCTGGGACGGCCATTGATCTGGACGGTGACGCCGGAGTTGCCGCGAAGGCTGACGACGTTGTCGATGTCGACGTCTACGGCGGGCACTGTGCGCAGCACGTCGAGCGCGCTACCACCCTTGGCGGTGGGCATATCTCGCACGACGTACGTGTTGCGATCCGGCGCCAGCTGGACGTCTTGCCGCTTCGCCGTCACGGCAACGGACTCGAGCTCGAGCGCGACGTTGACCAACCGCACCGTGCCGAGATCCACGTTCGCTGATGCGACGAGGACGGTCGGGTTGTCCCACGGCGCGTAGCCGAGTGCGCGGATGTGAACGTGATACCGTCCCGGAGTGAGACCCGTGACGCGGAACGCTCCATCGGCACCTGATGTCGCTCGGCCGACGATGGCTTGCGAACCCAGTGCGCTGACGTTGACGACAATTCCGGGAAGTGGCGTATTGCTCGCAGAATTCAGCACCTGGCCACGAACTCCGCCCGCCGGCGTACCCTGCGCCAAGCCTGGAAGCCATGCGGAAACAAGAACCATCGTCGCCTGGACGATGGAACGGACGAGAAGTCGCAATCGATCACCTTCACGGAGAGGAGGACTGGCACGCGGCGAGTCCCGACTACGGGAAGCGTAGTCACCGACCCTGACAACTCGATGACACCGCCTTGGCGTTGGGCCGCCGCGGCGGTATCGACTACGTTCATACGTGATCAGCCGGCCTCCGCTGATGCGTCAACTTCGCGAGACGAATGTCCGACGAACGCCTGCGGCAGACCGTCATCCTGCCGCGCGCACCCTCTGATACCGAATGGCTCATGCTGGTCGCTGACCTGCGCGAGACGTTCGAAGCGCACGGCTCCATCGGCGCAACGCCTGGTCTTCGCGAGTGGAGGAATGGCAACCTGCACGCGTACATCGAGCCCACACGCGACGGCTATCGGCTGCGGATGGGAACGCGGAAGGGCGGCGCACTTGGTTTTGCCGTGGTGGGACTCGTGGGACTCGGCTGGAGTGTGGCCGCGGCTATCGGGTTGTCGATGTCGGGCAACCTCGGCAACGGATTCCTCGCACCGGCGATTGTCTCCGTCGCCGGCGCCGCTACCCTCGTGTCGGCGCTCCTGAGCGTGCCCGCGTGGTCACGCAAACGCGCGGAGCAGCTGCGGTACATCGCCGGACGAGCACGCACGCTGTTGGGCTCACCCGAGCGCTAGTCGCTCACTCAGTTCCCACAGCCGTTCCGCGGCCGCCTTGTCGATCGCCCAGCGCCGAACGCCCGTGAGTGACTTGCTGTCGTCCGGCACGATCGGCGAGATGTCGCAATCGGCGCAGTAGACGCCACCGAGGTTGTCGAGCTGGGGGCTCAGTGCGCACCACACCGTCGTCGCCGCGCCCTCTTCCACTGTCTTCGTGAGGCTCTGATCGAGCGACCCATCCGGACGCCTGATGCCGGCGGCGATGAGGTCCTCAATGCTGATGTGGCGCACCAACTCCGTGTCGAGAATTCGTCCGGGGTGCACGGCGAGCGCGCGGATGCCGTGATCCTTCATGCGCGCATCGAGCTCCACCGCGAACAACGAGTTCGCTGATTTCGACTGACCGTACGCTTTCCACTTGTCGTACGGGCGACGCAGAAAATTGGGGTCGTCAAAGTCGACGGCGCTGAAGCGATGTCCGGCGGACGTGAGTGAGACGACGCGCGCCCCGCGCCGTTCGAGCGCGGGGACGAGGCGGTTGGTGAGCTGGAAGTGGCCAAGGTG
>JAQBPV010000162.1 GCA_028287345.1 Gemmatimonadota bacterium
GGGTTGCGCACGTGCACGGGCGCCGACCACGCCGACGTGTCGATGCCGTTGGGCAACACGTTGACGTCGGTGCCATTCAGGATCCGCGACGTCTCGGTCGCGACGTGCCGGCTCACCGCTGACCACGCGACGGGAAAGTGCGGCGCGCCGCTCAACGCCGCGAGGTTGTGCAGCGCCGGCTCCAGATAGTCGTAGACGCTGTGGAAGGTGAGCGCCGTCGGGATGCCGGAGCGCGCGGCGAGCCGAACGCCACCGTACGCGAGCGGCGCGACCACGCCGCAGTGCACGTGCACGACGTCGAAGTTGCCGTCGCGCAGTGCAGCGCGAAACTCGCGAAACTGCCGCAGCGAGAACGTGAACTCGAAGAATGGAAAGCGAAATCCGCGCAGCCGGCGCACCGGAATGCCGTCGAGCACATCGGGACCCGGCGTCGCCGTGATGATCTCCACAGTATGACCCGCCGTGCGGAGTGCCTTCGCGAGGTCGATCAACTGCAGCTCGAGTCCGCCGAACCGCGGCAGACACCAATCGCACACGAGGGCGATCTTTCGCACGGTCGACGCGCTCGCCGGCCCGGTCGTTTCGGCCGTTTCGCCGGCTGGGCTCATCATCGTCACGCGCGATAGTTTAGGGCATGCACGCTCCTCGCGCGACATGACGGTACGCGGTACACAGCGGTGGCTGGTCCTCGCCGCCGCTGCTTTTCCACTTTGCTTCGCGACGGCCTTCACCGTCCGCTACGGCTACTCGCCGCTCGTCGTCGCACTGCATCTGGCCGAGGTCGCGCTTGCGTGCGTCGTGGTCGGCGCGGCGTTCAGGGTCATTCCCAATCGCATCTTCATCGCCCTCATCGGGGCGACGCTCACGTCGCTGTACTTCCTCGTTCTCGTACTCAGCACCGTCACCAACGAGGCGTGGGGCTGGAGCATCTCCATCGACCTCGGCCGAGCGTACCTGCGGTACCTGCCCGCGATCGTCGGCAACCTGCCTGTCTCGTATGCACTGATCGACCTGGGACTCGCTGCGCTCGTCGCCGCGCTGGTCCTGATCTACTGGCTGTGGTGGAAGAAGAGCAGGTCGCTCGCGTTCGCTCGGGACGACAGCGTATGGCGCCGCGTTTTGATCGCACTCGCGCTGGCCGCGTTCATCATCGTCGCCCGCCGATTCCCCGCGGCTGCCGCAGAGCCGCTCACCGCGCTGTTCACCGCACCGGGCCAGTCGAATGAAGCCGAGGCTCGCGCCGCGAACGCCAAGGCACGCCGCGAGTACGCCGGCGGCCAGAACTTCTCGCACCGAAACGTCATCGTCATCTTCTCTGACGCACTGCGCGCCGATCACATGGGCGTGTACGGCTACGGACGCGCCACGACGCCGTTCCTCTCGCAGCTCGATGCAGCGGGACACCTGAAGAAGGTGACACTCGCCATGGCGACATGTCCCTTCAGCGCCTGCGGCATCCTCAGCACGCTCGCCTCGCGCGACTCGGCCGTGCTCGACCTCGGGACGCTCAAGCTGCACGACATCCTTCACGACCGCGGTTATCGCGTCAACTTCATCGCCTCCAGCGACCACACCGTCTGGTACATGCTGCGCATGCACTACGGCGACAACGTCGACTACTTCTTCGACGGCTTTCACTCGAAGCGTTACTCATTGAAGGACGACCGCCTCATCCTCGAAGGCCTCGAGAGCGTGGCGTCCGCGAAGGGAACGCCTGCGTTCTTCTTTTTCTTCTTGAGCGCTACACATCCCGTCGGGACGAAGTTGCCCGCGTTTCGCCGCTGGACTCCCTCCGAGGTCACCGTCGGCTCGGACGCCACGACGCCCCAGAGAAACGCGTACGACAACGGCATCCTTCAGGCGGATAACTCGATCAGGGAGATCTTCTCGGCGCTCGACCGCAAAGGCTACCTCGCCGGTAGCATCGTGGTCATCCTCGGCGATCACGGCGACGGCATGGGAGAGCACGGCGTCTTCGGGCACACGCGCTATCTCTACCAGGAGATGCTGCACGTCCCGCTGCTCATCTACGACGACTCGGCCGTCTCGTACGCGAACCTCGACTTCGCCACACAGAGCGACATCGCACCGACCATCCTCGAGCGGTTGGGCCTTCCGATGCCCAGCTCGTGGCAGGGGCAGTCGCTGGTGAGCAAACCGGCCAAACAGTTCAGCACCCACTGGACCGATCGCGGCCGGCCGTGGCACGCGGTGCTGTATCGCGACGCCGGCAAGATCTACAAGTACATGTATGTGGTGCGCTGGGGTCGGCGCGCCGAGGAGCTCTATGAGCTGACGACGGACCCGGGCGAGCAGCGAAATCTGATCGCCCAACCGGGACTGGACGTCCCGCGCTCGGCCGTTCGACGACGTGCCGCAGCTCGATGGCCCGGCGACTCTTGACGAGTCTGTGACGTTCCGTCGAATGGCTCCTAGCGGCTTCGACTGGCAGACTCGCGCCACGTTCTTGTGGCGAGATCGCAACACCGCAAACGCATGCACCACGGCCATGCTCTTCCAGATCAACGATTTACGCGAGTTGCCCCACGGCCCGACGCTTGCTTGATTCCGATGCGGCGAGTTATCGCCTGTCCTCGTAACAAGGAGTCTGCAGTGACGAAGAAGACCTTCGTGGCACCCGTTCTCACGAGCGAGTCCACACTGACGGCTGCCGTGGCTCTCTCCTCCGGTCCGCCGCTCTAAGCGAGCGCTACCGGTGTGCTGCTGCACCGTCAACGTGATTCGGAATCGCCAGTCCATTCGGGCTGGCGATTCCGCTATCAGCCCGGCACCTTGCGCCCAATGCCCCACGAAGTCCGCCTTCATACCCAGCATCCCGCTGTTCAGGCGCTGGTCGGCCGATGGCTCGACGAAGCACGCCTCGCCCTGCCCGCCCCGGTGGATCTCGTCGTCGACGTGGCGCCTCTCGGCGAACCAAATGCCGATTCCCGTGCCATTTTCAGCCAGGGACGGGTTGTCATCCGCAGTGGGCCACCGCAGAATACGGTCGCGATGGAGTGGGGCCCGGGACTGGGTCGCACGGTGCTCACGCCCGGCAACACGACGGCCCACGTCACCATCACCGAGGAAGGACTCGCCGAGTCGAACGAGCTGCTCCGCTCCTTTCTCTTGAACGTCTGCATCTTCCTCGTTCGGCGCGTCG
>JAQBPV010000180.1 GCA_028287345.1 Gemmatimonadota bacterium
TGCCACATTCGCTCGGCTTTTTACGCGAACGCGGCGCGGACTCGCGGATCAGATCACCCGCGCCGCGGACGCGATACCAACGCACATCGCGGAAGGACGAGGGTGCGCAACGGACAGGGATTTCGCGCGCTATGTCACCATGGCGATCAAGGAAGCGAACGAGCTGGAATGCCATCTTCAGCGGGCGGTCGACAGTGGGCTCTGTCCCGAAAGCGAGCACGCTAGGCTCACAGCCGCGACGGTCGAAGTTCGCAAGATGCTCATCGGACTCCGAAAGCAACTATCGAAAAAGTGAGCAACGAGCTGGAGCTCGGGCTCTCAACCAGAGCATGAGCACGAGCACGGGCACCCAGCAATGAGCAACTCCAGCTACCAGCTCGAGCTCCGAGCTCGGGCTCGAGATGCTCATTGCTGGGTGCTTCGTGCTCATGCTCATGCTCGGGTGTTTAGCTTTCCAGCTTGGCCCTTCATCCATTGTTGAGTGACTCTTCTCTCCGTCTCCAACGTCGGCGTCTCCTTCGGCGCGACTGAACTCTTCAAGAACATCACCTTCACCGTCGCCGAGGGTGAACGGTGGGGCATCATCGGCCGCAACGGCGCCGGCAAGACGTCCATCTTCAAGGTCATCACCGGCGACCTCCAGCCCACCGTCGGGAGCGTCGCGCGCAAGCCGGGACTCCGCCACGCGCTGCTCGACCAGCACCGTGCCTTCGAGGGCGCGACGACAGTGTGGCAGGCCGGCGCCGCCGCGTGGCGCGAAGTCATGCTCCTCGAGCAGCGCATTGCCGAGAGCGCAATCGAGCTCGGCGAACTCGGCGAACGCGTCACTGACGAGTTCCTCGAACGGTTCGGGCACGACCAGGAGCGCTTCGCCGACCTCGGCGGCTACGTCTACCACGCCCGCGTCGACGCAGTGCTCCAGGGACTCGGCTTCGACGCCGAGGAGTCGAAGACGCGCCTCGTGGCGTCGCTGTCGGGCGGTGAGCGCGGGCGCGTGGGCTTGGCGGCGCAACTCATCGCGCCCGCCGACCTGCTGCTGCTCGACGAACCCACCAACCACCTCGACCTCGACACCACGACCTGGCTCCAGGAGTGGCTCAAGGACGCCGACGAGACGGTGATCGTCGTGTCGCACGATCGCGCATTCATGGACGCGATCTGCACGAACATCCTGCACGTCGAGGCGAAGACGAGCGAGTCGTACAAGGGGAACTACAGCCAATTCGTGCCGCAGCGTGCCGAGCGACGTCTTACGCGCGAGCGCGAGATGGAGAAGCAGCGCGCGTACGTAAAGAAGGAAGAGGAGTACATCCGGCGGAACATCGCGGGCGTCAACTCCTTCCAGGCGAAGGGCAAGCGCAAGCGGCTCGAGCGTCTGCCGCGTCTCGCACCGCCACCGGGCGATCCGGCGGCTATGACGCTCAACTTCGAGACGCTGGAACGCGGCGGCGATCAGGTGATCTCGGTCGACGACCTGCGCGTGGAGGTGCCCGGCCGAGTGCTCGTGGAGGACTTCACCGCTGTCCTGCGACGAAACGATTTCGTCGCGCTCGTCGGACCGAACGGCGCCGGCAAGTCATCGTTCATCTCGACGCTGCTCGGCGATCGCACGCCGGCGAGTGGAAAGGCGAGGATCGGCGGCTCGATCACGGCGGCGTGGTTTCGGCAGGATCTTTCCGACCTCCCGCTTCGCAAATCGATGTTCGATGCGATCCAGGACCAGCGGCCAACGTGGAATCGGGGCCAGGTGCAAAACCACCTCGGCGCCTTCGGCTTCAGCGGGGAAGAAGTCTTTCGTGAGATCGGCACGTTGAGTGGTGGCGAACGCGCCCGCATGGCGCTCGCGCTAATGACACTCTCACGCGCGAATCTCCTTGTGCTCGACGAGCCGACGAATCACCTCGACGTCGAGAACATCGAGGTGCTCGAGGATGCGCTCGACGAGTACGAAGGCACTGTGCTGCTGGTGAGTCACGACCGCGCATTCCTGCGCGAGGTCGCGACGCGCGTGTGGGCGTTCGACGGCTCACGACTCACGGACTTCGATGGCCCGTTCATCGAGTGGGAGGAAGATCGCGCGCGTCGCGCCGCCGCGGGCAGATGAACGAATCCCGAGGCATCGGCCCTTGCACGGCATCACGCTCAAGGCGATGATCGAGCGACCACACCGCTGAGCTGCGCTTCGACGCTCGCGCGATCGCCGATCACGATGATCGCCGCCTGCCGCGCATCGAGGTAGCGCTGTGCCACGCCGCGAATGTCCTCGGGCGTCACCGCGTAGATGCGCTCGACGAACGAGCCGAGATAGCTTCGATCCATGTGGAAGAGCCGCTGCCGCGCGAGCGTCGAGACAATGCCATCGGGCGTCGAGTTCTCGGTCACGAGAACGCCCGCCATGAACCGCTGAAAGCCGAGCAACTCCTGCTGCGTCAGCGGCGTCTCACGCACACGCGCCACCTCGGCGAGTATCTCCTTGAGCGCGGCGCCCGTTGACGCGTTCACGACATCGCCCGAGACGATCCACTTGCTCGACCCCGGACGCGCCGACAACCAGGTCGCGATGTTGTAACTGTAGCCGTGCGTCTCGCGCACGTTCCGCGTGATGCGCGACGTCTGCACGCTCCCCATCACGATGCTCAACTGATTGAGCGTGAGGTACTCCGACGCGCCGGGGTCAACTATGCGATACGCCACCATCACTCTCGCCTGGCTCGCGCCGGGTCTATCGATGAAGTGGATCACGGGCGCCGCCACGTCATTCGCCTCGAGCGACGAGCGAACCGCCAGGGCCGGGCCGCCAGACCAGTCACCGAACGAGCGATCGATCTCCTTCCTCACTGCTGCCTGATCGAACACGCCCGCCACGTACAGCGCGGCATTTCGCGGACTATAGCTGGCCGCCCAAAAGCGACGAACGTCGTCGAGCGTGAGCCGGGCGACAGAGTTGTCGGTCGCTGAACTGAGCGCGGGATCGCCGAAGAGCACAGAGTCCGCAATGTCCAGCGCCCGCGCTTCCATCTGCGTTGCACGGCCCGCTGCCTGCCGCGCTTCGGCGCGCGCGATGCGTTCGAGCGCATCGGGAGGTAACGATGGCTCACGCACCAGGGACGCGATGAGACGCAGCAGGCCGGGTGCCGAGTCGCTGAGCACGCGCGCGGAGATGGTCGTCTCCGCGTTACCCACGCTGATGCTCACGTCGCCGCCGATGAGGCCGAGCGTGGAGCTGGCGAGGTTGATCGTTCGCCGGTCGAGCGTGCGCGTGCCCTCGCGAAGGTACGATCCAGTGATCGACGCCAATCCGTGACCTTTGGTGGGGTCATTCAGCTTCCCGGCGCCGATGGTCAGTTGGATGAACGTGAGCGGTGCCGAGCCGAAGGGGACGAGCGACGTCTCGAGTCCGTTGGAGAGACGCCGCTCGTGAACGCGCGGGGCGACGAACGGCTTCGGTGCCGCGAGCGGCGGCGGGCTCGCGGGGAAGCCCGCGTTCCGCTGGGCGCCCGCCCGCACGGAGGACGCGAGCGTGAGCGCGACGAGGAGGAGTCGTCTCATTTGCGTGCTCCCGGCTCGAGGGAGAGGATGTTACGCTGCTCGGGGCGCAGGTACCGGCGCGCGGTGGACAACACCATCGCCGGCGTCGTAGTGGCGAACAGCCCTTCCATATGATTGACACGGTCCGCCGATCCGTCGAACAGCGCGAACTGGCCGAGCAAGTCGGTGAGACCTTCGCCGCGGCCCGCGGTCAACTCGGCGAGGAAGTCGGCGCGCGCCTTCACGATGGCGCGCCGTAGCGTTGCCGCGTCAACTGGTGTGGAGCGAAGACGCGCGATCTGCGTCTCCATTCCCGCCAGGATCGAGTCGGGTGATGTGCCCGTGTCACGGTACACGAACGTCGCCCAGAAGTTGGGTCCGGCGGTCGTGTAGAGTGACCCATGCCGAGGGCTCACGCCGCCATAGACTGCGTCCACAAGGTGCCTGCGATCGATGAGCTCTTCGTTGATCCACGCGTCGCCACCCTCGATGAGGATCTGGTCGATCACCTGCATCGTCCAGAAGTCGCGACTCGCTCGCGGCGGCATGTGATACGCGAGCGCCAGTCCCGGTCGCGTGATGTTGGCGTCCGTGCGCGTCGCGCGCAGCTCTCGAAGCTGCGGCGGTTCGGCGTTGTCGATCACCGGCCGTTGCGCACCGGAGGGAATGCGCGAGAAGTACGACGTGATCCACGCGAGCGTCGTGCGCGGCTCGAAGTCGCCCGTGACCACGAGGACGGCGTTGTCGGGCGTGTAGTAGGTGGCAAAGAATCGACGGGCGTCGTCGAGCGTGGCGTTGTCGAGCGCCTCCATCCGGCCGTCGGGCGTGTCGCCGTAGACGCTGTGAAAGTTCGCCCATTTCGTCTGCGCGAATTCGGGAACGTCAACCCAAACGAAGCGCCCGTACGGCCGGTTGTAGCCTTGCTGCCGGACCTCATTCTTCACGACACTGCGCGCATTCGTGAACCGCGCCGTATCGATCTGCGTGCCGGCCATCCGGTCCGCCTCGGCCCACAGTACCCGTTGGAGCGCATTCGTGGGTACGGTGACATTGTACTTGGTGAGGTCGTACAGCGTCCGCGCGCCGAAGCGACCGCCGCTCTCCACGATGAGCTTGAAGAACTCGCCGGCGGCGAGGTGCGGCGAGCCCTCGAACATGAGGTGCTCGAAGAGGTGCGCGAAGCCCGCGCGCCCTTCCGGTTCCTCGCGTGGCCCGACGCGGTAGTACACGCCGACGCGGGCGATGGGGACGGTGGTGTCACGCGAGAACACGACCTGCAGGCCATTGGGGAGCCGATGCGTCTCCACGGGGATCCGGCGCGATTGGCTGCCGAGGAGGAGCGCCGAGAAGAGCATCAGGATGTGCATAGGCCTCTAGGCTCGTGTGCTGAAAAATCAACTGTGCGTGCTGAATATTCAGCAGCCCAGCCGATGTGTCAATAGCCCCGTATGAGCGTGGGCCTCCAGCAATGAGCAAGTCAGAGCTTGAGCTTCGGCTCGGGCTGCAGCTCGAGCTTCGAGCTCTGGTCTGCTCAATGCTGGAGGCTTCACGCTCACGCTCATCGAGCGCTTGACAGGCCGCCGAATAGGCGGCCTGTTTCCGCCGACCGCCCTCCCACCTACCTCACGGAGCACTCGTGCAGAGAGCCTCGACACCAGCATTCATCCGCGCGTTTTCACGCTCCCTCGTGCTTCTCACACTGGCTGGTGTCGCCAGTGCGCAGGTCACCGCCATCAAGGCGGGCCGCCTCATCGATCCCGAGTCCGGCGCGATCGCCACGAACCAGGTGATCCTCGTCGAGAACGGGAAGTTCACCGCCGTGGGCCCGAGCGTGACCATACCCGCGAACGCCGAGGTGATCGACCTTTCGTCGCTGACGGTGCTGCCCGGGCTCGTCGATGCGCACAACCACCTCGCGCTTACATACAAGGAAGTACCCGAGCGCAACAGCTATTACATCACCTCCATCCTGGACCCCACGCCGCTGCGCGCCATCCAGGCAGCGTCGAACGGCATCCAGATGCTCGCCGCGGGCTTCACGATCGTCCGCGACATGGGGAACAACGGCAACTACGCCGACATCGCGCTCCGACAGGCCATCGAGCAGGGGTGGATTCCCGGGCCCACGGTCATTCCCTCGGGACTGATCATCGGCGGCATGGGCGGCCAGTTCTCGCCGACGCCGGAGATGGCGCGCGACCACAAGATCGTCTATCCGGAGTACCTCGAGGCCGACACGCCGGATGAGATCGTGAAGGCCGTTCGACAGAATGCGCTCTACGGTGCGCGCGTGATCAAGATCTGCGTGGATTGCAAGCCCTGGGGCTACACCGTCGACGAGATCCGCCTCGTTATCCGCGAGGCCGCCAAGGCGGGGCTCAAGGTAGAAGGCCACGTGCAGACGATCGACGGCGGCAAGCGCGCGGTGGAAGCGGGCATCTGGTCCATCGCGCACGACAACGGCATGACCGACGAGCTGCACAAGCAGATGGCGGCGAAGGGCGTGTGGCGCGCGGGCACGGAGACGCCGATCTCGCTAACAGGCCACACGACACAGGCGCGGTACGACCGCACCGTATCCATGCTTCGCAACGCGTGGGAGAACAAGGCGCCGCTCACCTTCTCGACGGACGCCGACTACTACGTACCGGGCAAGACACGTGGGGAGGTGGCGATCGAGTTCATCGAGACGTGGAAGGCGGCGAAGATTCCCAACGCCGACATCCTGCGCGCCATGACGGTGAACGGCTACAAGGTCAGCGAGACGGAGAAGGCGCGCGGGCCGATCAAGGTGGGCATGATCGCCGACCTCATCGCTGTGCCGGGCAATCCGCTCGAGCAGATCGATGCGCTGCGCGACGTGCAGTTCGTGCTGAAGAA
>JAQBPV010000195.1 GCA_028287345.1 Gemmatimonadota bacterium
GCACGGCGAGCGCGATGCCGAAATCGGCGACGACCGCGCTGCCGTCGTGCAGGAGGATGTTCTCCGGCTTCACGTCGCGATGGATCACGCCATGTCGGTGGGCGTAGTCGAGCGCGCTCGCGACCTCCCGTGCGATGCGAATGGCGTCGGCCACGGGGAGCTGCGTCTCGCGCGCCAGGCGTGCGCGCAGCGTCTCGCCCTCCACGAACGGCATGACGTAGAACGGGCACCCGTTGGCGTTGCCGGAATCGAAGAGCGCCAGGATGTGCGGATGCTGCAGCGCGGCGGTGAGCTTGATCTCGGCGAGGAACCGCTCGGCGCCGATCACGGCGGAGAGCTCGGGGTGCAGCACCTTGATCGCCACGCGGCGCTCGTGGCGGAGATCGCGCGCGAGGTAGACGGTGGCCATGCCGCCACGGCCCAGCTCGCGCTCCAGGGTATAGGCAGCGCCGAGGGCGGCCTGCAGCTGCTCACGGACGTGGTCGGTCATGGTGTCGGTAAGGTACGCGGCGGGCGAGCTTTCACCATTCCATCCGGGAGCCGTGAATGCCTATTGTATACTTATTCGATGTTTTCGGTTGTTATCGCACAATTATTTGATCTTTGACCTTGCGCTCTGTACATTCATATCAGATGCTATTGCATGAAAAGCGGGAAAGCACGCGCCTTATTGTCCGATAATTCCACGCACGGCCACCCCAGGGGGCCTTATTGCCGAGAAAGTCAGCGGACGTCCAGTGGCCCGAGCTGTTCCGGAGCGATTCGGCGATCAGTGAGGCCGTCGGTCGGGCGGTGGAGCAGGGGACCCTTCGCCCGCTCGGACTCGGCCTCTATACCACCTGCCAGGATGAGCCGGAGGAGGCCCTCCTGACTCGGCATCGCTGGCGTGCGATCGGGCTGCTCGCTCCAGGGGCGATCGTGAGCTATCGCACGGGGCTGAACATGGCCCCCGAGCCAGATGGCACCGTCTTCCTGGTCGGGCGCGCGCGGTACGAGCGAGACCTGCCTGGACTGCGGATCCGGGTGACCAAGGGACCTGGGCCGATGCCGGGCGACTACGACATGCTCCCGGGCCTCAAGGTCGCCTCACGCCCCCGCGCCCTCCTGGAGGCGCTCAAGCCCTCGCGTGCGCGGGCCGGTATCGCGCGTGGGGTACGCGCTAATGAGGCGGAACGCATACTCGAGAGCGCATTCCAGACCGGTGGCGAGCAGGCCGTCAACCGCTTTCGAGACGAGGCGCGCGCGCTGGCCCCCGCGCTGGGCGCCGACAGGGAGCTCGCCGTCATCGACAAGATTGCGAGCGCGCTGCTCGGGTCGCGCCACGGACCGGTCACCGCACCAAGCGCAGTCGCTCGGCTCGCTGGAAAGGCGTACGACGTGGCCCGTGAGTCACAGTTCCAGACCCTCTTCGCGACGCTGCGCGCACACGAGCCGGCCCAGTATGCGGCCCCGGATCAGGGCACCAGCTTCGCGACGTCCGCCTTCTTCGACGCCTACTTCTCGAACTTCATCGAATGCACGGAGTTCTAAGTCGAGGAGGCACGCGCCATCGTGTTCGATGGCGTGATCCCGGCCGCGCGACCAGCCGACGCACATGACGTTCTGGGCACGTACATGCTGGTCGGGAGCCCGTCCGCCATGTCGAGGGGGGTGGACACCTTCGCGAGCTTCGACGCGTTCGTCGAGCAGCTTCGAGAGGTGCATCGCGTCATCCTTGCGCAGCGGAGCGAGAAGCGACCCGGCGAGTTCAAGCTCAAGGGGAACCGCGCCGGCGACTCACACTTCGTGGCCCCCCAGCATCTCCTCGGCACTATGGAGCTCGGCTTCGACCTGGTTCGTGCGCTTCCGCACCCGTTTCAGCGCGCCGTCGCCCTCATGTTCGTGATCAGCGAAGTGCATCCCTTCGACGACGGGAATGGGCGCGTCGCTCGTGCGTTCATGAATGCCGAGCTGCTGTCCGGGAACCAGTCGCGCATCATCATCCCGACCGTGTACCGGGATGACTACCTGCAGGGGCTCCGGAACCTCACACGACAGAGCTATCCGGACACGCTGATCGCCGTTCTGGCGTACGCGCACCGCTGGACGGCGGCAATCGACTGGAGCGAGTTCACGCGGGCGGAGCAACAGCTGACGGCGTGCCATGCGTTCGAGCGGCCACGAAGCGACGTGAAGCTGGTGATGCCGCATGGCGCGTGATTCTCGCCGCGGTTAAGTTGGAACGTACCCATGGAAACACCTGCCCGGGTGGTGGAATCGGTAGACACAGGGGACTCAAAATCCCCCAGCACGCGAGTGCTATACGAGTTCGAGTCTCGTCCCGGGTATCACTTGAAAGGCTGGATATGACTCGCCCTCCCGACCGCGAACTGCGTCGGGAGGGCGATTTCGTTGTGGAGGTGGAGCGCGTTGGGCCTCCATTGCTGACCAGCGACTGTCGTCCTATGCTTTGTACCCCAAGCATTGCCAGTGCCCGACTTCCCCAAAGAAGAGGTGCTTCATGCGACCGCCGATCAAGACCATCTCGCTCGCGTTGATGCTGTTGGTCAAGACGGCTGGTGCGCAATCGCGCACGCTGTATACGACGCCCTTCGCGGTCTACAATCCCATCGTGGCGACCGTCCAGAACGGCGCAGTGACGAGCATCTTCCCCGGTGAAACTATTTGCGGGCCGCTTGGCGACTGTCCGGACAATTTCTGGGGTGTGGCAATCGCCGTCGGGACCGACGTTCGGACAATCGGCCAAAATCTTGGCAGTACGGGGCGCGAGTACACGCTGGGCGGAAGCGTCGTGGGTCCGATTGGTCTCAATTCCTACCCCAACACAACCTTTCGAGACGGCACAACCGATGGGACATACAACTATTCCGTAGACATTTTCGGCACCGTATGGCGCGGTGAACTCGACTGGTCGAACATGATGCCGCTGTTCTCGACTGGGATCCCCCTCACTGCGGGTATCACCTACGATTGGGCGGACCACTCGATCTGGGTTGGTGAGTTGCTGGGGGTGTTGACCAACAGGCCCAATACTCTTTTCGAGTACGCGCTCAATGGAACGTTGATGTCTTCGTTCACGCCAAATGTAGGCGGCCAGGGCATCACCGCCCTGGCATACGACGCAGTCGATCAGACGCTCTGGTTCGGCAACGACGCTTCTTTTGACTTGTTTCAGTACTCGCGGACAGGCACCCCTCTCAGCACGGTCGCTGTCAGTGGTACAAACAGCTTCGCCTTCTTCTTCACTGGCGCGGAGTTCCAGAACACCGTCACGCCCGAGCCCGCGTCGCTGATGCTCATGGCGACGGGGTTGCTGGCGATAGGTGTCGTCGGTCGTCGCGCACGCCGCGCCTGATCGACAGTGGGACGCTACGGGACTCTCGGTCCTTCGATCGTGGCTCCGCCCTGCAGCAGCGTCACCTTCGTCGCCTTGCCCGCATCCATCGTGAAGGTGAATCGCAGCGCGGGATCGAAGGCGACGCCGAACGCGTAGTTCCCGAGGTACTGCAGCTCATTCGCGTCCTGGCCCTGCGCCTGCGCCATCAGACGGGCGCCGTCGATGAAGAACTTGATCGGCAGCAGCTGGCCGTTCGGTAGCTTCAGGACATAACTCCCGACGATCGCGTCGCGATCCACTGGCGAGAGCGAGGTTGCAGCGGCTGCCCGCGCCCTCGGAGGGCTCGCGACCACGGGCGCTTCCCCGTACGCGACGCGGAGAAGATTCTGCACGACCCGCTGGGGTGATTCGCCATCGTAGTTGGTGAATACCACGATGCTCAGGCTGTCGTCGGGCACGTAGGTGGCCGCGGTCGTGAACCCGGGAATGCCGCCGGTGTGCGAGACCGTCTTGTGGCCGTTGAACTCCCCCGGCACGAGGCCGAAGCCGTAGTTGATCTTGCGTCCGCTGTTGAGCGTGTCGGCGGTCGACATGAGCGCGTACGATGCGGGCGACACCACCTTTCCACCGGCGAGCGCGCGCTGCCATTTCACGAAGTCGCCAACTGTGGCGCACAGCGCGCCGGCGGCGAATGGATGCGACTGGTCCAGGAACTTCGCCCTCTCCGTGCCGGTCGTACCCTTGCTGTATCCGAGGGCAAAGGCGGGATCCGAGGGCCTCGAGGGACAGTACGACGTCTGGCGCAGGCCGAGCGGCTTGAAGAACTGCGCGTTCAGGTAGTCGGCGTACTTCTGTCCCGACGCCTTCTCGATCACCATGCCGAGCAGCACGTAGCCGGTGTTGTCGTATCGGTAGGCGGAGCCTGGCGCGAAGTCGAACGTGTCGGCGGCGACGAACCTGATGATCGAGTCGGGCGACAGCGGGTCGTTCCACGTCTTCGGCCACTCCTTCGACGACGTGTAGTCGTGGATGCCCGACGTGTGCGTCAGGAGCTGGTGGATCGAGACCTTTCTCCCTTGCAGCGGGAACTGCGGCACGTACTTCGAAAGATCGTCGTCCAGCTTCACGCGTCCCTGTTCGACGAGCTTCATGATCGCCGCGGAGGTGAACTGCTTGGTGTTCGATCCGATCTCGTAGATCGTTGCGGCGGTGGGCGCCTTGCTCGCGTCCACATTGGCGAGACCGTACCCGCCGAACGCGAGCGTGTCATTCCCGCGGATCACCGCGAACGACGCGCCCGGCGCGTGCGACTCGGCCAGATAGGCGAGGACGAGCGAATCAGCGCGCAAACGAAATGCGTCGCGCGTGATGGTCGAATGTTGGGCCGTGGCGGACGAGAGGCCCGCGAGTAGTGCGAGGCCGGCGAGAAAGAATGCACGCTTCATTGTGTCGCTCCGGAGGGATGCGGAAACGTACGAGCTGCCGAACAGAATGCGAGCGCGGGGTTCCCCGTCGTCATGCCTTGAACAGGTTATCGATGACCGTGTCGGCCACCGTGTGGCTGACCCATGCGGGCCAGAGGCTCTTGTAGCGAATGGTCATCAGGGCCCAGACCAAACCCGCCACGAACACCGTGGCCACCAGCAGGGGTGGATAGTGGAGGTGGCCCTGGCAGAAGAGCAGGGCAGAGATGATCGCCGCGGGCCACCCGCGCTGGCCGTCCATCACCTTGAGCAGGAGACCGAGGATGGCGCCGCGGAAGATGAGCTCCTCGTAGAAGTTGCTGACGAAGTTGGCGAACAGCACAGGCCAGTTCGGGTGCGGCTCGAACACGAGCGCGCCGAGTGCCGCGAGTGCGGCCATGACCAGAGCGGATAGCGCGAGTCCGGAGAGGAGGCCAGCGAGCCACGCCTCTTTGGGCCGCTCGGGCAGGCCTAGGGATAAACCACGCGTGCCGAGGAGCAGGAAGCCGATCAGGCCCCAGACCACGAGCATCAACGTGACCATGAAGAACAGGTGATCGAGCCAGAAGGGCGCGCCCTTGACCACCTCGTCGCGGAGCCAGATGCGGACGGTACGGTTGAGGGGGTTGAGGGCGATCGCTAGTGCGATGACGGCGAGGACCAGGCCAGCTCGTTCGCGGGGGCGGAGGCCCGAAGAGGGTAGCATCCGGGGAAGTACGGGTGCTGGGGGGGAGTGGTTTCGGCGGGGCGGGGCGGGGTGCTCGGAACGACGGGACAAGGACCCGGAAGCATTGGGGCGAGTTGAACAATTAGTGACCGGCTCGAGATTCCGCAGATGGGCCAGCAAGTTCAACGCATATCTTGGCGCGATCACAATTGCTGCGCTTACGCCGCCGGCGCGCATTGATGCGCGCTACGGCTCCGCTCACCGCGTAATGTACGACTAGTCGCCCTAGTTTCATGAGCGAATGGCTTGGAGCATTTGAACGCCGACCCAAGAGAGGGCCGCGCCGACCTCTCGGCGAGCAGGCTGCTTACGGACAAATCGGTCGACCGCACTCGTCTCACATTCCTGCCAAAGCACGACGCCAGTACTCAGATGTGGATCATCGAGTCAATCAAGTCCGCTGGCGAATCGTCTTGACATACTTGGTCGGCTTGGACAATACCCACTACAGGATCTGGGCCATCGACATCAACATGATCCGGCTGAGGAGATCGACGATCTCGCCTTCCTCATCACAGGCTAACCGAAAGCGATACCACTTCAGGACTAATCGGTCTCCCATCATTCCGGCCGCTCACTGCGACGATTTCCACGCTCATGGAGTGACTCACACTCAGATACACTCCTGGAAGAGTATTTCGGGTAAGTTGCTGCCTAGCCAAAGACCGTCACGCGAGCGGATGGCGTGCCGAGCCAGCGCGACCACAGTCTGGCGATTGCCAAGGTGTACAAGGTCACGAGTGATTTCAGCGCGATGTTGATAGACTGCCCCACTATAGTCGGAGGTCGAAAGAAAGAGGCCACCTTGCGTTCCGTCGGCAACATTCACCTTTACGAAGCTTTTGATGTCCTGTTCGCCGACCCGCTTTTTCCTCCAGTGCTTCACCTCGATGTAAAATGTGTGCGACTCATTCACGACCTGACAACGCGCAACGATGTCTTTGCCGCCATCCTTAGAAGGGCGTGTGAGCAGGATCGTGAAACCAATGTCACGCAACGCCGCGGCAATTAGGCGCTCAAGATCACGCCACTCGATGTGATCTAGCGCACACGGATCGTTGGCGACTATTCGACACAATTCCGTCGCGAGATGCTGCACAGCTTCGGCGAGTCGTAGAGGAATGGGTGCGCGAGCAAAGCGCAATCTAATCTTGTCAACTCCGAATGTCGTCGGGGCTTGCCCGCCGACGATAGTCGCGAACGCTTTCCCATCAGCATCCCTTTCGATCATCTGAAGCATGAACGCATCGTTCTTCATGGAGTTGGCGACGTCACACGCGGTTATAACGTTCGTCCAACCCACAAGGTCGCCGGGCCGAGCGTGGATATTGGCCACGCCAACGTAGAATTGAACCGATACAATGGGATTGGATGGCCCCGGAGTCGCTGGTTGGTACCCCGCGCAGAATACGTACTCGGGCCCTAACCACGAATCGGCATAACCCCTCGCATCTTTCGTGAAGGAATAGCTGCCTGGCTGCGCGAATTGGCGGCCAGGCGTGGCGGCGATCAGAGGCTCATGCTCGATGCACTCTCTATCTCTCGTCACACGGGGTCCCCAGTAGTGGTATGCAGCGTTGTGGTATCTAGCGTCCGCGTTCACCTGCAATCGTATAACGCGAGATGCGAGCAAAGCGCGCATTCAAAGCTCACCGGCTGCCGCATCCGCGTTGTGCTGCTGGTGCTTAACACTCGCCGCCACCTAGTCTTCTAGGTATTCGACGGTGGTGAGAAGTCCGTATTGCGCTTCCGGCTTCTGCCCAGCCTTCACCATGAACAGATCAAATTCGCGCAAGGGATTGGCAGTCATCCAACCAATGTCAGCCTGCAACTCGTCTGCGTTGAGGGTCGCGACGACCTGCCGTGCTGTGTCGATCACGAGCTTGAACATGCGCGGCTTGTCGTACCGAAACCGCGCTCCGAACTGGCCTTTACCGTGTAAGTCAATCTTTCGAAGCGCGGGCAAGCTCGCATCTGCGTGGTGGAGCCACCCGAACTTGAGGAACAGAGACGTCAGCACGATATCGGGTCTCACCACTGGATAGCCGAGGTCCATCATGATGTGTAGCCGTGTCAGCGCTCCATTGATGCCGAAAACTTGAAGGCGGTCAAAAACGAGCCACGGATCCGTATTGCCGCCGGAGATAAAGTGAATGGCGGGCCGGGGCTCGCCTGGGCGTTTAGATATCTATCGAGGGAGCGCGCTACGGCAATCGTTTGCCTCAGCTTTGATACCTTCGCGACAAAAGGGTGGCCAATGTAGTCGCCGTCTTTCATCAAGTATTACCTCGCGCGAGATCCCGCATTGGAGGTGGCAACTTGATTGGCACTTGCAACCGACGCGGGAATGTCTCACTCCGATGAAACGAGCATCCGCCAATCGTTGAAGCGTCCGGGATCCTGCTTAAGCGTCGCGATGCTGTTGCTCGCAATCTGCGCCTTGATACCGGCACATTGCGGTTTGGACCAGAGATGCCACCACAGCCGGTTCAGGGTAGCGTCGTCATCTCCCGCGTAGTGGGCGAGCAAGGCTTGATCGCAGACTTGCGAGATTGCCGTATGGAGGCGCTCCTGATTTGCGATATGATTCGTCTGGGTCGTCTGGTCGCTGCGTGTGCCTTCTAACCAGACGCGACGACCCGACGCCGCGGTAGTGCGCAGCCAAGCTCACTACGAGGTCGCCGCAAATTGGTGCTGGCATAGGGGGAGCGGTCGAAAGGGATGGTTTCTCGAAGCGCGACATCGTCCAGCGCCTCGGCGGCAGCCGGCGCGTGGTGCACTACCGGATCGCCACCGGGCAGCTGATCGGCGATCTCAGCAGGTCCGTGCCGCGGGTCGCGCGCGTCTCCCCCGCACGACGCTGCTCGATCCCTATCAGGCGATCATCACGACGCGGCTCGCGTCATCTCAATAGCTCTCGGCCCTGCGTATCTTTGAGGAGATCCGCGCCGCCGGGCTATCCGTGCGGAATTGCCCAGGCGCGGGAGCACGTCGTCAAGGTCCGTCCGCCGCCCGCGCCAGATCCGGTCGTGCGCTACGAGACCGCGCCCAGACGCAGGTGGCCATCCTTAAGTTCCGATTGCCGTGGGGCAAGCGGTATGCGCTCGTCGTGGCTCGGGTACTCGCACCTGCTTTGGTTCAAGTTCTATCCATACAACCGATGATGACGGTGGTGAGTGGCTTGGAGGAGGCGTTCGCGTACTTCGGCGGCGTCCCGACCGCCTGCGAGATGACGTGCGCAATCGCTCATGGGCGGCAGATGATCTCGGGAACGGCGCCAATTGTGCGACATTGATCCACAAAGCCCAGCAATAGCCAGAGCACATGCGTCGCCTCCGGCCATGACTCACCATTTGCGATGTCCTCGAATGCCGCGGCAACCGCGCTCTTGGACAGCGACGACGTAACGATCGTCACCCTTCGTGTCGATTGCGGGGCTGAGACGGCTTTTGTGAAGGCGGCTATGAACGCATCCGCGCTGAGGCCTCGCTGCAGGCGGTGAATTTGTGTGCCGTTCCACAGTCCCGCCCACTTTTCCTTGCGACTCTCCAGCTCCGCGTACGTAGCCGTGAGGTAGCCGAGGTTTTTGGCAGCTTGCGCGACAACTTCATGCAAGCCGGACGCTCCAACGTCTACGTGGCCGCCCTTGCAGTGGTAGAACGTAATGGTGTGATCAGCGGTCGATACGCCGATGAAATCTGCCCACTCGGTGCCTATATCGTCGCAAACGAGCAGATCATCGTCGCTGCTTCCGGAGTTGACAACGTAACCAAACAAGGAAGCGTCGAGAAACCCCGTCGCGTCATTGCCCTTTTCCACACTCGCGTCAGCGGGCAATCGATCCGCGAGCGCTTCCAGCAGCGTAGTCCGACTTGCTATGAGCCGATGGTCGCGAAAGAGCTGCCCAGCCGCATACCCGTAGCTCGGCTCGGAAAACGTTATCCGCAACGGCTGTGAAGCGTCGTTAAAGGCCTTGGCCAAGGTGGACGTCGGTTCATCTTGGTTGACTGTCTGCACCTCGGCTAGCTGCGGAGACACGAAGCTGATCTTAGTAGTCCTCATGACCAAGTGGCCGACCTCCGTGCCGGCGGCCTTGAGGCGCCAAATCTTGGCATCTTCATCCTGCGATGTACGCACGGGCTCGACCATCCACAGTTGGCCGACTAGTTCACGAAGCGACAGCAGTTCGGCGTCGTTCATCGGGATGCCCGCGCGGTGTAGCGTGCTTCCGGCCTCGAGCAAATCATCCATCAGGCCCGAGTCCAGCTGAACCGATGTTGGCACGACGGGTGCAGGGAGTTGATCTAGCTCGACAGGGTGCGCGAATGCTCGAATAAACTCATGCGGCTCAGCAGCGTTGTCGATATAGCCACAGGTCGTTGCGAACCAAGAGCACAGTTCTGGTATGCTCGATCGGTTACCGGTTTGCGAAACCCGTCCGGATCCGGGTGCCACTTTCCAAGCTTCATCATCCTGCCGCAGTGACACTTGAGATGCGGCCGTCTGGTTGGCGCCAATACGAGATAGCGATCGCTCAAGATGCCGCCCGGTCTGGCTACTCCGGACAACGCCGACTCGACCTGCGCGGAGGTTTCGCGTACTGATAGAGTCGATCTCGGCGCTGTCATCGGAGCGCAGGGCCAGAAACTTGGCGTACGGCACGCGATCGTCGGAGATCAGGCTATCGATGTCGCCGATATTGCTGCCTAGGATTGCGACGAATCCATTAAACTCAAGCACGAGCGCAAAGGCGTGGCGTAGTTCCTTGTATCGCTGCCCCAGAAGCCACGACACGGGTTTCGGGAACTTCCCGATCCAGAGAGACCAGACCACCGAACTCCCTTGGTCTAGCGTGCGAATCTCTGAGTGAAGTGTTCGTGCACCGAGCGATGAGCGAATAAACGCGAAGCAGGTGCGAACACGCCTATCTGATAGCGATCCACGTCGAATACGACCGGATCTAATCGTGCCGAAAATCGATAAGAGATCAGCTATCAACGGAGGCTCATCGGGCTAGAGACCATTGGAATATGGGCGACTAGCGCGCTCTACAGTAGTCCCAGGCGAACTCGCGGCTATCGGGGGCCAAGGCGCGGACGGTATCGTCTCTAGCCGCGATTCTCTTCGAAAGGCCCGGAAGGACGTGGCGATGTAACGCCCACGGCACCTGCGAGGGCACCAAGGAAGATGCAGCGGTGGAACCGCTGCTACCGCTTGGTGCAACGCATGTTAGGCAGGCGGCGGTACAGCCCGAGGTAGATGGGTAGCATATCTGTCCAAGTACATAGGTAACACTTCTTCTAAACCGCGCAGCCACTCTCCTGAACGCGAGGTGCGCCGTGTCCTGGTTGGCGACTGCACCTATGGACGAGCGACTGCAGTTCATTCTCGACGCCCAGAGCGACCGCTTCGCGATGACCGAGCACTGTGCGCGGTATGGCGTGAGCCGGCGCGTCGGCTACCGCGCTATGCCGAGGAGGGGAAGCGAGGACTCGCGAACCGGAGTCGGGCGCCGCACTCGTGCCCGCACAAGATTCGGACCGTCCTCGCGGATTTGCTTTGCGAGTTCCGACGCACGCATCCAGACTGGGGCGCGCGCAAACTGCTCAAGGTGCTCCGCGGACGGCATCCTGAGCTCGAGGACTGGCCGGCAGCCACGACCGCGGATCTCCTCGGGTGCCGCGGGCTCGTGCGGAAGCGGCGGCGGCGGCACCCGCACCAGCATCTCGGTATGGTGCCAATCAGCACGGCGGAGTCCAATGATCTCTGGACCGCGGACTTCAAGGGACAATTCCGCACCGGGAACGCGTGTACTGCTATCCCCTCACCATTGCCGATCAGCACACACGCTATCTGCTCACCTGCCACGGCCTGCTGTCGACGGAGACGCTGACGGCAAAACCCCGACGTGAGCGCGCCTTCCGCGAGTTCGGCCTGCCGCGCGCGATCCGCACCGACGATGGGTGCCATTGCCACACAAACGATTCACGGCCTGTCGTACGTGAACGTGTGGTGGATGCGCCTTGGCATTGCGCATCAGCGCATTCACCCGGGGCGGCTGCACGACAATGGCGCACACGAACGCGTGCACCGCACCACGAAGCGTCGTGCCATCAAGCCCGTGCAGCGGACCTGTGCGAGCCAGCAGACGGTCTTCCACGCCTTCCGCACGGAGTACAACACGGAACGACCCCACGAAGCGCTCCAGCAGGAGACGCCGGCGACCTTCTACATCAGCGCCTCGCGTCCCGACCCACGCACTCTGCCGACGCTGGAGTACCCGCTGCACTTCCTAGCAAAGAAGGTCACCGATGCCGGCACCTTTCGCTTCCAGAAGCGTCGGCTTTACATCGCAAACTCGCTCGTAGCTCAACAAAATTGGACTCGAGGAAACGGACGACGGCATCTGATCGATCCTACTTCAACACCGTTCTGCTTGCGACCCTGGATGAACGGGACTACATCATCCGCGGGTGATACCCCACCAGTGTTACTCATGTACTTGGACGATTGTGTTACCCATCATCCCCGCTGCTCACTTGGCGCGGAGTCGATTGCTTAGTGCTTGGCCTCAGTCGGCAGCAAGCTGGCTACTGCGGCAGCATCTGCGTAGAGTCTATCCCGAATCGAAGTCGAGACCGAGTGCATTGAATTGACAACTTCTTTGCTCTCGCGATTAAGGATTGCTTCCTGTTCTTCTGGCGACGGAGCGCCCGTGGCAGTCGCAGCAATTACCCGCAAAGGTAGTGTTGCTGTCGTCAGGGCCCGCTGAACTTCTGGTGCAAAGAAAGGCTCGTGGCGCTTAATAAGTGCTTGAAGTGCCTCTAGCTCCGTGCGGAAGTTCGCATAAGCAAGGCGATGGTCTCTGCCATCGGTAGTCACACCAGCCCGAGCCGAAATTCGCACGTGCGTCAGGGCAACATCGAGCGTCAGGTACTTCTCCCATATTTCACGGTATATGGGAAGCTCCATCTGAAACCGGGACTCATGCGCTGTGACGTCCTTCGCGAGTGCTGCCTTAACGGCTTCCTCCTGAAGCCGAAATGAGCTCTTCACGCTTTCGACTTTCGACGTGAGAATGTCAACATCTTCCCTTGTTGCGAGATGCTCCGCTTTCTTGCCTATGTAGGACCGAAGATATATCCCGCCACCTATGATGGCGAGACTGAGCACAACTGCAATCGCGCCCAACGCGTTGTCGATCGTACGCACGCTCCCCTGTTGTTGCCTAGTGCCCAAGTTCAGCTGCATGCCAACATATAGTACGCGAACAAAGCGAGCTACCTCAGATCGCTTGGCTCCTGCAACGCAAGTTGGATCGCCGCGTCATGATGACTACCGTTGAATGAGATCCTCAGCGAACAGCTGCCCACTGGAATCGCGATAGACCTGCTCCTGGAACTCGAGCTGGACCAGGTGATCGCTGCGGTTTTTCAGACGATAGAAGTGCAAGCCACCCATGTACAGCTCAGCATCTTGAGGAAAGCCACTTAACTGGCGCACTAAATCACCAACGGTGATGCCAGCATTGCGATCGACCGCCGTGGGTACGGACGCGGAGGGAAGTAGATTGAAGGCATTCAGATACGCCGTGATAGAATAGCGGGCCGCTCCGGCAGGCTCGAATTCATTTGTATCTGTGAATAGGGTGAATTGCGGCACTTGCTTCGCTCCGCCCAGGCTGGCCGCGCGCACCATTGGCTCAAGGGCTGTACGCGGGAAGATGTAGATGTGTTCTGCATCTCCGCACGCAAAGAGAAAAAAGTCAACCGACTCTGATTCATATAGCCGTGGCGTCACATCAAACCAGAATTTAGCTCCGCTTTTCTCGGAAGCGGTGCGGACATTTAGCAATGATGAGCCGTACATCCACAGGCTAGGCGTCTTCTTGAGCTCAACAATCCCAGGGAGGGATTCTTGTAGTGCTTCCGCGACCGCGTTCTGTAGGTCTGCCGACATATCTTTCCTGTGAGTTAGTGGTTGTGGCTGACCAACGCCAACTTTGACGCTCATTTTATGCGCAGTCCAGCAGAAATAGCGTCTTAGTTTCGCTTGCGAATCACGACACCCTCGGTCCGGCCGCCTCGGAAACACTGTGCCGCCTTGAAACTCCAGTTGGAGTCGGGATCATGCGCTGTACGGTTAGCGCATAACCTACGAGAACGCATGTTCGCCGGTGAGTCACGCTGGTAGGGCGCGTTGCAAGGATGAGGCAACAATCCGCCATCGGCTCGCGCTTGTCGCACGCACCGCCACGCGCTCATAGCGCGAGCACGGGACATCGATGGCGCAAAGGCGCGCACCATCATTCCGCCACGGTGATCCGCAGCAACGTCGAGGACGTTCCCAGCGAGGCGTTCGCCCCTAGACTGACGCCCACGCGCAGCGTGAAACGCCCCACGAGGCATCTCGCCATGCTCGAGAGATCCCCAGCACCATCCCGGCGACATACCCGATCGCATCCTCATAGCGGATGACATCATCGGCTCGTCAGCGCACCGGACCACTCCCACAATGCGATCCCGCCACCCCCCAAATCCCACCCTCCCCAATCCCCCAACCTTGCTTGCTCGCCCCCGCCCATCCGAATACCTTCCGAGGCTCTAATTACATCACCCGACACGCAGGCGTGTGCATGGCCGACTATCGTTTCGCGACGCGTCCCTCCGACGGCGACGCGATTGGCTTCAATAACGGCGCCCTCAGCGTCCCGAGCCACCCCGTCATCCCCTTCGTAGAAGGAGACGGCACCGGTCCCGACATCTGGCGCGCCTCCGTGCGCGTCT
>JAQBPV010000197.1 GCA_028287345.1 Gemmatimonadota bacterium
GCCTCCGTTCGCGCGGCCCAGGCACTCATCCTCGGCGCCAAGGCGCGTGCGCTGTTGCAGGGGCGCAGTCACGTCACGTTCGACGACGTGCGCGCACTCGCGCATCCGGTGCTGCGCCATCGCATCCTGCTCAACTTCCAGGCGCAGTCGGAGAAGGTGACGACCGATCAATTGGTGGAGAAGCTGCTCTCCGCGGTCCCGATTCCGAAGTCGGCGCTGTAGCATGCCCGCCGCCCCAGCGTCCTTCCTCGACCCCGCGCTGCTCGCGAAGATCTCCGATCTCGCGCTGCTGGCGCGTACGGTCGTCGATGGATTCATGCACGGGCAGCATCGCTCGATGCGGAAGGGTTCGTCGATGGACTTCGCGCAACATCGCTCGTACCAGCCGGGCGACGACCTGCGGCGCATCGATTGGCGCGTGTTCGGGCGCACCGACCGCTTCTACGTGAAGGAGTACGAAGCCGACACGAACGCGAGCGTCATCTTCGCGCTCGACTCCTCGGCGTCGATGGACTTCGGCAGCGGGCCAGTGACCAAGTACGACTACGGACGCTTCCTCATCGCGTCGCTCGCGTGGCTATCGCAGCACCAGGGCGATCGCGTCGGCCTCGCGACGTTCGTCGGCGACCTCGTTGATGTCGTTCCCGCGTCGACTCGCCACCTCCAATTGCTGCTGCACACACTGGGGCGCTCGCGCGCGACGGGCGTGGGCAACCTCACCAACGCGATCGACAAGCTCACGCATCTCACGTCGCGCCCCGGCATCGCCGTGCTCGTCACCGACTGCTATGAGTCGCCGGAAGCGCTCGGCAAGGCGGTCGCGTCGCTGCGCATGCGCGGTCACGACGTCATCATCTTTCACCTGATCGACTCCGCGGAGCGCGACTTTCCCTTCACTGCCGCGACGACGTTCGAGGATGCGGAGAGCGGCGCGCGTCTTCCGCTCCGTCCCGAAGACCTGCGCGCCAAGTACAAGGCGCTGGTCGAAGCACACCATGCCGCGCTGACGACGAAGCTCATCGGCGCGGGAGCCGACTACGTTCGCGTCGAAACCGACAAGCCACTCGACGTCGCGCTGCATGCGTACCTCGACCGCCGCCTCGCGCGGAGCCGGGTGCGCTGATGGGACTCGGCCTCCTCGTACCCGCGTTCCTCGTCGGTCTCTCGGCGCTGCTCGTCCCCATCGTGCTGCACTTGCGGCATCGCGACAAGGACCGGCCGCAGAAGTTTCCGTCGCTGATGTTCCTCGAGCAGCTGCCGATTCGCACGGCGGAGCGTCGTCGGATCACTGATTGGCCGCTGCTGCTGTTGCGTGCACTCGCACTCGCGTTGCTCGTGCTCGCCTTCGCGCGACCGGTCTTCTCGCGTCAAGCTGTCGCCGAGCGGGCGAGTCGTGTGCGGGCGGTCGTCGTGATGCTCGACCGCTCGATGAGCATGGGCCACAAGGATGTCTGGCAGGCGGCCGTCGATTCGGCGCGCCACGTCATCATGGGGCTCGGCGCAAGCGACAAGGTCGCACTCGTGCTGTTCGACGACGAAGCCGACATCGTCCAGCCGTTCACCATCGAGAAGAGCGCCGCACTCGGCGCGCTGGCGAAGGCGAAGCCGAGTCCGCGCGGTACTCGGTACGCGGCAGCGTTGCGCGCGGCTCGTCAGCTCGTGCTCAGAGCGGGAAATGCGAAGAGCGAGGTCGTGATCATCACCGATCTTCAACGGAGCGGTGTATCGGGCGTCGCCGGACTGGATCTCCCCGAGGGACTCAGCCTTCGCACGATCAGCGTGCACTCGAAGACCTCGGCCAACACCGCCGTCGCATCCGTCGACGTCCGCCGACTCGTCGAGCCGACGAAGACGATGCTCTCCGTGCAGGCGCGCGTGCTGTCGCGCGAGCTGCCGCAGTCGCGCATTGCGCATGCGACGCTGATGATCAACGGTCGCATCGCCGGTACGCGCGACGTCACTGTGCCCGCAAGCGGCGACGTTCCCGTCGCCTTCGATGCGGTATTGCTGCCCGCAGGTCACGTGCGCGGCTCCGTCACCATCGACAACGACGCCCTCGCCGCGGACGACACGCTGCATTTCGCCTTCGCCGCCGACGATGCGGTGCGCGTGCTGCTCGTTGCACCTGAGGACGCCACGGCCGAGGAGACGCTGTTCTTCGAGCGCGCACTGGGGGTGAGTCGAGCGCCGCTGATGCGCATCGATCGCGTGCGGCCTGGTCGTCTCGATGCGAAGACGTTGGAGAATGCGTCGCTCGTGCTGTTGTGGGATACGCCGCCGCCGTCGGGCGCGTCAGCCACCGCGCTGACACAGTTCGTCAGGCGCGGCGGTGGACTCGTCGTCGCAGCGGGACGTCGATATCCGGCGAAGGTGGCCGCATCGACACTGATGCCGGCGAGCGTCAACGGCAGCACCGATCGCGTGACCGACCGCGGAGGCTCGCTCGGCGATGTCCGGCTCGATCATCCGTTGTACGCCGCGTTCCGCGATGCGCCAGCCGCACTCAGCGCCGCGCGATTCCTCCGGTATCCGCGCTTCGAGCCGGCCGTCGGAACGGAAGTGATCGC
>JAQBPV010000227.1 GCA_028287345.1 Gemmatimonadota bacterium
GACGTTCCTCTCGTATCAGACGCGCGACCAGAGCAACGCGGACTTCGGCTTCGATCACCAGAGCGTCGTCGGTGGCTCGCTCGCCATTCGCGCGTGGGACGGCCGGCAGGACGAGCGTCAGCGGTCCCGCCACGTGCGGACGAATCGCGTCGCCGAGGATTCGAGCGTGACCGCGTTGATTCCGAGCCATGACTACGGCGCGTCTGCACAGTGGACGCGCAGCCTTCCCGGCCTCGAGTCGTTCGCCATCGGCGGCGACTATCGGCACATGAGCGGCAACTACGACGAGGCGAACTTCAACGTCACGTGTCCCGGTCTGAGCTGCGGCAGCGTCTCACGGAGGGTGTTCTCGGGTGGCGATCAGGCGCTGAGTGGCGCGTTCGTCCAGGCGATCGCCGCGCCCATCGAGCCTCTGCGCGTCGAGTTGAGCGCGCGCGTCGACAGCTGGCAGAACAACAACGGCAAGTCGGTCGACGCGGCCGCCGGCACGACGATCTATCCGGATCGCAGCAAGACCGCGTTCTCACCGCGTCTTGGACTTCGCTATCAGCTACTCTCGATGCTCGCGCTCAAGGGTTCGGTGTATCGCGCCTTTCGCGCGCCCAATCTCGCCGAGTTGTATCGGAAGCAGATCAGTGCGACGTCGATCACGATTCCGAATCCGGACCTCGCCGCCGAGACGGGGCTGGGTCGCGAAGTTGGTTTCGACTTCCAGCCCCTCGACATCCTGCAGGTGAAGGGCACGTACTACGTCGCCGACTATCGCGACTTCAACGTGCCGGTGCAGATCAGCGCTGGTCCGCCTGCGCAGCGGCAGCGGCTGAACGTGAGCCGTTCGCGCAGCAAGGGCGCGGAGGCGTACGTCGCGCTGCGGCCGATCTCGTCGCTGTTCATCAGCGGCAGCGTGAACTACGACGACGCGCGTGTGGTGGATGGACCGGCGGGCACGGTGATCGGTGCGCACATCAATCGCGTGCCGTCGCCGAAGCAGGTCGTTCGGGGGACGTACACGTCGTCGCTGCTTGGCGACTACACGGTGATCTGGAAGCACGAGGGTACGACCACGACGCTGCAGGGCGCGCCGCTCGAGCCGTACACAGTGGTGGACGCCAATGTGCGTCGCGAGCTGGTGCCTGGTCTGCGCGGCTTCGTGTCGTTGGAAAACATCGGCAACACGAACTATCAGATCAATCTGGCAGGGACCGGCACGGCGACGCTGATCTCGTACGGGATGCCGCGGACGGTTCGCGTGGGGTTGGAGGCTTTCCGGTACTAGGATAGTTACGGATTCAAAGCGGGAGATCAAAAAGCGGAAGATCAAACAGCCGAAGATCAACTGCCTGACACGGATGCACACGGACACAGCCGGATTTTCACGGATACTGCTACGCCACGCTGTTCCATGAATGGCAGCATCGAGCAAAGAGGGGCTTTCTTCTTTGTTCACGCGCGTCGATGGACTCGGCGCGCCGGAACTCGCCCGAGGTAGTATCCGCGTAGATCCGGTTGTTCATCCGTGCCCATCCGTGTCAAGCATTTGATCTGTTGATCTTCCGCAGTTCTGTCTCTGCGCGGACCGCCATCAAATTCACGGGGTATCGACTCGATGCCCATGAGCCGCACAATGTTCGCCGTACCCGCCGCGCTCGCCTTTTCCGCCAGCACAGCGAGCGCCCAGTTGCGCACGCCACCGCCACCGCGCGATACGGCAACGACAGAATTCCTCGGCGCCTACCAACGCGGATTCGAGCAGAGCTGGTTCATCCCCTGCGAATCCGCCGCCGGCGACAAGACCTGGTGGGTCACCCTCACCGATGAGGCCCTGCGTCAGCGTGACAGCATCCTCGCGACGATCACCGCGCCCATGACCAACGGACTCGCCGTTCGCTGGCGCGGAACGATCAGCGAGCGCATGCCGGCTGGCCACATGGGCCACGGCACGCGCTATCTCCTTGTCAGCAGGATCATCGACATACGCCCGCTTCCCGAATCCGGCGCATGCGGCTTGAAGTCGTAGGCTAGCCGCCCAACTGGATCTGAAGCCCGGCAATACGATACGGCTCGGCGCGGTTGATCATCACCTTCATCATCGCCGCGCCCTGCACCGATGACTTGAGCCGCACCTCTACCGGACCTTCGGCGAACATCTCGATCTTCTCGACGCTGATGTCGCCGAGGTTCTCGCGCAGGCGCGAGATGCGCTGAATCCGTTCGTCGAGCGTCGGCCCGCCGGACTCCGACGCAAAGTGGTCGCCGATGAACTTCCGCAGCGTCGCCTCGTTGCCCGTGTTGATCGTCTTGATCAGGTCCACGAGCAACGTCTCGATCGCCGCGGGTGCCGGCTTGCCACCTTGCCGCGCTGCGATGGTCTCCGACGGCTCACCATCGGGAGCAGGAAGGCCGAGCACCTTGCCCAACTCGCGGCGAATCGCCGGCGCCTTCATCGCCGCATTCGTCGACGCGATGATGATCTCCGTGCGCATCCCTGGAAAGCGATCATAGAGGAAGAAGTTCACTCCATCCGAACCGGCGAGACCCACCGGTTCGTCCGGCGCGAAGCGATCGTCGCGGGCTGCCTTCGTGAGCAATTTGTCGCCGTCGAACAGCGCCTTGTAGAAGGCGCTCATCTCACCCGTCGT
This sequence comes from Gemmatimonadota bacterium, assembly GCA_028287345.1. Lineage (GTDB taxonomy): Bacteria > Gemmatimonadota > Gemmatimonadetes > Gemmatimonadales > Gemmatimonadaceae > AG11. The sequence continues at coordinate 2,640 of JAQBPV010000227.1, forward strand.
CGACAGCATTCCACCATTGCCGCGCAGGTTCCAATACGGTCCGTCGGGGGCATGCGCCTTGGCGAGCATGGTCCCCGCATCGCTGCCCTTCGGCTGATATCCGTGCGCAAGTTCGTTCGCGTGGAACTTCGGCAGCAGAAACCCGGTGCGACGCAAGCCCAGCGGCGCGATGATGGCATCGCGAACGTGGACGTCGTACGTCTTGCCAGTCACCTGCTCGATGATCGCAGCGAGAAGACTGAAGCCGGTGTTCGAGTAGCTCTCACGCGAGCCGGGCGCAAACAGCAACTTCGTGTGCATCGCGCTGTCGACGAGCAATGAACGACCGAACGCATCGAAGTCGCCGCCGATGCCGAGTGGGAAGCCGGCGCGGTGATCCATCAGTTGGCGGATCGTGATGCCGCGCTTGTCCGCCGGTGCACTCGAGAAATACTTCCCGAGCGTATCGCTCAACGAGAGCTTGCCCGCCGCCTGCAGCTGGAGGATCGCCACTGCGGTGAAGTCCTTCGTGTTCGACCCGATCTGCACCACGGTCTCGCGCGTGAAGGGAGTGCGCGCGGCGCGATTGGCGTAGCCGTACCCCTTGTCCAACAACACCTTCCCCTCGCGCTCCACGCGAACGACCCCGCTGAAGCCGGCGCGCTCGGCAACGCGCATCGTGGAGTCGAGCTTCGTGGCGACGTCCTGTGCGAACGCGGTGCCGCCCGCTACGAGTAGCGTGGCGGCGAGTGCGAGGCTGGTTCTCATTGGGTCCCCCGAGAGGTGGGTCTACCTCAGTTCGGACACGCCGCACGCGCAGACGGTTTCCGTGCCTGCGGCCTCCATGGCTGTGCCGAACTCGGCGAATGTGCGAGAGCATGCGGGAACGACATCTGCGTGCTCCGTACTTCTTCAGATGATTCCTCTCTCCGTTCTCGACCTTTCGCCGATCGTCGCGGGCAGCGACGCCTCGCAGGCCTTCCGGAACACACTCGCGCTCGCGCGACACGTCGAGGAGCTCGGCTACAATCGGTTCTGGCTCGCGGAACATCACAACATGCCCGGCATCGCCAGCGCGGCGACGTCCGTGGTGATTGGCCATGTTGCCGGCGGCACGTCGCGCATTCGCGTCGGCTCAGGCGGCATCATGCTGCCGAATCATTCCCCACTCGTGATCGCCGAACAGTTTGGCACGCTGGCGGCCATGTATCCGGGGCGCATCGATCTCGGGCTCGGCCGCGCGCCGGGCACCGACCAGCGGACAATGCGCGCCTTGCGCCGCGACTACAGCAGCGCCGACACCTTTCCGCAGGACGTCGTTGAGCTACTGAGTTACTTCCGCGCGGCGACTCCCAATCAGGCGATCCGCGCCGTGCCAGGCGCTGGCCTCGACGTCCCCGTCTGGCTGCTCGGGTCCAGCACTTTCAGCGCACAGCTCGCCGCACAACTCGGTTTGCCCTTTGCATTCGCGTCGCACTTCGCACCCGATCAGCTGCTGCCGGCGCTCGAGCTCTATCGCTCGCAGTTCACGCCGTCGGAATATCTCGAGAAGCCATATGCGATGGCTGGCGTGGGCGTCGTCGCCGCGGATACGGACACTGACGCGCGGCGACTCTTCACCTCGCTCCTCCAGCAGTTCGTCGCGCTCCAGCGCGGACGTCCACTCCTGCTGCAGCCGCCGGTGGACGACATGAGCGAGCTCTGGTCGCCGCAGGAGCAGTTCGGCGTGGAGCACACGCTTCGCCTCGCGATCGTAGGGGGACCGGCCACCGTTAAAGCCGGACTCGAACGGTTCATCGCCGAGACGCGTGTGGATGAAGTGATCGTCACGGCAAACATCTACGATCACGTCGCTCGGCTGCACTCATACGAGATCCTCGCTGAAGTAGGTGGCCTCGCTGGAGTCGCGGCCACGCGCTGAAGAAAAACAAGCGAGAATCAATTCCCGCATGTAAGCATTGATGTGCGGGCAACACGTACCGCGGCTCGCGCCGCATCGCTTGGAGCGCCTCTCATGCATCTCGTCGTCTTCGGCGCCGGGGGAAACGTCGGCCAGCGCATCGTCAGCGAAGCGCTCAATCGCCAGCATCGGGTCACGGCCGCCGTTCGCGACGAAGCGACGATTCTTCCGCAGCACAATCTCGACGTCGTCGAAGCCGACGCAACTCAGCCGACGAGCGTGGCGCAGGTGTCGTCGGGAAGGGACGCGATCATCAGTGCGATCTCTCCGCGACCTGGCGAGGACGGCCGTCCCGCGTCCTCTCTCACCGACGCGGCAACAGCCCTCATCGAAGGCGCGAGGAACTCCGGCGTTCGCCGCTTGATCATCGTCGGCGGCGCGGGCAGTCTGGAGTCCGCGCCGGGTCTGCAGCTCGTGGACCAGCCCGACTTTCCGGACGCCTACAAGCCCGAAGCGCTCGCACAGCGCGACGCGCTTGCCGTCTACCGCGGCAGCGCGGGTGACCTCGACTGGACGTACATCAGCCCCGCCGCGGAAATCCATCCGGGCCGCCGCACGGGTTCGTATCGCGTCAGCGGCGATCAGCTGCTCGTGAACGACGAGGGCAAGAGCACGATCTCGATCGAGGATTATGCCGTCGCCGTGCTCGATGAGATCGAGAAGGGTTCACATCATGGTCAGCGGATCTCGGTCGCGAATTGAGTTCTTCTCGATGAACTGCGAGTGAGAACTGCGAAAGAGCAACTGAGTTTTTGGGACTTGAACGGAGTTGATGCGCCCCGTAAGCGAGCGCCAGCGCGAGCGCCCCTGACACTAAATTCTCCCCCATGATAACGCGTACATTCGGCCGCCTCGGCTACAACGTCTCCGAGATCGGCTACGGCATGTGGGGCATGAGCGGCTGGGCCGGCTCCGACGACCACCGTTCGCGCGAAGCACTCGACGAGGCCGTGCGACTCGGATGCACTTTCTTCGACACCGCATGGGGCTACGGCGCCGGCCACAGCGAGCGAATACTCGGCGACGTCGTACGCGCACATCCCGACA
>JAQBPV010000251.1 GCA_028287345.1 Gemmatimonadota bacterium
CTGCGACTTCGGGCGAGATGAAATACGCGCGAAGCTCGTCACCTTGCGGCGCACGGGCGTCGACTTCGATCGACGCCTTGGGCGGCGGCGGCGCTGCGGATTCCACCTTCAGCAGACGCGTCACCCATGGCACCGTGGATCCGGGCACCAGCGCTCCCACGACGACGATGAAGAATACGATGTCGAAGATCTCGCGCGCGCCGGGAACGTTGGCCATCACCGGAATCGTCGCTAGCACGATCGGCACGGCGCCACGCAGTCCAACCCAGCCGACGTACGCCGATTCGCGCCACCGATAACGGAAGGGTGCGAGGCATAGCATCGTCACGACGGGCCTCGCCACGATCGCCAGGAAGAGCGCGAGCGTCAGGCCCACCGACGCCACCGTCCACACGCGTGACGGATACACGAGCAACCCAAGCAGCAGGAACATCAACACCTGGCTCAACCAGCCGAGCGCGTCGTGAACGCGCCGAACGCCAACTGCATGCGGCAATGCGCCACTGCCGAGGATCACGCCGGTGACGTACACGGCGAGGAATCCGCTGCCGTGCAGCAGCGTCGTCACGCCGAAGGACAGACATGCGATGGCCAGCGTGAACGCCGGATAAAGTCCCGCTGCGGGCAGGCGGATGCGCAGGATCGACCAGCGTCCCGCATAGGCAATCGCCGCGCCCATCACCGCTCCGATGACCATCTCGCTGGCCACTTCACCGGCGATACTCCATGGCGACAGCTTTTGTCCACCGACGATACCCGCGGTGAGCGCCGTCGTGAGAATGACCGCCATCGGATCGTTGAGTCCCGACTCCACCTCGAGTGTCAAGCCAACCCGCTGCCGCAGCCGCGTGCCGGTCGCTGTAAGGACGGAGAACACGGCCGCCGCATCGGTCGACGACACGATGGCGCCGAGCAGCAGCGCCATCGGCCACGCGACGCCGATGAAGTGCGCGGCGACTGCGACGAAACCGGCCGTCGCCAGCACGCCAAGTGTCGCGAGCACCGTCGCCGGAGCGAGTACGCTGCGCGCATGCGTGATCGACGTGTTCAACCCACCGTCGAACAGGATGAGGACGAGCGCCGTGGTGCCGAGTCGGAACGCGAAGTGATAGTCGTCGAACGGGATGTGGCCGATGCCTTCCGTTCCCGCGAGTACGCCGACGAGCAGAAACAGCAGCGCGACGGGAAGCCCCAACTTTGCCGACGCACGACTCAGCCCGACGCTCGCGGCGAGCAGCACGCCGAAGGCGGTGAGCAGTACCGCAGTCGCAATCGGCTCGCTGCCGATCATGATCCGTCGCGCCGGCTCTCTTGCGTGAGTCGTTCACCTTCGCGCGCGCGCCACTCCGCGATCTTCTTGTGGTCGCCGGAGAGAAGTACCTCGGGCACGCCATGTCCGCGATACTCCGGCGGACGCGTATAGCTCGGCGCAGAGAGCCCGCGCTCCCAGAATGAATCGCCGAACGCGCTCTCGTGGTCGTTCATCGCACCGGGCAGCAGCCGCACCGTGGCGTCGATCATCGCGAGCGCAGCAGGCTCGCCACCACTCAGCACGAAGTCGCCGAGTGAGAGCTCTTCCGTCGCGAGATGGTCGGCGACGCGTTGATCGACGTCCTTGTAGTGCCCGCAGAGAACCGTGAGCTCATCGCACGCAGCGAAGCGAACGGCGTCGGCCTGCGTGAATCGCCGGCCGCGCGCGCTCATGAGCACGATCGGCTTCGTCGCACCCAATGCGTCCACGGCCTCGAAGAACGGGCCGGGCTTCATCACCATGCCGGGTCCGCCGCCATAGGGCGCGTCGTCCACGGTGCGATGCTTGTCGTGCGTGTAGTCGCGCAGATCGATCACGGAGTACGACACGAGGCCGGCAGCCGCGGCACGCGCGGGAATGCTGAGGCCCAATGGCGCAGTGAAGAACTCCGGAAAGATCGTGACGACGTTGATCTTCACTCGAGCAGTCCCTCGGGTGGCGTGATCACGATGACACGCTTCTCCTTGTCGACCGACGCAATCGTGTTGTCGTCGTACAGCACCAGCACCGTTTCCGACGCGCGCGGCTCGGCGCGCCGCACGTCGAGGGCGAGGCCCTGCGGCAGTTCGTACAGCTCTTCGACTGTACCGACCACCTCTTCGGTCGGCAGCTCGACGCGCATGCCGAGGAGGTCGTGGAGGTAGACCTCGTTTTCGTCAGGCGGTGGCAGCTCGCCGTCAGGCAACAGCAGATAGCGCCCGCGCCACATCTCCGCGGCGTTGCGCTCGGGGATCTCGGCGAAGCCGACGAGGAGTCCCTCGTTGAACGGTCGGCTGGTCGTGATGTGCAGCTCGGTGCGACTCGTCGAGATGTCGCCGGAGGCGGTTCCGGCAAAGACACGATGGCCGGGCGCAAAGACCGCGTCCGGCGCATCGGTGATGACCTCGACGACCAACTCACCGCGGATGCCGTGCGCCTTGCGGACCCGCCCGACGATGATGAATGCGGGAGATGTCATAGGAGGAATGTCGTCCCGAAACGAAGTGAGGGACCTGCTTTTCAGATGTTGAAAAGCAGGTCCCTCACCACAGTCGGGACTACCGCTTCTCAGGCCTCTTCCGGCTTCTCTGTGAGCGGAACAGCGCGGCCCTGGAGCTTCTCGGCGAGGCGCGACTCGTGACGCTGCTTGAGGAGACCGGCCTTGCGCAGCAGCGAGCGGACGGTGTCCGTGGGCTGCGCGCCGACGTTGAGCCAGTAGTTGACACGATCGGCCACGAGATTGAGGGCCTTGTCACCCGTGCGCGGCTGATACTGGCCGACGATCTCGATGAACTTGCCGTCGCGCGGGCTCTTCGAGTCGGCGACGACGATGCGGTACATGGGGGACTTCTTTCGCCCAACGCGGCGAAGACGAATCTTTACGGCCATCTCGATCTCCTGAAGTGAGTACTCGATCGTGCTGCGGGCTCATCGCGTACTCGGCGTCTCCGAGTCGCACCCGTCCTACTGGAACACTAAAAGTAACTACCTGAGGCCGCCGAACATACCCGGGGGCATGCGCATCTTGCCGCCGCCGCCCTGCCCTCCACCGCCGGCCACCTTCTTCATCATCTTCTGCATCTCGCGGAACTGCTCGAGCAGCCGGTTTACCTCACTGATTGGCCGGCCACTGCCCTTCGCCACTCGCGCTCGCCGCGAACCGTTCATCACATCGGGCTTCTTCCGCTCTTCCTTGGTCATCGACAGCACGATCGCCTCGAGGTGACGCATGCGCTTCGGGTCGGCGCCCTTCACTTGCTTCAACATCTTGCTGTTGACGCCGGGCATCATCTTGAGGAGCCCTTCGAGGGGGCCGAGCTTCTCGATCTGCTTCATGGCGGTGAGGAAGTCCTCGAGGTCCATGCCTTCCTTCCGGACCTTCCGCTCCATCTTCTTCGCTTCGTCCGCATCGAACGCGCCCTGCGCCTTCTCCACGAGGGAGACGATGTCTCCCTGCTGGAGGATGCGGCCCGCCATGCGGTCGGGATGGAAATCCTCGAGCGCATCCGTCTTCTCACCGACGCCGATGTACTTGATCGGCTTCTTGAGCACACCGTAGATCGAGAGCGCTGCGCCACCGCGGGCATCGCCGTCCATCTTGGTGAGAATGACACCGGTGACGTTGAGCTTCGCGTCGAAGCCCTGCGCGATCTTCACGGCGTCCTGACCCGTCATGCCGTCGGCGACGAGGAGGATCTCATCCGGCTTGATCGCTGCCTTCAGTCGCTCGAGCTCATCCATCATGTACTCGTCGATCTGCAGTCGACCGGCCGTATCGACGAGCACTACCCGGTCGCGTGCACGGCGTGCGACGTCGATGCCGTTCTTCGCGATCTTCACGACGTCCTGCTCGCCGCGCTCCGCGTACACGGGAATATCGAGCTGAGCGCCGAGCGTCTCGAGCTGGTCGATGGCAGCCGGGCGATAGACGTCGCACGCGATGAGGCGCGTTTGTCTGCCTTCGAGCTTGAGCTTGCGCGCGAGCTTCGCCGCGGACGTCGTCTTACCAGAGCCCTGAAGGCCGACCAGCATGACGACGGTGGGCGGAACGGAGCTGAGCTTGAGCCCTTCGCGTCGCTCGCCGAGCATGGCGGTGAGCTCGTCGTAGACGATCTTGACGAGCTGTTGAGCGGGCGACACGGTGCGCAGCTGCGACACGCCGACGGCCTGCTTCTCGACCCGCTCGAGGAACTCGCGCGTGAGGGCGAAGTTGACGTCGGCTTCGAGGAGGACGCGGCGGACTTCGCGCAGCCCTTCCTTGATGTCGGCTTCACTGAGGGTTCCGCGCCCGCGGAGGCGGGCGAAGGTGGCTTCCAGCTTCTCGGAAAGTTCGTCGAACATGGGGCTAAATTTAGGTCTGGGATGGGGTTACGGCAACTCAGGCTTGCTCTCAGTTTTCCGGGGGCGGCCGGCGTGGAACGCCGGCCTTACGGGGCGCTGGGGCTCGCTTCGCGAGCTATTGCTTACGGGGCGGCGGCGCTACCGCGCCGCCTCATGGCAACAACAAACCCACAACCCCAGACGCCGTTGCCATAAGTGAGCGTAGCGAGCGCCCCAGTGTAGCCACCGCGTGCGCCGCAACACTATTTTCCCCGAATGGCCAAGCCTCAGCGCAAAGAAGAGATCCTCAAGTCTGAGCTCCCGCCCGCGCTTCCGCTCATGGCGCTGCGCTCGACGATCGTCTACCCACTGGGAACGATCGCCGTGCAGATGGGCGCACCGGAAAACCTCTCGCTGCTGCGCGCCTACGACGAGCCCGGACTCGTCGTCGCGCTCGTCGTCGCCGGAGGGGATCACGACGATCCAATCGACTCGCAGCGGTTCGTCGGCCGAGTCGGCGTCGCTGCGCGCGTGCACGAGCGCATCAACCTGCCGGGCGACACCGTCCAGATCACGCTCCAGGGACTGCGGCGCATCGTCATCGAAGGGATCAACCAGGAAGATCCGTATCCCATCGCCGCCATCCGGCCCGCGAAGGAAACGCCGGCCGATCCCTCGGAGCTCGACGATCTCGTCACACGCGTCATCTCCTCTGCCGAGACGCTCGCGGAGCTCGTCGATCGGATTCCCGACGAGGTGCCCGCCATCCTCAAGATGAACGTCTCGGACCCGGGCCGCTTCGCCGACCTGGCCGCGACGAACATGAACTTCCGCATCTCCGACAAGGACGAGGTGCTCCAGCGCCTCGACGTCGGGCAGCGGCTGCGGTTCATCCTCAATCGCCTCGAGCGCGAAGTCGCACGAGCGAGAGTGATGGAAGACGTCAAGCGACAGACCGAGATCAAGATCGAGCAACACCAGCGCGAGTTTTATCTGCGCCAGCAGCTGCGCGCGATTCAGGCGGAGCTTGGCGAAGCGGATCCCGGCGAGAAGGAAGCAGTCGAGCTGCTCAAGAAGATCGACGAAGCGAAGTTGCCCGAGCGTGTCGGACAGGAAGCTCGGCGCGAAACGGAGCGTCTTCGACAGCTCAGCGCTGCGTCGAGCGAGTATCAGGTCATTCGTACGTACCTCGACTGGATTCTCTCGCTGCCGTGGAATGCGCGCAGTGGTGACGACGAGATCGCGCTCACGAAAGTCGAGAGCGCGCTCGACGGCCGGCACTACGGGCTGAGCGAGGCGAAGGAGCGCATCATCGAATTCCTCGCCGTGCGCAAGCTGCGCGGCGGCGATCCGCACGGTCCCATTCTCTGCTTCGTCGGACCACCAGGCACGGGCAAGACCTCACTCGGCGAAGCCATCGCGACGTCCATCGGCCGGGAGTTCTATCGCATCTCGGTGGGCGGCGTGCGCGACGAGGCGGAGATTCGCGGACATCGCCGCACGTACGTCGGCGCGATGCCCGGGCTGCTCATTCAGGCGCTGCGTCGCGTGCAGGTGAAGGACCCGGTGTTGATGATCGACGAAATTGACAAGATGTCCGGCGGCGGACCTTCGGGAGATCCGACGGCCGCGATGCTCGAGGTGCTCGACCCGAGCCAGAACGACGCATTCGTCGATCACTATCTCAACCTGCCCTTCGATCTCAGCGGCGTACTCTTCGTCTGCACCGCGAACAACCTGTTCGACATCCCGGCTCCGCTGCGCGACCGAATGGAGATCATTCGCATCGCCGGCTATACCGTCGAAGAAAAGGTCGAGATCGCGTGGCGGTACATGCTGCCTCGCCTGCTCGAGGAGCATGGCATCAGCGACAAGGACATCCAGTTCACCGATGAGTCGCTGTCGTTCATCTCCAATCGCTACTCGCGCGAGGCGGGACTGCGCAACTTCGAGCGCAACATTGCGGCGATCATGCGAAAGCGCGCGCGTAAGAAGGCGGAAGGTGAAGAAGGCGCGTGGGTGATCGACGTCGACAAGGTCGAGGAGGTCCTCGGCATTCCGCGCTATGCCGTAGAAGAGGTGGACATCATCCCCGAGATCGGCGTCGTCACCGGTCTCGCATGGACGTCAACGGGCGGTGATCTCATGGTCATCGAAGCGTTGCGCATGCCGGGCAACGGACGCATGACTGTCACCGGTCAGCTCGGCGACGTCATGCGCGAGAGCGTGGACGCTGCGTATTCGTATGTCCGCTCGCGCGCGGCAGGCATCGGCATCGCCGATGCGACGTTCAAGGAGTTCGACATCCACGTCCACCTTCCGGCGGGCGCCATTCCGAAGGACGGACCGAGCGCCGGCATCTCGCTCACGCTCGCCATCGCGAGCGCGCTCTCACAGCGGCCCGTGCGTCGCGACGTCGCCATGACGGGCGAAGTCACACTGCGCGGCAAGGTGCTCGAGATTGGCGGCGTGAAGGAAAAGGTTCTCGCGGCGTACCGCGCTGGCCTGCGCCAGCTCATCATGCCGAAGGCGAACGAGAAGGATCTCCGCGACGTACCGGAGGAGGTGAAGAAACAGATCGCCTTCTCGTTCGTGGCAACGATGGACGAGGTTCTCCGGCTCGCGCTACTGCCCGCCGAGAGTGAAATGCCGAAGCCGCCGGAGCCGCGCGTCGAGACGCCGCGCGAGTCCAGTGCGCCGGTGCCGATGACGCGCGAGAGCGACGCCGAGCTCAGTGCGGATCTAGCTTGATCGCGGCTGGATCGATGACCCCCGACATGCCGTCGGGGTAGTCGCTGTAGATCACCACCGCGCGTCCATTGATGATGCGCGGGAAGATCGTTATGGTGCGGCCCTTCGGCTGAATCGTCGCACCACCGGCCGCCTCGACCCGCTCGGCCATCCCCGTCCGCTTCGTCGTCGCTCGAATCATCCCGTCCGAGAACTCCGCGGCCTCGAGCGTCGTGTCCCACACGGTCACCCAGACGATCCCCGTGCCCGACGCATTCTTCACGACGACGTAGCGATCGCCGTCCCAGCCCATTGCCGCGCGCGCCGCTGAGTTCTGGTCCTTCGTCTGCTGGAACATGATGAGACGCGCGCCGAACTCGCCGATGTCATTCTCGTAGACCTTCGTCGCACCGCGCGGCGCGGGCATCGTGATCACCGTCGGCTCGTCTGGCGGCGCGCTGAAGTACGCATCGGTGTGAAGGATCTGCTCCGTCGAACGTGGAATGTTCATGAGCGGATTCGCCTTTCCCTTCTTCTCCTTGAACCGCTGCACGAAATCCGCGCCGCTGAGATACGGAAACAACAGCGACTCCTGGATCATCATCGGCGCGGTTGCCATCACAGGCATCGAGCTCATGCTCTCGCGGATCATGTCGCGAAGTTGTTCGCGACCACCCACACGGAGGGCAAGGCTGTTGGCGCCACCGCCCATCGTCGCCAGTTGCTCGAACTGCGCCTGCCCTTCGATGACCGCCTGCGCCGCGGTGAGGCGATCGTTGTCGGACGTCGCCTTCTGGATTGAATCGAGACTGACGTACTGATCCTGCAACGCGTGCACGAGCTCGTGCGTGACGGTGATGCCGACCGTCTTCTCGTCGGTGCCGTTGACGACGTACAACACCTTCGTGGCGGGATCGTAGTAGCCGACGACTTGCTCGGTGAGCACGGCAAGGAGGAACTTGCGGAGATCGAGCGAGTCGGGAAGAAGGCCGAACAGCTTGTACGCGGTCTCTTCGCCCTTCAGCTCATCGGCCGGCGTGTCCTCGTTGAACTTCTTGAGCAGGAATTCGCGCACCTGCTCCTTCGTGCGCACCTCGATCTTCGGCGGATGCTTGAACTTCAGGCCGGTCCCCTCCTCGATCCGCGGAATCGCCTGCGCGACCTCCCTGGCGTAGGGACCGTCGCCGTAGTTGCGACGACTGCCGAAGTACAGCGCTGCCACGACCGCGACGACCACCACCACTGCCGCGAGGCGCACGTTCACTCTTCCCATTCCACTCTCCGTCCGGTCATCAGTCCCACGACGCGTGCGACGTCGTGACCTCGCACGACGATACCATCATCGAGAAGTTGTCGTTCCAGCTCGACGTCGAGCGCCGCGCGATCCTGCGAGGTGCTCGGTGGCGGAGCCGGCGGCGCGGCCTCGACCGGCAGCGGCGCTGGCCGCACGAACGCCGCCTCGATCTCCGCGCCGAATCGCTCGAGCGCCGCAAAGCCGCCGCGCGCCATGCGGTTGATCGGCTCTCCGTCGTTGTCGTGGCGCGTCTGCGCCTGAGCCGCTGCCTTACGCTGCGCTTCGCGCTGCCACACGCGTCGTTTCGAGATGAGCGTCTCTGCGACGGTGGAATAAGCGGCCGTCGCCTGCGTGTGCGCGCATGCTTCGTCGAGTGCGTCGATCGCCTTGTCGGGCCGGCGACGATCCGTCACCCAGAGGTCGGTGAGCTCGATGGACGCGCGCACCGCGGCGTCGGTGATCACGACGTTGTGATGTCTCGCCAGTGACGGAATTCTCGTGCGCAAAATCTCCAGTGTCTCCGCGGGTGACAGCTCGCGCACGGCGATCTTCTGGAAGCGGCGCTCGAGTGCCGGGTCGCCGAGGATCCAGCGCTCGTACTCTTCGTCCGTGGTGGCGCCGAGCAGTCGAAATTCCCCGCGCGCGAGGGCTGGCTTGAGCATGTTGGCGGCGTCCATCGCCGATCCGTTCGCGCTGCCCTGCCCGATGAGGTTGTGCATCTCGTCGACGAACAACAGCACGTCACCCGCCGCGCTCGTCTCTGCAACGAGTGCGCGCAGCCGTTCCTCGTATTGGCCGCGGTACGTCGTGCCGGCGACCATGCCCACGGCATCGAGCGACAGCAGGCGCAGGTCACGCATGGCGATGGGGACGTTCCCTTCGGCAATGCGCACCGCGAGCCCCTCGGCGATGGCTGTCTTCCCGACACCGGCCTGTCCCACGAGCGCGGGGTTGTTCTTCCCCTGGCGCAGGAGGATGTCGATGGTGCGCGCAATCTCCTCATCGCGACAGCGGACGACCTCGAGCCGGCCGGCGTGTGCGTCGGCGGTCAGGTCGCGGGTGAAGCGATTGAGTGCAGGGGTTTCGTTGCGAGTGTCTTCCACTGTGCTGGAAAACTACTCTCGGTTATTCACGCGACCAGCCACGAGTGCGCGGAATACCGATCAGCGGGTAGAGGAAAGGCCGGAACGAAACCGAAAATGCCTGATCTGCTTCGATGCGGGGATAGTGCCGAGGCGCGAGCGAACCACCGAGAAAGTCCGGATGGTTTATCAAGCCTTTTCCCTTTCAGATCTGCCGTTTTCCTTCCTCGCTTTCCGCTACGCTTACCACCTACTCAGAATGGCGGAAAGACCTTCCCCAAGATCTGATCTCCCCAGAGAAGCATGATCACCGCCGCCGGCGCGAGAAACACGCCGAACGGTACAAGTGGAAGATCCAACGGCGCCGACGCCTGCCCATCGAGCGCCAACTCCGTCTGGCTCGTCACGCGACCACGGCGCATCAACGCAATCGGATACACCAGCGCGAGGAAGATCAGCGCGCCCATCGTGGCGCCGAGAAAGATCGTCGCGATCGCGCGAGTCGGGCCGAGCGCCGCGCCGACGAAGGCCATCAGCGTCATGTCACCCATGCCCATCGCTTCGCGCTTGAGTGCCGCTTCGCCCAGCCAGCCGATGATGGCGATGAGGCCCGCACCGGCGCACGCACCCACGAGGGCGTCGTACGGTCCCGCGAACAGCACCGAGTCACCGACGAATGGCGCAATGAGCGCTCCGGCGAGGCTGAACAGCAATCCCGTCACCGTGAAGCCGTCGGGAATGAGATAGTGCCTGAGGTCGGTCAGCGCGACGCCGATGAGGATCGTCAGGAAGATCGCGAGCCTGACGGCGGTGAACGTCGGTCCGTAGTGCCACGCGCAGAGTGCCCACACGATCCCGATTCCCAGCTCGGCGAGTGGATAGATCGCGGAGATGGGCTCGTCGCAGCATCGGCAACGGGCGCGGAGGACGATCCAGCTCGCCAGCGGGATATTCTCGAACCAGGCGAGCTGGTGTCCGCAGTGTGGGCACCGCGAGCGCGGACGGACGACGCTCAAGTCGCGCGGCCAGCGCGAGACGCAGACGTTGAGAAACGATCCGACGCACAGTCCGACGAAAAACGCGTAGACCGTGGCAACTGTGGAGAGATTCACTAGCGGAGCTGATAGAGAAAGATTCCCGTGGCCACGGCGACGTTGAGCGATTCAACGACCGAACCGATGGGGAGCGCTGCGAGCGTATCGATGCGTTGACGTGCGTCCTGCGAAAGTCCGGCTCCCTCGTTGCCGACGACGAGAGCGAGGCGGGCCGGGGGTGCCAGCGTGTCGAGAGCGGCTCCGGCTGCGTCGGCGCCCCAGAGGGCGACGCCGAGTCGTTGCCGGAACAGGTCGAGCTCCTCCCAGGTCGTGGAGAGCACCGGAAAGTGAAAGCTCGCGCCCATCGCACTACGGACGACCTTGGCGTTCCATAGGTCAACGGTTCCCGGCAACGAGACGGCCGCCGTGGCCCCAAGGGCAGCCGCCGTCCTCAGAATCGTCCCGACATTTCCCGGATCCTGGACGCCATCCAGGACGACGATTCGTGCCCGCTCGCCCACATCCAGCGTCTCGAGGGTCCTTTCGGGAATCTCGCCGATGGCCAGCACGCCTTGGGGAGACTCGGTCTCCGCGGCGCTGGCGAATTCGAGCGCGGATACCTCGACCAGATCGGTGTCAGCGGTCCGAAGGGTGCTAATGAGTGCTGCGCCGCGGGGGGCGTCGGCCAGTTGAGGGGCGATCAGCACGCCCCGAATTCTCAGGCTCGAGCGCACGAGCTCCTCGACGGCGCGGACCCCTTCGGCGGTGAAGAGTTGCTGGCGCTCGCGTGCCCGGCGACGTCGGAGATCGCGGGCTAAAGTAAGCAGCTTCAAGATGTTATGAATTGCGGCCGGCAGGAATAGGAATTGCGCAGGATGCCGGCGAACCGATACACCGAGAGTGACCAATGAAGAGACTTCTGGCTGGCGTAGCGCTGGCGGTAACCTTGACGGCCTGCGGCGTCTCGACGCAACAAGAAATCGA
>JAQBPV010000254.1 GCA_028287345.1 Gemmatimonadota bacterium
TCATGGAGCTGTTGCTCCTGATCGATGCGGCCAAGCGGGCCAGTGCGGCGCGAGTCACGGTCGTGATGCCCTACTACGGGTACGCTCGGCAGGACCGCAAGGATCAGCCGCGCGTGGCAATCGGGGCGAAGCTCATGGCGAACATGATCGTGGGCGCCGGCGCCGATCGCGTGTTGGGAATCGATTTTCATCAGCACCAGTTGCAGGGGTTCTTCGACATTCCCGTCGATCATCTTTACGCGATGCCGGTGCTGACGACGCACTTTCGCAAGAAGCAGCTGAAGGACACGGTGGTGGTGGCGCCCGACGTCGGATCGGCGAAGATGGCGCGAGGGTTCGCGAAGCGGTTGGACGCGTCACTTGCGATCATCGACAAGCGGCGGCCGCGCGCCAACGTCAGTGAAGTGGTGAACGTCGTCGGAGAGGTGGAGGGGCGTGATTGCATCCTCGCCGACGACATGATCGATACGGCGGGGACGATCACGGAAGCGGCACATGCGTTGAAGCGGCTTGGCGCGAACTCGGTTTACGCCTGCGCGACACATGCATTGCTGAGCGGGCCGGCCATCCAGCGGCTCAAGGATTCGCCGATCGTCGAGCTGGTCGTGACGGATACGATCAACCTGCCGCCGGAACGGAAGTACGACGCGCTGACGATCCTGTCGGTGGGAGAGCTGTTGAGCAAGGCAATTCGCTACACGCACGCCGAGCAGTCGGTGAGTTCGCTGTTCGATTAGTCCCGACACTCGCGTCGCTCGTGCGCGATGACAGTGGAGGGTTGAAGTTCCCGCGATGTGCCCCGGTGGGGCACCGGCATGGTAGGGCGGACGCAGCCGCCTGAGAGTAGCACCGGCATCGCGGTTCGCTGCAGTCGAAGAACGCACGATCAGGTAATCATCTCATGGCATCCGCAAACCTCAGCGCTGAAACGCGCACCGAATCCGGCAAGGGCGTCGCCCGCAAGCTTCGCGCGGCCGGCCGCGTCCCCGGCGTCATCTACGGCCACGCCCGCGAGCCGCAGTCGCTCTCGCTCGTCGCGCGCGACCTCGACAAGCTCCTGTCGCAGATCGCCGTCAGCAGCACCGTCGTCGAGCTCTCGCTCGCCGGCGCCACGACGCGCACGCTCATCCGCGAGATCCAGCGCCACCCATTCAAGAAGAACGTCCTGCACGTCGATTTCCAGGAGATGGTCGCTGGCGAGAAGGTCACGGTCAAAGTGCCGCTCGTGTTCGTCGGCGTCCCAGAGGGCGTGCGCCTGAGCGGTGCGCTGCTCGAGCAGATCCTCCACAGCATCGAGGTGCTCGTCGATCCGGCGAACATCCCGAACCACATCGACGTCGACGTGACGCACCTCGCGATGGGTCACTCGCTGCACGTGCGCGACCTCGTGCTCCCCGAGGGCATCGAAGTCCTGAGCGATGAGGATGCGACGATCTGCGCCGTGATCGCGCCGCGCGCCGTGGTCGAGGCAGCCGCCGCCGAGCCGGGCGCCGCCGAGCCGGAGCTCATCCGCAAGGCGAAGGAAGACGAGGACGCGAAGTAACATTCGCCCGTTCCTCGCAGCACTCATTCGACGGCTCCGCCCTTCCGGGGCCGAGCCGTCGTTGCGTTCAGACGACGAGACAACATCGATGAAGGTGATCCTGGGCCTCGGAAATCCGGGGAAAGAGTACGAGCACACGCGACACAACGTGGGGTGGTGGCTCATCGACCATCTCGCTGATCGCTGGCAGTTCGACGGGTGGAAGAAGGACGGCCAGGCCAAGGTCGCGCAGGGGCACCTGACCGGCGTGAAGGAGACGCTGCGTCTCGTGAAGCCGCAGACGTATATGAACCTTTCGGGCGGCGTACTGGTGCAGTATGCGCGTCGCCCTTTCTGGGCGCCGGCGAACGACCTGCTGGTGGTCGTCGACGACGTGGCGATTCCAGCGGGTACGTGGCGTCTGCGCGCGGAGGGAGGCGCGGGTGGCCACAACGGCCTCAAGTCGATCGATCAAGCGCTCGACACGCAGAAGTATGCTCGGCTGCGGATTGGTGTCGGGGATCCGGAACGTGCGCCTGGTGGGCCGCTCAAGGACTATGTGCTGGGCGCTGTCGGAAAACGGGAGGGTGAGTCGATTCGCGCGCTGTTTCCGGTGGTCGAGGAGGCGGTGGAGGCGTGGGTGCGCGACGGGATCAAGGGTGCGCTGGATGTTCAGTCGCGGGCGTGAACTGACTTGAGTGTTCAGAGATCAGGTGCTCAGCGTGCAGCCTCAGTAGTCAGCGGTCAGGGGGTGTGGCGTACCACTCCAATACGCAGCTGATTTGCCACACCCCCTGAATTCTGACTACTGGAGCCGACACCTGAGCACCTGCTCCCTGATGCCTTCGCTCCTCTCTTCAGCATCAAGAACGAGTGTCGTCTAGCCCCGCGCGCTTCCGCACGGATCGAGTGTAAGAGTAGAGAACTCGTTTGACCTCATCGAGCCCCTCGAGCACGGTCTCTCCCGTCGTTGTGGCCATGCATCCCAACGCCGCTGCGTGCAGGAGATGGTTCTCCGATTCTCGCGCAGATTTCTGCGCGATGTCGAGGTAGCGGGCGAATTCAGCGTCCGTTCGCGCTCCAGCGCCTTCGGAGATGTTCCCCGGCACCGACGCGATTGCACGAAGCAGCTGCGATCGTAATCCCGGTGAACTGGCGAAATTCCAGTCGGGTGCGATCTGGTGAATCCGTACCGAGAGCCGATGCGCCTTTTGCCAGGCAATTATCTTCTTGAAGTCTCTCATCGCGGAACAATCGCGGTCCTCGAGACACTCGCGTCACCAACTCATCGCACCTCTAGTCCTTTCCATGCTCAGATTAGGCATCGTCGGCCTTCCCAACGTCGGTAAGTCGACGTTGTTCAACGCCCTGACCAGCGCCGGCGTGCTCGCCGCCAACTACCCCTTCGCGACGAAGGATCCCAACATCGGACGCGTCAGCGTCCCCGATGACCGCCTCGACATACTCGCCGACGTCGTCAAGCCGCAGCGCACTGTACCCGCGGCCGTGGAGTTCGTCGACATCGCGGGACTCGTCGAAGGCGCAAGCAAGGGCGAAGGGCTCGGCAACCAGTTCCTCGCCAACATTCGCGAGACCGATGCGATCGTCCACGTCGTCCGTTGCTTCGTCGACGATGACATCCTCCACGTCATGGGCTCCGTGGACCCGGTGCGCGATCGCGACGTCATCGAGTTCGAGCTCGCGCTCGCCGATCTGGCCACACTGGAGAAGCGACTCGACCGGGTGAAGCGCTCCGCCAAGACGGGCGACAAGGAAGCGCTCGCGGAGTTGCCCACGCTCGAGCGCGCGCACGAGTTCCTCAAGGAGGGCAAAGGGCTGTGGGAGGCGAAGCTCGACGACGACCAGCTCGCACTTCTCAAGCCGTTGTCGCTCATGACGGCGAAGCCGATTCTGTACGCGGCCAACGTCACCGACGCTGAGCTCTCGGGTGACGAAGGGCCGCACATCAAGGCGTTGCGCGCGGCCATCGAGGCCAGCGGCGAGCACGCCGAGGTCGTTTCCTTCTCCGCGAAGATCGAAAGCGAGCTGGCCGAGCTGCCGGCTGAGGACCGCAAGGATTTCCTGGCTTCGCTCGGACTGGAGAGCGCGGGACTCGACCGCCTCATCAAGGGCGGTTTCCACCTGCTCGGGCTGCAGACCTACTTCACGGCGGGCGAGCAGGAGGTGCGCGCCTGGACGATCCATCGCGGCGACACGGCGCCGCAGGCTGCTGGGGTCATCCACAGCGACTTCGAGCGCGGGTTCATCAAGGCCGAGACGTCGGGCTACGACGACTTCATCAGCAATGGGGGGTGGAAGGGCGTAAAGGACAAGGGTCTGATGCGGCAGGAGGGCAAGGAGTACGTTGTGAAGGACGGCGATGTGCTGCTGTTTCGCTTCAATGTGTAAATGGGAGTTAAGTGGGGCTTGCGGTCCTACAGCTGCGTCCGGTGTGAGGATTTGCTGCATCAGACTGTGTTGCGCGCACACTACATACTTGGCGAGAACGCGATGAGAACGTCGTACCGCCTGGCCCATAACACGGTGCTATCAAACATCTTACAATTCTCGGCCGATTTGAACGCATAGGTATACGCCATGCAATGAGGCTTAGCGTCGAACCAAGGCTCTTCTCGATCCCCCCAAATAGGTCCCAGGAGATTTTTAATGGCACAGGTATTTCAGGGCGCGCGTGCCTCCGCACAGCGCATCGCAGGACTAGCGGCGGCGCTGATCGTCTTCGCGGCTCCTGCTGCGTCCGCGCAGTTCACGAATGGCGGCTTCGAGAGCGGCCTGACGGGATGGATTCTCGATGGCTACAAGACGAGCGTTCCGTTCTCCACCGGCCTCACGACGAACACGAAGCACAGCGGTCTGCAGTCGATGCAGCTGACGCGCTCTGATGTCGTGACGTACGGATCGGGCTACGGCACGTATCTGTACCAGTGGGTTCCGAGCACGACGAATACGATCTTCACGCTCGATTATTGGGTTCGCGGCAACGGCGGCCCGCTGACGTACTTCTCGGCGTGGATTTCTGACGGCGGTTCCTACTGGAACCCGCTCACCACGGTGAACGGCACCATCAACGGCTGGACGGAATACACCACTACCTTCACCGGCCTCGCCGGCACGACTGCAGTCGGATTCCAGTCCGAGAACGACGTCGAAGCCTACTTCCTCGACGACGTGACGCTTACCTCCCAGGTCGTCGCGACCCCGGAGCCAGCCTCCATGGTCCTCCTCGGCACCGGCCTCCTCGGCGTCTTCGGCGTCGCCCGCCGCCGTCGCAAGGCCTAGTTCTTCCGGCAGCAAACAGGAAAGGGGCGGACCTTCGGGTCCGCCCCTTTTTTTGTCTTCGCACCAACGTCTTCGCAGCGACTCACGGCAACGGTAGATGCGGCACGAACGGCCGGTATTGATACGCGTCGAACGCTGCCTGCAACGCGATGAGGAGGAACAGCGCCGTGTACGTCGTCGCGTACCGGGGCGCGTCCTTCGAACGCCGTAGGACCAGCCACCCCGCGATCACCATGATCGATTCCACGGCGAAGTCGAGCAGCTGGAACCGATAGAGGCCAAGCCCCATCGACGGCCCCCCGAACCAGAACGGCTTGAAGCCTGTCGTCAGGTCGAACAGCGCGTGCACGCAGATCAACACGCCGACGAGCACCGCCGTGGCGCGACGATGCCAGATGAACCACGCGAGCACGCTGGCAAGCAGCGCGAGGATGACGATCGCGGGAAAGGCATGCGTGTAAAGGCCGCATGACGTACGGCACTGATTGCCCTGCGGCAACACGAAGTCGGCGAGGTCCGGCAGGATCGACGCAACGAGCAGCGCGACCATTTCCGAGCGCGGCCATTTCGCCCGCGCCAAGTACGCGGTACTCAGGTGACCTGTGACCAAGAATCTCCTCGTCGGCGCCTGTGGGAGAACGTCGCGTAAGCTAGCGGACCGTCGGCTACATCTCGATGCGAAAGGTCGCACCCGCCCCAAGCACGCTTTCGACGCGTAGCCTGAAGCCCATCGCTTCGCACAGCGCGCGCGAGATTGACAGCCCGAGCCCGCTGCCGCCGTAGCGGCGGGACGTCGACGACTCCGCCTGCTCGAATGCCTCGAACACCGCCTCGAGGCGATCGGCCGCGATGCCGATCCCAGTATCCGCGATCTCGATCACGGGATGTTCGGGGTCCGTCGCGAGTACGCGAACCGCAATGCCTCCCGACGGCGTGAACTTGATGGCATTGCCCACCAGATTGAGCAGCACCTGCTCCAGCTTCGCCGCGTCGGCCACGACCACGAGCGCGTCCTGGCCCGTCACGAGCGACATCGCAAGCCCGGCCGCCTGTGCGCTCGACTCGAGTTGCGCCATCACCGTCCGCGCCACGGCTACGATGTCGACCGGCGAGAGCTCGAGCGACATGTGCCCCGACTCGACCTTCGCGATGTCGAGGACATCGTTCACGAGGCCGAGCAGGTGCGTGCCGGCAGCTGTCACCCGACTCAGATAGGCGAGCTCCTTGTCGTCGAGTGCGCCACGCTTGTTGCGCAGGAGGATCTTCGAGAAGCCGATGACGGAGTTGAGCGGCGTGCGCAGCTCGTGGCTCATCTTTGCCACGAATTCCGTCTTCGCGAGATTCGCTTTCTCGGCCGTCTCACGCGCGCGACGCACCTCCGCGTCCGCCTCCACGCGTGCGGTCACATCGCGGACAGTCACAGTCACACCATCGCCGAGTGGGACGATCTGCTCCTGGATCCAGCGGGTGTGGCCGTCGACGCCGACCGACGCGCGCTCCTGTTCGATGGGCTGGCGCGTCTCCACCACGTCTGCCAGCACCGAGAACGGTGCGAGCTTGTTCGCGGCCGACGCGAGTGAGTGGAGGCGCCGGCCAGCATAGGACTGGTGCGGCAGTCCGCAGAGCTCTTCGGCGCGGCGATTGGCGTCGAGCAGCGTGAAGTCGATGATTCTCCCTTCGGCGCTCCTCACTACACCGAGGATGAAGAGCGCGTCGAGCGAGGCATCCATCGCGGCGCGAAAGCGCGCCTCGCTCTCGCGATGCGCGGCCTGCGCACGCGCTCGTTCGGCAAGGAGCGATCGCCGGGTTTCCGCAGCCTGCGCCTGCGCAATTGGTCCGCCCGCGAGCGTGGAGATCATCGCGAGGGTCGCCGCACGCTGGTCGTCGAAGGCGGAGGATGAACGCGCCAGCGCGACGAGCCACCCGATGGTGGCGCGGTCATTCAAGATCGGAATGGCGAGCAACGAGCCGACGCCCGAGCGGTCGCAGACGTCAGCGAGTATTTCCTGCGATTCGTGGTTGTGGTCGTAGCGGAGGCTCTGCAGCCGTGCGCCGACGGTTGCTCCACCCTGCGGCATCAACAGGGAGCCTATGGCCAGGTCGAGGTCGGGTTCTCCGTCGTGCGCTCTCGCGAATTGGCCCACACCGTCGCGCAGCTCGATCACCGCGGCGTCGGCGCCGGTGATCTCCCGCGTTCTCAGGGCGATGCGCACGAGGAGTGCCGCGAGGTCGACGCTGAACGCGGCGACCTCCTCGCGTGTCTTCGCGAGCACGGCCAGTTGTTCGGCGCGCGTCCGACGGCGCTCGTCGTCTTCCTTGTGCTGCGTCAGGTCGCGCGCCTGAAAGGTGAAGGCGGTGAGCGCGCCTCTCTCGTCGCGCATCGCGCTGAGGACCGTGTCGGCCCAGACGCGCGTTCCATTCTTCGAGACGAGCCACGTCTGCGCCTCCGCGCGTCCGCTTCGGCGCGCTTCGATGAGGTCGCGCGACGGTCGCCCGTCCGGCTCATCGCTCGGCGGAAACAGGCGCGAGAGATCCGTCCCGATGACCTCCGCAGCCGTGTATCCGAACAGGCGTGCGGCGTGCGCGCTCCATCCGGCGATCCGTCCGGCGGGATCGACGAGAAAGATTGCGAACGCTGGGTCGGCCGAAGGTTGGCCGGCGGGAGGACCGGGGGAGGGGCTGATCGACGGCATCGTTAGGGAATCCCGTCGAGTATCGGCGCTCTCGACGAGATGCTGAAGCGAGGCACTGCCCCTTCTCGGAGACGGCTACCTCGGCTATCTTCAATGGCTTACACAACCTGGGCTGTCCACGCCTCTGTGGCGCCCGGAAAAACTTCCCCTCCTCCCGCTTCGGCAAACCAGCGGGGGGCTGGTTACGTCCAAAGGGAGGATTGCCAGGACATGCCACGTCCATACGAGGCGGTCTATGTTTTC
>JAQBPV010000267.1 GCA_028287345.1 Gemmatimonadota bacterium
CCCATGACGGTGACGAACTCGCCCTTCGCGATATCGAGGGTGATTCGACGGAGGACGTAACTGCGGCCGCCCGGGATCGGAAAACTCTTTTCAATGTTGCGGAGAGAGATCATTCCTGAAATAAGCTGCCGGGTGGCCCCAAAGCGAAGTCTGGGGTCGCGCAGACCGTGAACATCGGAAAGAAAACCGAAGGGAGCGGATTTTGACGGATAACGGCCGGGATAACTGCCGGATCAGTGAAATCCGCTCCCGTCGGTTGCTCTTCTGCAGTTCAGTCGTACCGCAGCGCGACCATCGGATCAATGCGAGCCGCTCGCCTCGCAGGAATGAAGCTCGCCAGCGCCGCCACGCCGCAGAGCAACACCGCGCCGAAGATGAACGTCAGCGCATCAGTCGCCGAGAGGCCGAAGAGGAACGCGGAGAGCACCTTTGATATCGCGATACTCGCGATTAAGCCGATACAGACGCCAATCAAAGAGAGCCGCAGCCCTTCGCGAACGAACAGCGAAAGCACGTCCGTCGTCCGCGCTCCCAACGACACTCGAATTCCGATCTCCCGCGTACGCAGCGTCACGCCGTGCGCGGTAACGCCGTACATCCCGAGCGCGGCGAGCAACAGCGCCAGCGCACCGAACACGCCGAGCATCCCCGATGCCGCACGCTGTTTGTCCACCGCGCGCGAGAGCGACTGATCGAGTGTCTCCAGATGATAGAGCGCGAGGTTCGGATCCAATCCGCGAAAGAGCCTGCTCAGCGGACCAAGCAACGCCGACGGATCACCCGCCGAACGAACGACGAGTGACAGCGATCCTTGCGGCAATGACGTCAGCTGCGGCTCCGGAACGTAGAAGAACGCGCTCTCCGACTCATTCAGCGAATCGTATTTCCCTGTCTTCGTCACTCCGACCACTTCACGCAGCGGCTCATCCTTCGAGTCGATGCGGAAGCGCTTGCCGATGGCATCCTGAGCCGGCCAGATCCGCCGCGCCAACGCTTCGTTCACGATCGCAACCTGTGTCGACGCGAGTCGATCCGTGATTGCGAAGTCGCGCCCCTTCACGACGCCAATCCCCATCGTCCGCAGGAATCCCGACGACACGGCGGTGTAGCGTGCGGAGATCTCGCGGTCCGAGTCGGCAGCTCCCTCCGGCAGAATCCCGCTGCCCCACGACGTTCCGCTTAGCGGCATCACCGTCGCAATCGCCGCGCTCTCGACGCCGGGCGTCGCCTTCGCCTCGTCGAGCACGCGACTCTCGAACGCTGCGCGCGCGTCAGCGGAGTAGCCGAGCATACCGAGATCGAACGACACCGTCGCGAGACGATGCGCATCGAAGCCAGGCTCGACGTTCAGCGACTTCGCGAGACTTCGCGTGAACAAGCCCGCGACGACGATGAGGAGCAGCGATGTCGCAACCTGCGCTACTACAAGCGAGCTCCGGAGCCGATGGCGTCCACCGAGCACCGTCGATGACGAATCATTCTTGAGCGCCGACGCCACTTGCGGACGACTCGCCGCCAGCGCTGGCGCGATTCCGAAGAACAGACCGGATAGCATCGCCAGTGCAGTCGTCGCCACGAGGACACGCAGATCCGGCGTCAGTGAGTTTGCGAAGAACGAGGGAACGTCGGAAATCACGACGATTGCCTTCGTCAGCCAGAACGACAGCATCACGCCGAGCGCGCCAGCAACCAGCGAGAGAACGACTGACTCCGTGAGCAGCTGACGCAGCAGCCGGCCGCGCGACGCACCCACCGCTCGCCGCACGGCGAGCTCTTTCCCGCGAGCGAGCATCCGCGCGAGTTGAACGTTCGCCGCATTCGCGCACGCAATCAGCAGCACGAGCAGCGGAACGATGCTCACCAAGGCCATCACCGGCGCCACCTCCGTCCGATCGGTCGGCGCCAGTCCGCCCAGTACGCCCGTCACCTTGGCGTACTTCCTTCGCTCCGGGCCTCGCGACGCCACGTCGAGTCGAGACGCGACGACATTTGCCTCGCTGTTCGCCGACTCGACGCTTGCGGTGGTCGCCAGTCGGCCGATCGCCTGCAGCCAGCCAGAATGTGAATCGTTCTGCAGACCGACAGCCTGCGGCATCGCCACCGACAGCATCGCGAACGGCACCCAGATCTCCGTCGGATTGTCGAATTCGATTCCGCCGAATCCCTCGGGTGCCACACCAACCACCGTGAACGCATGGCCATTGACGACGATCGTGCTATCGACGATTCGCGGATTCGACGCGAATCGCCTCACCCACAGATCATGGCTGATCACCGCCACCGGCCTGAGTCCCGCCACGGAGTCATCGTCCGCCCTGAATAGCCGACCGTGTGCGGGGACGATGCCGAGCGTCGAGAAGTAGTTCCCGCTGACGACCGAGCCATACACGCGCTCGGGCATGTCGCCCGCGAGCGAGAGCGCGACCTGACTCCACGCCATCAGACTTTCGAAGCTCTTGACGTTCTCTCGATACGCAACGAAGTCGGGATAGGAGATCGTGCCGGCACGACCCCCTTCTCTGTCCGAGTTGCTCAGCCACGCGAGCCGGTTCGTATCCCTCCCCGGCGCCGGCTTGAACAACAGCGCATTCAGCACCGTGAACATCGACGTGTTGGCCCCGATGCCGAGTGCGAGCGTGAGGATGACGACGAGCGTCGCGGCGCGCGCGCGAAAGAGCTGTCGCACGGCGTAGCGCAGGTCCTGGAAGAAGGCGTCCATCTGTCCTCGCCGTTATGCGTGTACCGCGGCCTGCTCGTCGAGCACTCGGCCATCGAACAAGTGGATCGAACGATCCGCATGCTGCGCGTACCGCTGATCGTGCGTCACCATGCAGATCGTCGCGCCATTGCGATGGAGGTCGCGCAACAGTTCCATGACCGACTCACCGTTTACGGAATCGAGATTTCCCGTGGGCTCGTCGGCGAGAAGAATTGCCGGATCACCAGCCACTGCGCGCGCCACTGCGACACGCTGCTGTTGACCGCCCGACAGCTGCGATGGATAGTGCTTCATGCGGTGCGACATGCCAACTCGCTCGAGCGCTGCGTGCGTGCGCTCCTTCCGCTCGTTCGCGGCCATGTCGCGATACGTCAGTGGGAGCGCGACGTTCTCGGCGACGGTGAGATCGCCGATGAGGTTGAACGCCTGGAAGATGAATCCGATCTGGCGATTGCGCACGCGCGCGCGATCGCCGGCGGCGAGATGCGCCACTGACGCACCATCGAGCAGGTACTCTCCCGCACTCGCCGTATCGAGCAGGCCGAGGATGGAGAGCAGCGTCGTCTTGCCGCAGCCCGATGGACCTTCGATCGCGACGTACTCGCCGCGCGAGATCTCGAGATGCACGTCGGAGAGCGCGTGCGTCTCCATGTCCTCGGTGAGGAAGACCTTCTGGATTCCCTTGAGACTCAGCAGCGGTTCCATGGTGCGTTCCCCTATTTGAGTCGGATGCGGTTAGCGGAATCCCAGTTCGACATGTCCGAGAGTATCACTCTGTCACCCAGTTGAAGACCGCTGATGATCTCCACGGCGTTGACGGAGTTGCGACCCAGCACGACCTGCACGCGCTCGGCCGCCTTGCCACCTTCGACGACCTTGAACAGCGTGCTTCTGCCGGTTCCTGCGCCACTCGTTGGCCGGCCGGTGAAGAGCACGTTCTGCAGACGCTCGATCTGGATCGTCCCGTCGATGTTGAGGTCCGGCACAGCTCCCGCCGGCAGTGCACCCTCGAGCGCGACGTCCACGGTGACTGTTCCAGCTTGAGCCGATGGATCCTTGCGCGAAACGTGACCTCGCACGAGACCGTTGCGTGTGTCGATCGACGTGAGCTGGCCGACGATGACATCCTTCGCCTGCGATTCGGGAATGCGAAGCACAGCCTTGAGCTTGTCGGGCTGTACGACTTTCGCGAGCGTGGTTCCCTCGGGCACCCACTGACCGAGTTGCACCGTGAGGTCTTGAAGGACACCTGATTCTGGCGCGCGCACCGAGAGCGACGACAGCCTGTTGTGCTGACTCTGCGAGATCGCCTTGAGCTGTTCCACCTGTGAGCCTTGCACGGCGATCTGCGAGTCGATCGCTCGGCCCATCAATGCGAGACGCTCCTGCTCGATGCGCAACCGCGTCGTCATCTCTGCGGCCTGCGCCTTCTTCGACGTCACCTCGAACGTCGACATCAGCCGCTGCTTCTCGAGTTGTTCGGCCGCCTGCTTCTCCTGCTGCGCCGTGACGTTCTGTGTCTTGATGCTCGCGACGACTCCCTCCTGCGTGAGCATCTGGCTGCGGAGAGTCGTCTTCAGGTTGAGCAGGTCGATCTGTGCCTGTCGCACCTGCTGGTCGGCCTGCATCGCCTGGATCTGCAGATCGGGGTTGGACATCTCGAGCAGAACGCTGCCGGCGGTGACGGTCTGACCACTCTGCGACAACAGTCGCTCGACGCGCGCCGAGGTCTGCGCGGTGATCCACCGACTGTGCTCGGGGACGAGTGTGCCCGGGCCGCGGACTTCACGGACCATGTCGCCCCGTCGCACGGAGTCCATCACGAGCGCGGCGCCGTCCGTCGTCGGTGACGCTGGGCCCAGTCGCGCCACGGCCACGGAGATGACGGTGAGCAGGAGTATGCCGGCACCGATGAGGGCGTTGCGCGTTGTCTTGGGCTTTGGTGCTCGGACGACGTCCATTCCTGACCACGGAGGCTGAAGGGAGATACCGTGTACCAAGGCAATGGAGGGGCCGCAGCTTTGCGCGGCCAAGTCGTTGTATGGTCGGGAGTTACGAATCAACTCCTGACTAGGACTGTCCGGGTGCGCGAATCGTCGTCCCAGAATCGGACAGTCCGAGTACAGCGGAACCACACAACTGCCTGACACGGATGAACAGACACGGATAAGTGCCGAATTTTCGCGGATAGACAGAACTGCAAAGTCGTTCCGCCGTATCCGTGGAAATCCGGCAGTTCTCCGCGTCTTTTATCCGTGTCAGGCAGTCGTCTTTTCTTGTATCCTCTGTGCGGCACGCATTAGCACATCTAGGCGATACAACTCAAAGCCGACCATGTCAGCGAGCATGAAGAACATCCTGAGAACCGTGTGCGTCGCCACGCTCGTCGCCGGTCCACTCACGGCAGCCGGCGCCCAGCAGTCCGCTGTTGGCGAATGGACAGGTGTTCTCACCACGCCGAGCGGAGCATTGGCACTCGTCATTCGCATTCGTGCGAATACCGATGGCAGCTACAGCGGCGATCTCGAGAGCCTCGACCAAGCCGCCGGACAACGAATTCCGTTCACCACGGTGACAGCCGCCGCGAACAAGCTCGCCTTCACCATCGCGGCCATCGGCGCATCGTACGAGGGCGAATGGAAGGACTCCGAGCAGACGTGGTCCGGCGTCTTCCGACAGGGGATGGCGATACCGTTGCTGCTGAAGCGCGGCGCGCCTCCAGCACTCAAGAGCATCGTCGGTCTCGACGGCACGTGGAGAGCGATACTCCGCCGCGATACGATGAACCTTCGCCTCATTCTTTATGTTCGCACGACGGCGCGCGGAACGGGCGCGACCTTGGACTCGCCCGATCTCGGTGCCTTCGGTCTCGCCGTACAGCAGTTCGACAGAATAGGCGACACGGTGCAGTTCCGCGTGCCCGATGCGCAGGTCGAGTTCAGGAGCACGCTGCGCTACGAGAATCGAACGCTGGAAGGGCAGTGGTCGAGGCAAGGACAACCCGGCACTCAGGTCACCTTCACGCGCGACCCAAGAGCGACGGGCGCGCGCACGCGCACGCAGGAACCCGTCGTCGCGAAAGGTTATCGCGCCGAGGATGTCTCCTTCGTCAACCCGAACGATGCATCGGTGCGACTCGCCGGAACGCTGACCGTCCCGGAAGGTCGCGGTCCATTTCCGGCCGTCATCCTCATCACGGGATCCGGACCGCAGGATCGCAACGAGTCGCTCTTCGGCCACAAGCCATTTGCCGTGCTCGCCGACCATCTCTCGCGCAACGGTATCGCCGTCCTTCGCTACGACGATCGCGGCGTCGCGTCCTCGAGTGGCAATCACGCGAAGGCGACGTCCGCCGATTTTGCCACCGACGCGAACTCGGCCTTCCGCTTTCTCGCCGACCGTGACGACATCAAGCGGAACGCGATCGGCTTCATGGGACACAGCGAAGGCGGGATGATCGGACCCATCGCGGCCGCGAGCAACGATCGCGTCGCGTTTCTCGTCCTGCTCGCCGGACCGGGCACCAATGCCGTTCAGCTGCTGCTCTCGCAACGGCGCCTGGTTGCGCGCTCACAGGGTGCGTCGGACGAAATGCTCGACAGGTCGGAGCCGATCGTACGCGACATCCTGCACGCAGTTCGTGCAGCGCCCGACTCGCAGGCGGCGATTGACGCCATTCGTCGCGCGCTCCCCAGCGACAGATTGGAGATGCTTGGCGCCACCGAGGCGCAGCGCGACGCCATCGCCGGCGTGTTCACGACCACGTGGATGCGCTACTTCATCAAGTACGAGCCGGGACCATTTCTCTCACGGCTGCGCGTGCCCGTGCTGGCGATCAACGGCGCGAAGGACGTCCAGGTGTCGCCGGAAGAAAACCTCGCAGCCATCCGCGTCGCGCTGGCCGACAACCGGGATGTCACCGTTCAGCAGCTGGCGGGGCTCAACCACCTGTTCCAGACGGCCGAAACAGGGTCGGTCATCGAGTACGAACGCATCGCTGAGACCTTCGCGCCGAGTGCGCTGGCGCTCATCACGGAGTGGATTCGGGCGCGGTTCGGGAGGTAGGCGGAAAAAGGTGAAATCCGTTCCCTTCGGTTGCTTTGCCCTTGCTCTATAGACGGCTGAAACAAGCGGCGCTGGCTCGCCGTACCGGAAAAGGCCAACCTTCGGGTGTTCGCCGCTGTCCAACGCGGCGTTACCCCCTCTCTCCCGGCCCTCTCCGTATCCCGATGCGAAATATCAGGCTGGCCGCTCGGATGTTGCTGAAGACCCCATTCGTTACCGCCATCGCCGTGCTCTCCCTCGCACTCGGCATCGGCGCCAACGCGGCCATCTTCTCGATGTTCGACCAGTTGCTCTGGCACGCGCTGCCAGTGCCGGCGCCGAGTGAGCTGGTGAACCTCTCGGCTCCTGGGCCGATGCCTGGCTCCAACTCGTGCAATCAGTCGGGCAGCTGCGAAGAGGTGTTCAGCTATCCGATGTTTCGCGACCTCGAGAAGGCGAACTCGCCATTCACGGGCGTGGCCGCACATCGCATCTTTGGCGTTTCGCTGAGTGTCAGGAACGAGCCGATGACCGGCGAAGGCGCCTTGGTGAGCGGATCGTACTTCCCCGTGCTCGGCCTCGGCGCGGCGCAGGGCCGCCTTCTCAATGCCGACGACGACAAGGTCATCGGTGCGAATTTCGTGGCTGTCATCAGTCACAAGTTCTGGGAGGACAAGTACGGCAAGGCGCCGGGAGTGGTCGGCCAGACGATCATCGTGAACGGCAAGTCGTTCAACATCATCGGCGTTGCGCCGGAAGGCTTCGAGGGAACGACCGCCGGCGCACGGCCGGTCGTCTACCTCCCGATTTCCATGCGCGGCGAAGTGCAGCGCTTCACGCGGTGGGAAGATCGCCGCAACTACTGGATCTACCTCTTCGCGCGCCTCAAGCCCGGCATCACGATCCAGGCGGCAGATCCCGCAGCGAACGCCGTCTACAAGCCGATCATCAACGACGTCGAAGCGCCGCTGCAGGCAGGCATGAGCGACAAGACGATGCTGGGCTTCAAGAACAAGAAGCTCCTCCTCGCACCCGGCGCGCGCGGCCAGAGCTCCATCCACCGCGAAGCGAAGACGCCGATCGTCCTCCTCTTTTCGGTGACGGGGGTCGTGCTTCTCATCGCCTGCGCGAACATCGCGAACCTGCTCCTGGCGCGCGGCGCAGGCCGCGCGACCGAGATGGGAGTTCGTCTCGCGCTCGGCGCAACGCGGCGGCACCTGATGGCACAACTGCTCACCGAGAGCGTGATGCTGTCGCTCGTGGGTGGCGTGGCCTCGCTGCTCGTGGCGCAATGGACATTGAGCGTCATCGCGGCGCTTCTGCCTCCTGAAGCGGCCGAGACGATGAAGTTTTCGATCAGTCCCGCGGTGATCTTGTTCTCGGCGGGGTTGAGCATCGTCACCGGTCTCGTATTCGGGCTTTTTCCGGCGATGCACAGCACGCGCAGTGACCTGATCAGCGCCATTCGGGCGGGCGCTGGACAGATCGCCGGCGGACGTTCGGCTGCGCGCTTCCGCACTGGACTCGTGACCGCGCAGATCGCGCTCTCGATGGGGCTGCTGATCATGTCGGCGCTCTTCCTCAAGAGCCTCATGAACGTCAGCAAGGTCGACCTCGGCCTGATCGTCGACAACATCGCCACCTTCGAGATCGTGCCGGTGCGCGCAGGCTATGACAGCGCGCGAAGCGCCGTGCTCCTCAACCGCGTGGAGACGGAGCTCGCCGGCATCCCGGGCGTCATCGGCGTGTCGGACGGCATGGTCCCGCTGCTCAGCGGCGACAACTGGGGCAACAACGTGCACGTGCAAGGCTACCAGTGCGGCCCGGACGTCGACTGCGGGGCGAGGTTCAACCAGATCGGGGCCGACTACTTCAAGACCTTTGGCGTGAAGCTCATCGCGGGCCGCGAGTTCACGGCGAGTGACGCACTCGGTGGGCAGCGCGTCGCCATCGTGAACGAGGAGTTCGCGAAGAAGTTCAAGATGGGCAACGACGTCGTCGGCAAGTTCATGGGCGACGGCGACAACGACTCGCTCAACGTCCAGATCGTCGGGCTCGTGCGCAATGTGAAGTACAGCCAGGTGAAGGACTCCGTGCCTCCGGTGTTCTATCGTCCGTGGCGGCAGGACGCGCGCGCCGGCAATCTCTTCTTCTACGTCAAGTCGTCGCTGCCACCCGAGCAGATGCTCGGAACGCTGCGCGCCACCATGAAGCGCATCGATCCGAGCCTGCCTGTCGAGGAGCTCAAGACGATGAACCAGCAGGTGAAGGAGAACGTGTTCCTCGACCGGATGATCTCGATTCTGTCCAGCGCGTTCGCGCTGCTGGCCACGCTGCTTGCCGGAGTGGGGTTGTACGGCGTACTCTCGTACTCGGTTCAGCAGCGTACCCGCGAGATCGGCGTCCGGATGGCACTCGGCGCCAACAGCGCGAAAGTGCGCGCGATGGTGATGCGCCAGGTGGGCGTCATGCTCATCATTGGTGGCGTGATCGGTATCGCCGCCGCACTGGGACTCGGGCGCGCTGCGCGGTCGATGTTGTACCAACTCGAGGCACACGACCCAACGGCGATGGCGCTCGCGGTCGTACTGCTCGCGTGTGTGGCTCTTGCCGCGGGGTTCATCCCCGCGCGTCGGGCGGCGCTCGTGGATCCGATGAACGCGCTACGCTACGACTGAGAGGCAGTTGACTGATGGATGTCGCAAGAGCTCCAAGGCCCAAGACCAAGCGCAACCTGATGATCGGCGGCGGCATCTTCGCACTCGCGGTGATGACGGCGTGGACGCTGAGCCTCGATCCGGCCTCGCCGACGATCGAGCGCTCGGCCGTGCTCATCGACAGTGTGCG
>JAQBPV010000269.1 GCA_028287345.1 Gemmatimonadota bacterium
GCCGAACCGGAGAACTCTTGAGAAGCAGTGGGCGGGATTGCGAGCGTCTCCCGGTAATCACGGAGCCCCCAGCAAAACAGCAACGACCTGACTTGAATCATGTGAATTGAAAGACGAATTGCATCACAGCGCCGAGAAAGTGTCCATCATTCGGGGATCGAACGTCCTCTTGGCGTGCGAGACCTGACAGGCGCGAGACCTCTCAGACATCCGACGGAGCAAATTCCACACAATTCGCATGATTCAAGTCATGCGGTTGCTGTTGGTGTTCTTGATTCTTCGGAATTTCAGGGAGTGCTGCGCGGGTCTCTACGAAGAAGCAGACGTCATCGCGGGCGTTTCCTTAAATTCCCGGAAACCCTTTTTTCGTAATGCGTGCCTCGATTACATCAGGACCACGACGAGCGCACCGCCCGTGTTGTTGCCTCCGAATCGAGCGATGGCCTGCTGCGGTTCGAGGAAGGTGACGTCCTTCACGCCTCTGACCATCACCTGTTTGAGATGATCGATCCCCGGCATCAACATTCCGCTGATGTAGACCTGTACCGGTTGCGGAAGTGTCGCCGTGCTGGGGCCGGAGCGCGAACGTAGAAAGTTCGGCCGTATCTGCAGCAGCGCATCGTAGACGCTGACGTCGCCAGCGCGGCCGAGCTCTTCACTCGTGATGACATTGCGCTGCGACGTCGTCGCCTGCGTTCCCCCTGACGCGCACGCCGAGGCAAGCATCGCGACCGTCACGGCGACGAAGAGACGACGTGTCATGTGAGGCGTGTCGAGCTTCAATGGCGTCACTGATTCGTACCCGTTGTCTGTTTGAGAACGACGGCAATGGCGCCGCCCGCATTGTTGTACCGCGCAAAGCGAAGGTTCGCGATCTGCGGTTCGTAGAAGCGGACTTCCTGCACGCCGGGCGGGAGAAGGTGCCGAAGGTCGTCGATGCTTTCCATCCGCTCGCCGTCCACGTAGAGCATGAGCGGACTGGTGGCCGGCCGGCCATACGCGGACACGGTTCGTGGCTTGAGGAAGTGCGGACGCAACTTCGCGACCGCCTCGTACAGCGTGCTGGCACCCGCGGCTTCGAGCTCGTCCGCAGTGATGAGGTCGTGACCGCCGTTCGCCGGTGCCTGTGCGCCCTGGTGGACACACGCGGTGAGCAAACCACCGACGACCGCGCTACCGAGAAGGATTCTGCTGAATCGCATGAGGCGCTCCCGGCCCCTGAGGGCCGATGAAGACGAAAGCCGGATCCAGCGCGCGGACGTCGAGCGTCGAACGCGGCTTCCGCAGTATGTGGAATGCCCACTCGAGACGCCAGTACTTTTCACGCCTGATCCGCGAAGAAACGCCGCGATTTCCATGCCTTATTGCCTGCGGCCGTGTCGCGCTGTATCCACTACGATATCGGCACGATCGCTCGCTCTGCCGCCACACCTCTTCTGCCTTCGAGTCCATGCCCAACGTCGACCTGAAAACGATCCTGCTCGGCGCACTCGCAATTACCACGGTCCTCTATCTGGTGATCGTCATCCGTGGCCTTCGCCAAGTCTCCGCGGAGACCGGAGAGCGCGTGGCGCCCACGCAAGGTGGTCTGCTTACCGGCTTCGTCACCAACTTCTTCGACACGTTCGGCATCGGCTCCTTCGCCACGACGACGGCCACCTTCCGCCAGTGGCGCATGGTCCCCGACGAGAAGATTCCCGGCACGCTCAACGTTGGACATACGTTGGCAACTATTGCACAGGCATACATCTTCACGCAGATCGTTCCCGTGGACTCCGTGACGCTGGTACTGATGATCGTCGCCGCCGTCCTCGGCTCCTGGATCGGCGCGGGAGTCGTGTCGGGCTGGCCGCGACAGAAGGTGCAGATCGGGATGGGCATTGCCCTGCTCGTCTTTGCGACGACGGCAGTCATGACGCAGCTGAGCCTCAATCCCATTGGTGGAACGCTGCTCAAGCTCGAGGGGATGAAGCTCGCCATTGGACTCGCGGGCAACTTCGTACTCGGCGCCCTCATGCCGCTCGGCATCGGACTCTACGGGCCCTGCATGATCCTCATCTACATGCTCGGCATGGATCCCAAGGCGGCCTTCCCGATCATGATGGGTTCGTGCGCCTTCCTCATGCCGACGGCGAGTGTGCGCTTCATTCGCCTCCGTGCCTTCGATGCCCGCGCCGTGGTCGGCCTGATGGTTGGTGGTGTGCCGGCGGTGCTCATCGCCGCACTCATCGTCAAATCGATGGACGTCGTCGTCGTGCGGTGGTTGGTCGTGGTGGTCGTCGTCTACACCGCCATCACGCTGCTGCGCACGGCAATGTCCGAACGGCGCGCGTCTCTCGTCGCCAAGGAGGCCGCTGGCGGCGTTACGCTGTAGGCACGGCAACTGACTGACTTGAATTACGAGGAACTACGAACTGCTACAGCGCACGCGGATGAACAGCCGTGGATGTCGAACGGATTTACGCGGATCTTTCAAACGGAGTTCGCAATACTCTACGCCGCGAAATCAAAGCCTTTTTTTGTGTGCGTGGCGCGCATTGCCTCGAGCGCAGAAGGGTATTGTTTCCGTAGTATCAGTGTAAATCCGTGCAGTTGTCCGCGTCTGTTCATCCGTGTCAGGCAGGTAATGCTGTTCCGTGGTTCCGCCACTCCGGACAATTTTCATAGCTGTGGTAGCGGTTGCACGGCGATGCTGCGGACGATGCCGCCGAGATTGAAGGATCGGGCTGGTATCCAACAGAGGCTATCGACCGAGCACGATGGCTCGGGCCACAGCCTCTTGCAGCGGCGTGAGGTTGGGGAAATATCCTCTCGCGTCCGTCCCCATGTTCTGACGATTCGTCAGCAGCACGATCGACAAGTGCTGACTCGGCACGCCGAGCACGTACGTCCCCGTGAAGCCCGTATGTGAGAAGCTGCCCTCGGGCAGATATGCCGGCCACTGCCATCCGAGATAGTTGTTGTACTGATCGCGCGTGAGGAACCCGCTCACGGTTTCCGGCTTGATGAGCTGTCGTCCACCCGACGACCCACGGTCGATCAGCAAGTCGAGCAGCACGCTCAGCTCGCGCGCCGTCGCGAACAGGCCTGCGTGGCCCGCCACTCCGCCATTGGCATACCACGAATTGCCGTCATCCACTTCGCCGGACAACACATACTGTCGCCAGCCATTCCACGACATGGGGTCGCCGCGATACTTGTAGGCGAACGTCGAATCGAAGACCATGTGCTTCTCGTACACGTTCCCTTGCTCCGTCGACGCCAGCTCCGTGATGCCGCGCGCCTTTGGATTGAAACCGATCGTCGGCAAGCCGAGTGGTCCGTACAGCCGCTGCGCGAGAAACGCGTCGAGCGACTGGCCGGACACACGCTCGACGATGTAGCCGATGAGCATGAAGCTCAGGTCACTGTAATGGCGCCCTTCACCAACGCCCCACTGCAGCGGCATGTTGCGGATGACCTGATACGTCTGCGCCTTGTTGCTCGCCGAGTAGTACAACGGTTGCCATTGGACGAGTCCCGCCGAGTGCTGCAGTAGGTGACGGACGCGGATGCTGTCGAGGTGTACGCCGCGAAAGTCCGGCAGGTAGGTGTACACCGGCGCATCGACGTCCACCTTCCCTTCATCGACGAGCAGCATGATCGCATTCGTCCCCGCCATCACCTTCGTCACCGACGCGAGGTCGAATACCGTCGACGTCCGCATCGGAACGGGTTGGTCGAGGCCGTGCATCGCGTAGTCGTTGCGCTGCGCGAAGCCATACGCCGTCTCCTTCACGATGCGTCCGTCCTTGGAGACGACGAGCACGGCACCGGCGGTCGACGTGCCGACTGCGGCACGGACAAGCGAGTCGGCTATGGCGAGCCCCCGCGCGAGTCTGGCATCCACAGGCGCGGGTGTCGACACCTGTTTCGGGGAACATGCCGCGGCCGCAGGAATGAGAAGCGTCGCGGCGAAGAAAGTGAAGCGCGTTGTCATGTCGGGAATTCTACATCATCAGCGCAGTCTCGCCGACGTGACCGGCTACGCTACGGCTCGCGGTGACATGGCAGGCGACGACGGCCCCGGAAGCCATAGCGTGA
The DNA here is from genome assembly GCA_028287345.1 of Gemmatimonadota bacterium. Taxonomy (GTDB): domain Bacteria; phylum Gemmatimonadota; class Gemmatimonadetes; order Gemmatimonadales; family Gemmatimonadaceae; genus AG11. Next base: position 4,084 of record JAQBPV010000269.1, read on the forward strand.
ATGTCGAACCCTTCCCTTCCTCGCTCGCGAGTGTGAGGTCGCCTCCAAGCAACCGCGCGACACGCCGACTCATCGAGAGGCCTATCCCCTGGCCGGCTGTCGCGGCGCTGGCGTCGGGAGCGCGAAAGAACTCATCGAACACCTGCTCCCGGAGCGCCGCTGGAATGCCCGGGCCCGTGTCGCGGACTTCGGCCACGACCCAATGACCTGCATTTCGCTCGTGCGCGCTGAAGTCGCGCGACGACGCTCGCAACCAGATGTGTCCGCCCTTTGGCGTATACTTGATCGCGTTCGAGAGGAGATCGCCGATGATGTTCGACACGAGCGACGGATCCGTTTCGACGCAGGGCAGATCCTCGGTGAACTCCGCGCGAAGCGTCAGTCCGGCGCGCTCGGCTGCGGCAACATAGTCGGCCGCGGACTCGAGTATGAGTGCACGAATGTCCTCCTGATGGCGACGCACGGGGAGTGAACCGGCCTCGGCGCGTGCGACGGTGAGTGCATTCTCCGCGGCAGCAATGGTCTGTTCGATGATGCGACCGATGCGTTCGACGTGGTCGTGCTGCCGAGCCGTGAGTGGACCCGAAATCTCTTCTCGCAGGAGTGTCGCGAATCCGCTCGCGGCTCCGAGTCCGTTCTTCAGGTCGTGGGTGAGTCCGCGCACCAGAGTCACGCGTTCCTCTGACGCCGCAGCGAGCGCGCGACGGCCCTCCTCCGCTTGTGCCGCCAGGGCAGCCATCCGGCGGCCCGTCCAGTAGATCCCCAGCAGGACGGCAATCAGGAGCGGCACGAGCACACTCGGCAGCAGGACGTCCATCGACTCGAGTGAGCGAATGCGCGTCCGTTGCTGTTCCTGGCGACGAGCGAGTGCGGAGTCGAGCAGCGCCGCCGATGTCATCACGTTGGCGAGGCTCTCGTCAGCGGCATTCGGATCGACGGAACGTTGCGCATTCCACTGCGCGATCACCGCGTGCAGGTGCACGATGTCTCGCTCGAGCGTCTCTCCCAAGCGCGGCGCGAGCAGCAGCAGCTCAGCATCGCTCGAACGTTCGGTGCGCAACGCCTCATCGTGGCGACGTGTGCGCTCTGGCGTGGTGCCGTCGGCCTCGTTCCTCGTCGTGGCCGCATCGAGCGCCACCGCTGAGGCGAATTGGCTCATGAGCCGGCGCGCTGGAGCCACCGTCTCCACTGTATCGAGGCGTATTCGGGCGAGCCGCCAGTCGGCGGTCCATGGAATGGCAGCGAGTGCAGCGAGCGCAATCACCGCCGCGGCGACAGGTACGAGATTGAACCAGATTTTTCGGGGCATGCAATTCTCCTCGGAGCGTGCTGTCTGCCGAAGATGCGTCGCCGCCGCGAGTGATTCTTGTTTCGGATTGCGCAGCTCGCCGCGCGGCAAGAGCAATGTCGTTCCACAACGCGCCTCAAGAACGCGGCGCCTCATCCGACGACATTCCCCCGCACCTGACATGGCGCTTGCCGTGTCTTCGCTGACCATCACAATCGGAGGAATCATGCGATCAAAACACCTGCTCGTCGCCGCCGCGGTCATTGCGGCAATCACTGCGTGTAGCTCGGGTGGTGGCGTCTCGGTCCGGACAACCGTCGAACCAGGCGCCAACCTTTCCGGGCTGCACTCGTTCTACGTACTCACGCCACCGACGCGCGCGACCAATGCCACTCCGCTCGCGACGAACGACCCGATGCTCGAGAACTCGATCACCAATCGGGCACTACGCACGGACCTCACCCAGGCGTTCCAGGGCCGCGGCTATACGCCGGCGCCGCAGCGGAGCGCTGACTTCGTCGTCGCCTACTATGCCGGCACGAAGGAGAAGTTCGATACGACGTACTGGGGCCCGACGTACGATCCAGCGTGGCGATACTCGTATCGGGGACGTCGCGGATGGGCGTGGCCGTACTACGGCGCCGGCTACTCTGGCGGCCCGTTCTATCAAGGTGCGACCGCCAGTGTGAATACCTACACGCAGGGTCAGGTGATCGTCGACGTCACGGACCCACGCACCAATGAGCTCCTGTGGCGCGGCCAGGGAGTCGAGCCGGTCTCCACGGATCCGACCACGTACACGAACCAGCTGCAGGGCGTGGTGACGGCGATCGTCGCGAAATTCCCGCAGCCGTCGCCTGCGACGGTGGCATCGGGCCCGTGATTGCAGTCGCGCGACAACGCGTGCTGGATATCTACCGGTGGGCGACACTGCGGCAATCGCGGTGCGCCCACCGACTCGCGTTACCCGGATAGGGTAGCACGAAGACTCCCATCACCGGGAATGCCGGTGGCGCCTGGAATCCCTAGACTCAAGCGTAACCCGTTTCTCGCGAGGAGAACTGTCATGCGCTCACCAACTCACCGCGCGCACCTGACGCGCACCGCCAGCCACAACGACCATCTCGCCGCCGTAGTCGGCGCCATATTCTCTCTCTCTCGCCGGGCGGAGCGTGGCGTGGCCCTTCAGCTCTCCGATGTTCCCGTGCGCGAGCTGCTTGACGAGGTGCACGCGATCGTCCAGCCGTTCGCCGTCGCTGGCGATGTCTCGCTCCTCGTTGACTGCGAGCATGCACCCACGGTGGTGTACGGCGAGCACACCGCGCTGCTGTGGGCTCTGATGAACCTCACGTGCCGCGTCGTGAAGTCGACGCCGAGCGGAGGTCAGGTCCTCCTCTCCGCCGCCGTGCTCCTGCACAGCGTGGAGCTGCGCGTCATGCATACGGAAAGTATGACTTCGCACACTTTGCATCCTTCACTCTTCGCGCCCATCGAGCATGCACATGCCACGGACGAGGTGGAGATTGCACGCGACCTCACGCGGCTCATGGGTGGAGAATTGCTGTTCCGCAGTACCGCGGGCACGGGGGCGCTCTATGCGATGCGATTTCACGCTGCATGGCGTCCAGCGCGCCGGCTCGCCCACCTCTCCATGGCAATGGCGGCCTGATCACGATCTCGACGGGAATTGTTGAGGCGGTCCTGAGTACACCGGCGCGCGCTAGCCACCGACTGGTCACGCGCCGAGCTGTGCGCCTTCGACGCGATCGTAGTCGAAGCGCCGCGAGCTGGCCGACGGCGCAACCGTGATGACGACGTACTTCGAAGTGGGCGTGTTGCTGCGCGCCGCAACGCTGTTCACCGGCACCAGCACATTCGTTTCAGGGAAGTATGTTGCCGCGCATTTCCGAGGTATGTCGAACGGCACCACGATGAACTGCCTGGCCACGCGCGTCTCGCCTTCGAAATGACTCGTGAGGTCGACGACCTGCCCCGCTGCCAGACCGCGCTCGTCGACATCCGACGGATTCATGAAGATGACGCGCCGCTCGCCGTGCACGCCGCGGTAGCGGTCGTCGAGACCATAGACGGTGGTGTTGAACTGATCGTGGCTCCGCACCGACATCATCACGAGCTGGCCAGGCTCGAGCGTCGTGCGCGGAATGTCGTGACAGGTGAAGGTTGCCTTTCCCGAGTGAGTGCTCCACTCGCGCTTGTCGCGCGGAAGATTCGGGAGATAGAAGCCTCCCGGCACACGCACCTTCGCGTTGAAATCGTCGAAGCCGGGAATCACGCGCGATATGCAGTCGCGGATACGATCGTAGTCGGCGACGAGCCCTTCCCAGTCCACGGTTGACCGCGCGCCGAGCGTGGCTCGGGCCAGGCGTCCGACGATCACCGGTTCGGAGAGCAGATCACCTTCTGGAGGATCGAGTCTACCTTCCGACTTGCTCACGATCCCCATCGAGTTCTCGACCGACACAAATTGCGGCGTGCCGTTCTGTATGTCGCGCTCTGACCGGCCGATAGTCGGAAGGATCAGTGCTTCCTCGCCGGTGACGAGATGGGAGCGGTTCAACTTGATTGCCACGTGCGCCGTGAGGGTGCACCGCCGCAGCCCGGCCGCGCCGTACTCGGTGTCGGGGGTGGCCGAAAGGAAGTTGCCACCCATGGCGAAGAAGACCTTCACCTTGCCGGCGTGCAGCGCGCGAAGCGTCTCGACGGCGTCATAGCCGTGCTTGTGCGGCGGGGTGAAGTCGAACTCCTTCCCGAGCGCGTCGAGAAACGGCGGCGCCACACGCTCCCACACTCCCATCGTGCGGTCGCCCTGCACGTTGCTGTGACCGCGCACCGGGAGTGCACCCGCACCCTTCCGGCCGATGGCCCCCTTGAGCAGCAGGAGGTTCATGCACTCCTGAATGGAGCTCACCGCATTCTTGTGCTGTGTGAGACCCATCGCCCATGCGACTACCAGCCGATCGGAGCTCATCACGATGCGCGCCGCCTCGGCGATCTGTTCGCGAGCGATGCCGCTCTCCTCGACGATGATGTCCCAGTCGGCAAGGCGGAGCTTCGCGATGTACGGCTCGAACCCAACGGTGTGCTGGCGGATGAACTCGTGGTCGAACACCGTGCCCGGCGCGGCGTCTTCGGCCGCGAGCATCTCCTTCATGATTCCCTGCAGGATGGCGACGTCGCCATTGATGCGAACGGGGAGGAAAAGATCGGCGAGCTGCGTACTCCGTCCCGTCAGCACCTGCAGTACTTGCTGCGGATGCTGGAAGCGCATGAGTCCCGTTTCCGGGAGCGGATTGATGGCGATGATCTTCCCGCCGTTGCGCTTCGTGAGCTGGAGCGCCGTCAGCATGCGCGGATGGCAGGTGCCCGGATTGTGGCCCAGGTCGATGAAGACACCTGCGTCGTGCACATCATCGAGCGTCGCCGTGCCTTTGCCAATGCCGATGGAATCGGTGAGCGCGGTGCCGCTCGACTCGTGACACATGTTCGAACAGTCGGGCAGGTTATTGGTGCCGAACTGGCGAACGAACAGCTGGTAGAGAAACGCCGTCTCGTTGGCCGTGCGCCCCGACGTGTAGAACGACGCTTCATTCGGATCGTCGAGGGCGTTCAACCTGCTCGCGATCAAGGTGAACGCATCATCCCATGAGATCGGCTCGTAGTGCGTTGCGCCCGAGCGAAGGACCATCGGTTCGGTGACACGTCCCTGCTGCGCCAGCCAGTAATCGCTCCGCTGAGACAGTTCGGCCACGCTGTGTTCGCGAAAGAATTCCCGCTCGATGCGCTTGCGGGTGTTCTCCTCGCTGGCCGCCTTTGCGCCATTCTCGCAGAATTCGGTGTGTGCGCGCTCACCGGCAGGGGGATCGGGCCACGCACATCCAGGGCAATCGAAACCGTCGGTCTGGTTGAGTTGAAGGAGCATCCGCGCCCCCTTCACTGCGCCCATGTTCTGGTACGCGTACTTCATGGACTGGACGTCAGCCGGAATGCCTGCCGCGTACGGCGCGCGCTTTCCTATCACGATGCGCTCGCCGGTGAATTCTGCCGGGGGCGTCGGCACTACGTCGGCCCCGTGCCTGGCTTCGTCGGCCAGCGACGCAGGCGGCTCACCTTTTTCTGCGACCATCTCGTGCTCGATCTTCTGTTCGCTCGAGAGATCGATCTTGGCGATCTCCCACGCGTTCATCTGCTCGGGCGAATGCCTGCCGTGGATTGCGCCGTGCTGTTCATCACGCGGACCGCGGGCGTTGTGGTCGGCGGCCATTTCACTTTCCTTCGCGCGACGAATGTCGTCCTCATCTTTGGCGGACATCGGTACTCCTGACGATCAGGTCTGGACCCCTTGTGCAACTTCACGCCCCGCTCGGCGCATCGCCACCTTCGCCAGCGCGGCAACATCGCGATCTCCATCGCCGTGTGCAACCGCGTCGAGGAGCGCTTCGTGTACGACGTCGGCCAACGGCATGGGTACGGCGTTGGAGTCAGCCGCTGCGAGCGCGAGCCGAAGGTCCTTGAGCAGCAGCGAAAGCCGGAAGCCGGCCGGATCATAGTGTTCCTTGGCGATCAAGGCGCCGTACGTCTTGTACGCGGGCGACGTGAATACGCCGTTCGTGAGCACGTCGAGCAGATCGGCCGGTGCGATGCCGTGGCGCCATGCCATTGCCGACGCCTCGGCCATGGCTTCAACGGCCGCGCCGAGCATGAAATTACCGGCGAGCTTGACGACATTTGCGCGCTCGGGTTTGTCGCCCATACGCCACACGCGCTCACCGATCACGTCGAGCAGCGGTTCCACGCGCGCAATGGCGGTCGAGTCCCCGGCAACGACGACATTGAGCTTTCCCACGGCAGCGAGTTCAGGGCGCCCGAAGACAGGCGCGGCCACGTAGGCCAATTGCCGCGCTGTGTGCTGCGTGGCCAGGTCCCGCGCGGACGCGACCGCGATCGTGGACATGTTCACGTGCACCAGGCCCTTTGGTGCATCGTCGAGCAGCGGCACGATCACCTCGCGTATGGCGTCGTCATCGGCGAGCATTGAGATCACGGCGTCTCCGCTGAAGGCTTCGCGTGCCGATTCCACGGGTCGAGCGCCAACGCGCGCGAGCTCGTCGATGGCGGCGCGCGATCGATTCCATACGCGGACGCTAAAGCCTGCCTTGACGAGGTTCGCGGCAATGCGCGACCCCATCGTACCGAGTCCAATGAATCCGACGTCCATCATTTGTTGCTCCTATCGATTGTGGGCGGTTTGGGTTGCACGGGTCTGGGGCCGAACGCTCTCAGCGAATCGCGTTGCGGTCGCGACGTCCTCGAGAGCAGCCGTTGGCGCGCAAGCTCGCGAGCCGCCAGGTCCTTGTAGCTCGGACTCGTGAACGACGCCATCAGCGCGACGAGGTCGTCGATGTCCCGTTCGTGAAGGGCGAGCGGCTGAATGTCCGGATCGAGAAATGGATTGTGTGTTCCAGCGCCCTTGTTGTAGTGATCGACGACATCCCACAGCGTCGCCGCCGAGCCGTCGTGGAAGTACGGTGCGGTCACCATCACATTGCGCAGGTCGGGCGACCTGAATGAGGCGATATCTGAGTCGTTCCTCGTGATCAGGAAGCGCCCGAGCGCGGACATCGGCGTGAGGATCGCCGCCTGGTCGATGGCGATCGTATCGCCTCGCGCGACGAGTTGCTCTGCCTGCCGCGCGAGCTCGACGACACGATGCCGGATGATCTGAACTCCGATGTTGTGAAACGTGTCATCGCTGAAGGTCGTGGGCCGGCTCGTCGTATCCGTGAGCGCGTGGCATTTGTTGCAGCGGCCGGTGGTATTGAACAGCAGCCAGCCGCGCTTGGCGGACGCGTCGATCGCGTTCTTCTCACCCGCCATGAAGTGATCGAATGGAGAATCGAAGCTCACCTGCGAGCGCTCGTAAGACGCGATAGCGCGCAGGAGATCGGGTCCATTCGGCCGACGCCCAAAGGCACTACGGAACTTCCCCTGATACTCGGCCACGGCAGCAACGCGCGCGACGGCCGAGTCGAGTGTGGGCTGTCCCATCTCGACGGGATTCACGATCGGCAGACCGGCCTGTTGCTCGAGCGTGGCTGCACGGCCATCCCAGAACTGCGTCTTGTTGTAAAGGGCATTCAGTACCGTCGGCGCATTGCGCTGGCCCACGCGGTTCGCGAAGCCGACCGATGCCGCCCGTCCGTCAGTGAATGCGAGTCGCGGATCGTGACAGCTGGCGCAGGCGACAGTTCCGTTGGCCGACAGCCGGCCATCGAAGAACAGCCTCTCGCCGAGTGCGATCTTCTCCGGCGTCTGCGGATTGTCTGATGGCGTCACGAAGCGCGTCAGTGCGACCGGTACTCCGACCTGATGGAGGGACTTCGGTCGAGCCAGGGAGTCGTCGGGAGGAATCGGCCCCAGTGGTGTCGCGCTCAGCGCAAACTGCGTCGCCGCGGTAACCGCTGATTCCTGCACTTCACCCTCGCGACGACCGCACGCGAGCGTGAACGCGGTGCTCGCGCTCACGAGGGAAAGCGCAACGAGTAGGCGATGGATAGGGCGCATGGATGCTCCGGCACGGGACTGCAGCCAATGTGTTCAGGATGGAAGCTCTCGTCTTGCCGACGGTTGTTGAATCGTATTGCCCTCATCTTGCACAACCTCGTTCAACAACGACTGTCAAGAGCACCGCGACGGCGGGAGAGAGCTTTCGCGCATGAGGAACACATCGATTCTGGTCGTCCTCGCCACCTCGCTGGCCGGCTGCGCCAAATACCACGCGCAACCGCTCGGCACGCGGGCGACCCTACCGGGCAACATTCCGGCGCTCTCGATCGATCCGCAGACGATGCCGCTGCCCGAGCTCGCGGCGCATCGCTTCGATCCTTCGGACGGACTCGACATCACCGAGGTCGCCATGCTCGCGGTGGTGAACAATCCCGATCTCAAGATCGCGCGCGCGGCCGCCGGTGTCGCGCATACGCAGGCGTTCGCCGCCGGTCTGCTTCCTGATCCGCGGTTTGGGGCGCACGTCGATCGGCCCGATGCCGGGCAGCCGGGCACCACACTCGCAAAGACCTTCACCCTGTCGTTCGACATCATCAGCATGCTCACCCGCGCGCCGCGTCGCGCGGCCGCTGGGCAGGACGCGCGCAAGACAGACCTCAACCTGCTGTGGATGGAATGGCAGGTCGTCGCGCAGGCGCGGCAGTTGTTCGTCCGGCTTACGCAAGAGCGGCAACTCATGGAAATCCTGTTGCAGACCCGCACACTCTTCGGGACTCGCAACGGCCTCACGCAGACTGCCCTCCAGCGCGGCCTACTGACGCTCGATGCCGTGACGCCGTACATGGTCGCGCTTCAGGACGTCAGCCGTCAGGTCAATGACCTCGAGCGCTTGATGAGCCAGGGCCGCCACGACTTGAACTTCTTCGTGGGAATCGGCCCTGACGTCGAGATTCCGCTCGTGGGCGACGTCGCACTTCCCGAGCTCGACGAGGCCGGTGTCCGGAGGCTATTGCCCGACCTCCCTCGTCGTCGACCGGATCTGGTGGCGTTGCAGGCCGGGTATGCCGCGGAAGAGCAGCGATTGCGGCTTGCCGTCCTGATGCAGTTTCCAGGAGTCGGCGTGGACTTCAGTCGCGCGAGCGACGCCACCAGCGTCCGCACTGCCGGAATGGGCGTGAGCTTGTTGTTGCCGCTCTTCAACCGCAATCGCGGTGCGATCGCCATCGAGGAGGCCACGCGCCAGCAACTGTTCGTGGAGTACGAGCAGCGCCTCAACGCAGCGAACAGCGGCATCGATCGAATTCTCGCTGAGCAGCGCATCAATCGGCGCCAGTTGCGAGACGTCGACGCTGGAGTGGCCGAGCTTGCCCGCGCCGCCGAGAAATCGGATGCGGCGTTCAGAGAGCACAACATCAACGCGCTGGCATTCGCTGGTCTGCAGGCATCCCTGCTGGCGAAGCGCATCGAGAGGATCAGCCTCGAGCAGGCGATCCTCGAGCAGCAGGTGGCCTTACAAACCCTGATCGGTGGCGAGCTGCCCGTGCGGCTCGCCCAGTGAGGAGCTGATGTCGACGAATTCAGTGGGGCCGTTTCCTGCCTTGGCGGTCGGGCGCGTTCCTGACGCGGCGCTGGCTCCGAATCGACGAAAGATCATCGTGCGCGGGATCATCGGCATCGCCGTGGTGGTCGTCGCGTGGTTCGTCTTCCATCGCTCGTCGGGAGTGCAGCCGGCCCCCGCGCCGCCCGCGCCCACTGCGCTCGTGAAAACCGCGCCGCTGCAGAGCGTCCCGCTCAGCGACTACCTCACCGCGTTCGGTGTCGTGTCGCCGGGCCTGGACGTCGCGATCAGCTTTCCACGCGCCGGTCAGGTGTCACGGCTGCTCGTGATTCCCGGGCAGCGCGTGACCCGCGGCACGCCGCTCGTGACGCTGACGAGCGATCCCAATGCGCAGCTCGCGTACGCACAGGCGATGAGCGCCGTCAACTTCGCGCAGGGCGAGCTGCGGCGAAACCAGGAGTTGTTCGCGCTGCAGCTCGCCACGCAGTCGCAGGTCGATGCGGCGCGCAAAGCGCTCGTCGACGCGGAGGCGATGCTCGCGACGCAGCGCGTGCTCGGTGGCGCGGTTGGTACGGCCACCGTCACGGCGCCGTTCGATGGCGTCGTCGACTCGGTGTCGGTGGCGCAGGGGGACCGCATCCAGCCCGGCGCCGTCATCATGCAAATCGGCCACACGGACGTGTTGCGCGTGCGGCTCGGCATCGAGCCGACTGACGCGCAGCTCGTGCGCGTCGGCGTGCCGGTGACCATCAACCAGCTCGACGACAGCACCAAGTCCGTATCGGTGACGATCACCGAGAGTCACGGCCTCGTCAACCCGATGACGCAGCTCATCGACGCGGTTGCGATGGTGCCCTTCGTTCGCGCGAGCTTCCTCGTACCGGGCATGCACGTGCGCGCCATGATCAGGGTCGGTCAGCACTCGGGGCTCGCCGTGCCGCGTTCCGCTGTGTTGACCGACGCGAATGGCGCATACGTCTTCCAGGTGTTGGCGAGCAAGGCGCATCGCGTCAACGTGACGCAGGGTATCGAGACCCAGGGCATGATCGCGATCAGCGGCCCGCTCGATCCCAAGCTCCCCATCGTGGTGCTGGGCAACTATGAGCTGCAGGACGGCATGCCCGTGCGCGAAGGCGCCAGGTGAGCGGCGGCGGCGAGGGCAGCGGCGAGACCATCGACGGCAGCTGGGTGCAGCACCACCGGCGATCGATCCTCTTTTTGGTGGCGATGCTTGCGCTGGCCGGCATAGTGGCGGCGTTGAACCTTCCCGTATCGCTCTTCCCGACGGTGATGTTCCCGCGCGTCGTCGTGTCACTCGACGCCGGTGACCGGCCCGCACAGCAGATGGAGATGCAGGTCACGCGGCCGGTGGAGACGGCGGTGCGCCAGATCCCGGGCGTGGTCGACGTGCGCTCGGTCACCAGCCGCGGCGCCGCCGACGTCTCGATCAACTTCAATTGGGGGCTCGACATGGTGAGCGCCACCCTCCAGGTGAACGCCGCCATCAGTCAGATCGCGTCGACGCTTCCGGCGGGCACCATGATGCGCGTTCGGCGCATGGACCCCACCGTCTTTCCGATCATTGCGTACAGCCTGACCTCCGCAACGACGTCGCCGACGCAGCTGCACGACCTGGCGCAGTACCAGATCCTTCCGCTGCTCTCGAGCGTCAACGGAGTGGCGCAGGTCCAGGTGCTTGGCGGCGCGATCGAGGAGTACCGCGTATCGGTCGATCCAGTCAGACTCCAGGCGTATTCTCTTGGGCTCGCGGATGTGGCAAAGGCGCTGTACGGCGCCAACGTCCTCACCGCTGTTGGGAGACTCGAGGACCAATACAAGCTCTTCCTCGAGATTTCCGACACGCAGCTCATGAACATCGACCAGATCCGTCACACGATCCTCAAGTCGGGGACCAACGGCATCGTCGAGCTGGAGGACGTGGCCACCGTCGAACAATCGACGGTACCGCAATGGACGCGAGTGACGGCCGACGGCAGAGATGCCGTCCTCTTCTCCGTCTACCAGCAGCCAAGCGGCAACAGCGTGCAGATTGCCGCGGACGTCAAAGCGAAGCTCGACAGCTTCACGCCGCGGCTTCCTGCCGGCGTCAAGATCGCGAACTGGTACGACCAGAGCCAGCTCGTCACCGCCGCCGAGTCGAGCGTGCGGGACGCGATCCTTATCGGCATCGTGCTGGCAGCAATCGTGCTCTTCGTCTTCCTGCGCAACTGGAAGATCACGCTGATCGCCATCACCGTGGTGCCGGCAGTGCTGGCGAGCACCGTGGTGCTGCTCAGCGTCCTCGGCATGAGTTTCAACATCATGACGTTGGGCGGCATGGCCGCTGCGGTCGGGCTCATCATCGACGACGCGATCGTCATGATCGAGCACATCGTGC
>JAQBPV010000286.1 GCA_028287345.1 Gemmatimonadota bacterium
CCGACGAGCAGCGACACCGCAGCGATGCCGCTCAGCAGATACGTGAACACGGCCGTCGTCTCGCCAAGCGTGTTGAGGAAGTCCGCCTGACTGCGGATCTGGAAATCGTCGGGCTTTGCGCGCACGAGCCGATGCTGGCGCCGCAGCACGCGCTGCACGTCGGCCATCGCATCGGGAATCTTCTCTTCCGACTGCGCCAACACGCTGATCGACCGAAGACGATCTGTGCCGAACACACGGAAGCGGCCCGTGGTGATCGGGATCAACACCTGGTCATCCGGATCGCCGAACGGCGACGTCTGTCCCTTCGCCTTCAGCACGCCGATGACGGTGAACTGCAGCCCCTTGATGCGAACGGCCTCGCCGATGATCGCTTCCGGCGAGCGAATGCCGAGGTTGGTCATCACCGTCTGACCGATCACCACGAGCCGCTGCTTCCCTTCATCCTCGGCGCGCGTGAACATGCGCCCCGCGTCGAGCGTGTACTTGCGAACCTCGAGATAGTTGGCCGTCGTCCCGACGATCGACGTGCTGGCATTCTGGTTCTGGTACTGCACCTGCGCGCGCGAGTTGATCTCGGGCTGCACGGCATTGAGCGTCGTCGTCTTTTCCTCGACGGCCTTCGCGTCGGCCATGGTGAGCTTCGTCGTCTGGTCGAACGCGACCCCCATGCCGCGCTGCTGGCCCGGCATCACCGTGAGCAGCGTGGTGCCGAGGGAGCTGATGCGGTCCTTCACCGCGCTCTGCGCACCAGCGCCGAGCGCGACGACGGCGATGACCGCCGCCACCCCGATCACGATGCCGAGCATCGTGAGCAGCGAACGAAGCTTGTTTGCGCGAAGCGCGCCGAGCGCCACGCTGATGATCTCACCGATGAGCATCTGAGTTTCTCCCTGAATCAGCTATCAGACGTCGGTCAGCCGCCGCCGGGACGTCCGCCGGCACCGCCAGCAGGACGGGCACCGCCGCCACCGCCGCCACCGCCGGCTCCACCACCGCCAGCGGCAGGCGTCTGCGTCATGCCCGGCACGCCGCTGTTCTGGCGCAGCCGGTCGTTCTGCTGCTGGCGCTGCGCCTGAAGCGCGGCCGCCGCCAGCAGTGCGACCTGCTCACCTTCCTTGAGACCGCTCACGACTTCCGTGTAGTCGAAGTTCGCGGCGCCAAGCTGCACGAGACGCGGCTCGAACGTGTCCTTGTTCTTGACGAACACGAGGCCGGGCCGCGAGCGACGCGAACCGTTGCTCGCCACTTCGGCGCCACCACCGATCGTCAGACCCGCACCCGGAGCACCACCGCTCTGCGCGCCACGACGCTGCGCGCCGCCCGCACCAGCGGCCGCACCCGCAGCGCCAGTCTGCTGCTGTCCGCGGCCAGCGCCACCGGGCGCCGCGCCACCACCGCCCGCCTGCATCTCCTTGCGACGGCAAGCGCCCGCGATGCGCGCATCGACACCCACAGCCGCGTAGATCCTCTGCGACTCGGCACGCATCGCTTCGCGGTCCATCGAGCCGCTCTGCATCTGCGCGCGCAAACCGTCGAGCTTCGCCTTCTCGGCCGGCTTCTTCGCGAATGCCGCGGTGACGGCCTTGCAATCAGCGTCGGAGACATCGGGCATCTGGAATCCACCCTGTCCACCCTGCTGACCAGCCTGACCCTGCTGCGGATCGAGCGCGACATCGCCGCGCGCGGTCGCCGTGGCGCCACCGGCTCCCGGCGCGCCGCCGTTGCCGGCACCCTGACGACCACCACCACGAGCGGCCATCTGCGCGGCGATCTGGGCGCGGACAGTGTCGGGGTTGAGGCCGAGGATCGGCGCCGTCGCCGCCGCTTCACGCGGGTTACGCACGGCGTCGTTCGGCACGGACAGCACGCCAGTCTTCTGCTCGACGAGCACGCTCGTCTCGCCATTCATGCCCGGCTTGAGCAGGCCTTCGTTGTTCTGGAGGTTCACGAGCACCGGGAACATCGTGACGTTCTGCTGAATCACGGCCGACGGCTCGATCTTCTCCACGACACCGGTGAAACGGCGATCGGGATATGCGTCGACGGTGACCGTCGCAGTCTGGCCCGGCTTCACCTGGCCGATGTCCGTCTCGTTGAACAGCGCGCGCACGCGCACCTGACTCAGGTCCGCCATCTTGAGCAGCGTGGTGCCGCCACCGAAGGCGCCCGTCGCCGACGTGATGACGGTACCGAGTGCCACGGTGCGCTCGATGATCGTGCCGCCCACGGGCGCCGTGACCGTCGCATCCTCGAGGCTCTGCTTTCTCAGGTCGAGGCTCGTGCGCGCCGAGACGAGTGCCGACTGCGCGTTCGCGAAGTCGATCTGCGCGGCTTCGTGCTCGGTCGCCGTGATGATGCGGCTCTTGAACAGGTCGTCGGCGCGCTTCTTCTGCGCGGTGGAGACGTCGAGCTTCGACTTGGCCGCTGCGAGCTGCGCCGCAACCTGGTCATACTGGTTCTGCACGTCGCGCGTCTCGATCTGCACGAGCAGGTCGCCCGGCTTCACGATGGTGCCCGTCTCGACGGGCAGCTTGACGATCTGGCCGCCCGCCTTCGACTTCACTTCGACGACGAAGATTGGCTCGACGACGCCGGTGGCCTGCGCATCGATGACGATGTCGCGACGCTGCACCGCGGCCGTAGTGATGGGAACCGAATTTTCCTTCTTGGACGCGCACGCGGCGCTGAAAAGCAGCGTGGCGACGATGGGGAGCTTGCGCACGTGTTGGGTGGCGAGTGGGAATATCACGGGAGGTCGCGGCCGATGAGCGCTTCGAGCTGCGCCCGTGCGATGCGAACGTCTTGACGAGCCTGAATGAGCGCCGAGCGGGCGGCGTCGAGCGTGGTCTGCGAGGTGAGCACGTCGAGCAGCGTGGATGCGCCGAGCGCGTAGCGCTGCTGTTGCACGCGAAGATCTTCCTTCGCGGCGTCGATAGTGGCCTGCTGGATGACGATGCGCTGCTGCGCCGTGCGAACCGCTGCGAGCTGCTGTACGAGCGTCTGCTGCGCACCGAGCCTCACGTCACGCAGCTGGGCCTCGACGAGGTCAGCCTGCACGTCCGCGCGCGTGAGTGCATCCTCGCGCGAGAAGTTGTTGAACAGCGCATACGACAGGCGGACGCTGAAGTTGTTCGTATAGGCGAGCGGATCGCCGCCCAGCCCGTAGGACCGATTGAAACCATTGCCGGACCGCTGATACGTCAGGTCGAGCGACGGCAGGTACGGCGTCTTGGCCGAACGCACCGCCGACTTCGCGGATTCGAGCTGCGCTTCGGTCTGTCGCACCACGGGCCCCTCACCGAGCAGTGATGCGAGGAACGTGCTGTCCACCGTCTGCATCGCGCCGTCGAGCGTGTCGGACGGCTGCGCGGTGACGAGCGTCTCCGAGCCGATGAGCCGCGTGAGCGCCGCGCTGCCGACGCGCACGTTGTTGCGCGCCGTGATCAGCGCGAGCTGTCCATTGCCCACGGCGATGACGGAGCGCAGCGAATCGGACAGCGTGGCGACGCCGGCGCGCGTGCGCACGATGGACGTCTTGAGCTGTTCCTCCGCCTGCTGCAGCTGCGCCTGCGCCGCGGCTTCGGCTTCACGCGCGGCGAGGATGGTGTAGTACTGCGTCTTCACCTGCAGCGCGAGGTTGTACTTCTGTGTGACCTCATTCGCCTCGGCCGCGCCGACGTCATAGCGCGCGCGCTTGACTTCGTTCCAGCGGCGGCCGCCGTCGAAGAGGTTGATCGACGACGTGAGGCCGGTGCTGTAGGTCCACGGCTGCGTTGCGAGGTAGGGCACGAGACGGCCCTGTGCATCGAGGCGCTCGCCGGACTGGTTCACCTGGCCGAGCGAGATGTTGAGGTTGGGCAGCAGCGCGGCCTTGGCCGTGCGGACGCCGGATTCCGCAGAGCGGATCTGGCCGCGCGCCTGAACGGCGGCCAAGCCGTTCTGCTCGGCCAGTGCGACTGCATCGCGCAGCGCGATGGGCCGCGCGGCGAGCGAGTCGGATGCGGACTGCGCCGAAAGGGCAACGGGTAGCGCGAGCAGCGCGAGCGTCGCGCGGAAAGTCGAAGAAGAGTACATCACTTTTTACAGGCAGCCTTGATGTGCTTGCGCTCGGTGTCGCGCTTCGCGTCGTCGTCCTTGCGACGAGCTTCGAGGCGAACGCGCTGTTCGGGGGTGAGGATTGCGTTCATCTGCGCGCGGCGCGACGCCTTGATGGAGTCGAGCGCGGGCTGCAGTGGCTTGAGGAGTGCGTCGAGCTGGCAGTTGGAAGTGTCGAACACGGAGTCGAGCGCGGCGCGCTGATTGTCCTTGAGGTCGAGATCGTCGTAGAGCGCCTGGCGGCGCGCCGCGATGGAGTTGTCGTTCGAGCGAAACACGCGGTCGGCCGAGAAGCCGACGACGCCGCCGACGAGCACGGCACCGAGCAGGAACGCGAGCGCTTGCTGTTTGGGACGTTGCATGCGTGAGCCTAGCGCGAGATGAGAACGTGGATTGCCGCGTCGCCATCGCCGATTGCAGCGGCTCGCGTGGCCGGTTCGATCGTCGCGGGAGCGGGCGAAATCACCGACGCGTACGCACTGCTGACCTCGAGCTGGCGTGAGTGCACCAACGCCAGGCTGGCGGCGAAGATGAGCGCCGCCGCCGCCGCGAGTCCGGGTCGCGCCATCTCGGCCAGCTCCGACCACCAGGACACGGTGTCGTCGCGGCGCGATACGTGGGCGAGGATGCGCGACTCGAGCGCATCCCAGTAGCTCTCCTCCGTAGGAGCGGCGTAGAGCGCACGCAACGCGCTCGTCAACTCGGTGTCGCCGGAGGTCCAGCGTTCATCCGTCATGATTTGCTCCGAAGATTCTGCAGAAGCCTGCGCAGTGCCGCGCGGGCATGGTGAAGATCAGATCGAGCCGTTCCCTCGGGGATGCCGAGCGTGCGCCCGATTTCCCCATGGGTGAAGCCTTCCACGTCGTGCATCACGATCACCGCGCGCTGCCTGTCCGTGAGGTGCGTAAGCGCCTCCTGCAACCGTTCACGCAGCTCTCCCGATTCCGCCGGATCGCGGAACGGCATCGGGATGGTCTCCGGCAGTTCCTCGGCAACTCGTACCTTCCGGCGACGTACGAGGTCCAGTGCAGCGTTAGCCATGATCCGATACAACCACGCCCCGAATGGCTGATCGGGACGAAACCGGTCGAGCGCGCGGTGCGCGTGGAGAAACCCCTCCTGCACCGCATCCTCCGCATCCTCGTGCGACAACACGATGGCGCGGACGATGGCGTACGCCCTCCTCTGATGGATACGAACGAGCGCAGAGAACGCATCGTCCGAACCACGTTGCGCTGCGATTACGATCGCACGCTCCGTCGTCAGCCCTTCAGCCGGCGATGGCACGGTGTACGGCGAAGGTTGCGCGATAGTCGCGAGCATTGTTCCAGCGGAGGGGTGACGTCATCCCTTCTACGGACATCAGGGTTGGAGCGTTGGGGCAAGGGTCATGTCGAAGCCGGGACCGGCAAGCCCAAGGGAGTCGGCCGAACGCTGCATGGCACCGATGACGAACGCGATGTGCTCGTCCAGGTCGACGCCTAATGCCTCTGCGCCCTGGATTACATCATCGCGACTGACGCCGCGCGCGAACGCCTTGTCCTTCATCTTCTTCCGGACAGAGCGTGCTTCCACCTCGTGCACGCTCCTCGTTGGCCGCACGAGCGCCGTTGCCGTAATGAGACCGGTGAGCTCGTCGACAGCGAACAACGTCTTCGCCATCGATGTGACGCGCGGCACACCGGAGTATTGCGCGTGACCAAGAATCGCCTCGAGGATATCGTCGGGCCAGCCGCGCTCGCGAAGGATGCGCACGCCTTCGGCGGGATGCTCTTCCGTTGCCGAGTGGGCATCGTTGGGAAAGCGCTCGTAGTCGAAGTCGTGGATCAAGCCGGCAAGACCCCAACGTTCGACGTCGTCACCGTTCTTCTCGGCGTAGGCGCGCATCGCGGCCTCGACGGCGAGCATGTGTTTCCGAAGCGAATCGCTGGCGGTGTACTCGTGGACGAGAGCGAGTGCGTCGTCGCGGGAGGGGAGCATGCGTAGCGCAGGAAGGCTGGTGGGCGATTGCGGGAGATCCTACCCCGCAAGCAGCATTAGGGAATGCCGCGGAGAGCTGCTTCCATAAAGAATACCCCGAAAGGGAGCGAAACGCAGGGAGAGAAGGAGCCATTCCTTCGATCCGTGAGGTGCCTCGGCTCTGGGGGCGACCAATCATTCCCCTTCTCGGTGCCGGTCATCCGGGAGCTGTCGGCGCTCGCGTTCCCAACGCCGGTCACCTTTTTCGTCGGCGAGAACGGGTCGGGAAAGTCCACGTTGCTCGAGGGAATCGCCTCGGCGGCGGGGCTGCCCGCGGTGGGATCGGCCGACCTGCCCACCGACGCCACACTCGACGCCCAGCGCCAGCTGGGTCGGGCGCTCAAGCTGACCTGGAGCCGCCGTACCGGGCGGGGCTTCTTCCTGCGGGCGGAGGACTTCTTCGGTTTCGCGAAGCGGCTGTCAGCGATGCGGGTGGAGTTCCAGCAGCGCATTGCGGACCTGGAGGTGGAATACGCGGACCGGTCGGCGTGGTCGAAGGGGCTGGCCATGGGGCCAGCGCACAGGTCGCTCGCGGAGATGGAGCAGCGATACGGGTTGGACCTCGACGCCAATTCGCATGGCCAGAGCTTTCTGCGGCTCTTCCAGTCGCGGTTCGTGCCGGGCGGGCTCTATCTGCTGGACGAGCCTGAGGCGCCGCTCAGCCCGCAGAGCCAGCTCGCGCTGATGGTGATGATCCAGGATATGCTGGAGCAGGATGCGCAGTTCATCATCGCGACGCACTCGCCGATCCTGCTGGCGTTTCCCGGAGCGACGATCTACAGCTTCGACTCGGTGCCGGCGGCTGCGGTGGCGTACGACGAGTTGGAGCATGTGATACTGACGCGGAACTTCCTCAACGCGCCGGAGCGGTATCTACGAGCGCTCAAGGATGCAGAGTGAGAATCTCTGCGGCGACTTCCGTGACTTGAATCATCGGAATTCATTGGAATTTGCTGCACTATTAGGCGAGTAGCGCTCCGCCAGCATTCGACGCAGTGATCAGATCCTTTCATCCTTGAATCCTTTGATCCTAGCCGGCTGTTTCGAACAGTACAGCCAACCGTATAGCCAACTGACGGCTAGGATTTAAGGATTGAAGGATCCGACTCGATGCAGTGCCGCGTAGGTCGCGCCAGAAACAAGAAAAATCTTGGCACTAGCGCGACAAACTGTCGTCGCGCAGCAATGCAATTCCAACAAATTCACTTGATTCAAGTCAGGCAGTTGCTGTTTTTCTGCCCTTGAACTCTCTACTTTGGCACCTCGGCCGCGTGACCACTCTCGGCCTTCTCGCCAGAATAGTGTGCGTTCGTCAAGCGCACGATGCCGAACATCAGCACGAAGATCGCGATGGCGCCGAGGATGAGGCCCGTGAACCCCGCGGACTTGTCGGTGGATTGGGGTGCGCTCATGCGACAGTCACCTTGTTCATCACGTCGTTCTTCTTGATCTGCTGCATGATGTCGATGCCACCGGTGATCTTGCCGAACACGGTGTGCACGCCGTTGAGGTGTCGCGTGTTGCCCTCCGAGAGCACCATGAAGAACTGGCTGCCGCCGGTGTCCTTGCCCGCATGCGCCATCGAGAGCGAACCCACTTCGTGCTTGCGCGGGTTGCCTGCCGTTTCGCACTTGATCTTCCAGCCTGGGCCACCGGTGCCCACACGCGGGTCGCCGTCGGGGAGGTCGCGGGAAAGCGGATCGCCGCCCTGGACGACGAAGTCCGGAATGACGCGGTGGAACTTCACGCCATCGTAAAATCCGGAGTTGGCAAGCTTCTCGAAGTTCTCGACGGTCTTCGGCGCGTCGGTGTCGTAGAGCTCCGCGGTGATGGTGCCGCGATTGGTTTCGAATGTGGCTGTCTTCAACGGCGTCTCCGCACGGGGTGAATTTTCGGAAAGATAGCCGATTGCCCGCGCGTTGACATTCCCCGCGCGCGCGACTCATTCCGCGCGCAGCTTCACCCCGCGCGTGTCACCGTGTGCGAGCCACCCGCCGCCTACGTACGCCCACCACCGCGCACATGGTGAGGCCAGACGCGAAGAGGATCAGCGTCGACGGTTCAGGCGCCGGTGTCACCGGAACCTGCGGAACCGCGAGCGGCACGCCAGGAAGCTCGGGACCCGGCGGAGTGGGTGGTGTCGTCGGTGGCGTCGTCGGTGGCGTCGTCGGTGGCGTCGTCGGTGGCGTCGTCGGTGGCGTCGTCGGTGGCGTCGTCGGAGGTGTTGTCGGTGGCGTCGTCGGTGGCGTCGTCGGTGGCGTCGTCGGCGGCGTCGTGGGTGGCGTCGTGGGTGGCGCTTCGGGCACGATCGGAGGAGTGGGCGTCGACGGAACTCCGGTGCTGTCGATGCCGACCGGGTAATCCGGAGAGTGGAGCGCCGCCTCGAGGGCAACGCCGCCGATCAACGCGGCGAAGAGCGCTGGAAACGCTCCGAAGCCGCCACCGATCACCGGACCGGCTCTCGGAATGATGATCGGCAAAGCTGCCGGGGCGACAAAGCCGGAATCGACGTAGGTTTCTGCAGCGGGAGCGAGCGCGACGGCACCCGCGACTGCATTTTCAGGTGCAACCGCAACGGCCGCTGCTTCTCGCTCTTTCCCACGGAGCGGGATGCGAAGATCACTGTACCCGACACCATCCCCGCGCGTGTAGTTGGCAGCGAAAAAATCAGGATGGCTTGACCCACCCACCGACGATCGCTTCGCGGTGGCTGTCGGACTGCGTGGCTCTTGGTCGCTCGCAATCGGCGCGGTGAGGCCGGTGTTAGGCGCGAGAGCCACTTCGCCGCCAGCCACTGCGCCGCGCTTCGGGACATGCTCCGCAGACTTTCCGTCATACAGAACGACAGCGGACAGGATTCCCAGCGCCGCCACCAATGTCAGAGCCAGACCTTTTTGCGAACCAGACATGCTGCCCTCCGGTGAGACATCGCCAACTCAAAACATCTGTATTGGCATGGAGCGAGCCAGCGATCTGGAAGTCGGCTGGTCAGCAGATGAGGCGCATGCGAGCTGCGCCGTGACGTGAGCGACAACCAGACGGCGTCTCGCGGCCGACTTACCTGGCCGGCGATCGTGCGCGGCCTCGCGGTAGCGGGCCTGCTAGCGTGCGACGTGCACGGTGGCGCACTCACCGAGACGACCACCGTGGCGACGGTGTCGATCAGCGGGAACGGCGCCAATACCGTGATCGTCGGCGACACGACGTCATACAACGCAAAGGCCCGCGACAAGAACGGTGCGCTGATAAATGGTGCGACGTTCAGTTGGAATAGCTCCGCACCTTCCATCGCATCCGTCTCCTCGACGGGCGTGGTGACGGGACTCGCAGCAGGTGTCGCCACGATCGTCGCTTCCTTGGGTGGAGTCACCGGATCGGCGGTCATCACCATCGTTCCCGACGAGACACCGGCGAACATCACACTCACGCCGCTGCCGCCGATCACGCTCGCTGCGGGCACGACGATCACCGTAACTCCGACAGTTCGCGCAAAGGACGGCCACGTCGTCGCCAATCCGTCGGTGACCTACAGCTCGAGCGATGGAGCCGTCGCCAGCGTGACGGGCAATGTCGTCGCCGGGGGAAAGGCAGGCACCGCGACGATCACAGCCACGAGCGGCCCCGCCTCCGCCACGCTCTTCGTCACGGTGATCGTCGGCAATCCGAGCGCACTTGGCGTCAGCGCGCAACCGGTGGGTGGAACGGCGGGCAGCGGTCTTCCGACTCAGCCCGTCATCGAGCTGCGCGACAAGGGAGGCAACCTCGTAACGGGACCGCAGTACGTCGTCACCGCGACCATCGCGACCGGTGGCGGAACGCTCTCGGGAACGCGCTCGATCGCGACCGTCGGCGGCGTCGCACGGTTCACGGATCTCGTCATCACTGGAGTGGCCGGCTCGCGCACGCTGTCGTTCACCACGACGGCGGGGCTGACGGCCGTCACGAGCGCAGAGCTCTCGATCGCCGCGTCGTCCGCGCCGCTGCTGGTGATGGACACGACCGCCATCTCCCTCGCCGCGCTGAGCGGCACGTCGCAGTCGCTGTCGATCGGCATCCGGAATGGCGGACTCGCGCTGCTCAACGGCGTTACCGTCGACGTGCCGGTGTACGATTCCGGCCAACCGACGGGGTGGCTCACTGCGACCATCGTCAGCAACGCCGCACCGTATTCACTCGCGCTCCAGGTGAACGCCACTCTCGCGGCCGGCGTCTATCACGCGTTCGTGAAGGTGAATGGGCCGGGAGCGTCCAACAGTCCGGTGTCCGTGAGCGTCACGCTCACCGTGGCGGCCGGCGTCTTCATCGCCTACGGCACCAGCACCGAAAAGCTCCGCATCCTCGACGCCGGCGACAGCTACGCGCCGACGCTTTCGGCGGCCAACGCCGTCGGACAGCCGACGCCGACCGGTGCTGTGACATATGTGAGCCGAGCGACGACGGTGGCCACCGTGGATGCGCAGGGGAGGATCACGGCGCGCGGCGAGGGCCAGACCTACGTGGCCGCTGTAGGGCTCACGAGTGCCGACTCGGTGTTCGTCACGGTGACGCGGTCGGCAACCGGGCCGGTTCTTCGGTCGAATCTCACGACGTTCACCACGAAGGCCGGTGACATCACGTTCATCGACGTCTACATCGACACTCGCGCGACGGCGATTGGGGCCGCGACGGTGGCCATAGGATACACCACTGCGGTGACTGTCTTTACCAATGTGAGCATCACCATTCCCGCCGGTCCGCCCGCTCCCGTCGTATCGTCGCCGCTTGGCGGGCTCTATCGCGTGTCGGTGGCGTCGGCGACACCACTCACCGGACAGGTTGCACTGCTGCGGCTCCGCGTCGGAACCGCAATCGGCAACACGAGCGGCAGTATCACGCTCACGGTGACGGAGATCATTGCGCCGGACGGCGCCGATCTCCTTCCTGTCACCACGTCGACCCGCATCCCGATCATCGTCAAATGACCATCCTTCGCGTGGCCAGTATTGTCGGCATCATCGCGGCCCTTTGCACAGTGCACGCGTGCACCGAGCCGGTCGCGAACAAGGCTGTCTTGGCGCCCGAGAAGACGATGGAGGCGCGACTGGTCCTCTCGGACTCCGCACCAGTGGTTGGTCGCACGGTGGATGTGTTCGCGCAGGTCAACGCCACGACTTCCGAGTTGGTGGGCAGCTACACCGCACGGATTCGTTACGACACCACCGCGCTCCGTTACGAGCAGGAGATCGCCATCGCCGATGACGCGCTGCGCGCGACGAACGCTGCGAGTGGGCTGCTGCGCTTCGCTGGTGCGGCGCCGAAGGGTCTGTCCGGCGGGCGAATGGCCGGCTATCGCTTTCTCGTGCTGCGCGCGAATGCGACGCAAAGTCTACAACTCGTCGTCGACGAGATGCACACAGCAGCGCGCACGAACGCAGTGTCGGAGCTGCGTGCGATGCCGAACATCGTCGGCGCCGCGCCGTGATCCGGCCCGCAAAACGCAGGTCCCTCGGTCGCGTTGCGCAATCCTGTCGCGATGACATCATGAAGTTCGTCGTCGCGATTCTGCTGGTCGGCTGTGCGACGGTGGCGAAGCAGTCGGACGATGAAGCGCCGACGCTCGAGCGGCTCAGCCCCGACTCGGTGTTCGTCGCGCCGGGCAGTGTCGTCGCCGTAACGCTGATCGGATCGGGATTCGAGCAGGGAAGCGCCGGCAAGAACATCGTTCACTTCGGCGCCAGCGTGATGCGCGGTGTGTCGGCCAACTACGACGGAACGCGCATCGCATTCGTCGTTCCCGATGCCATCGATGCCGGCGGAGAAGCGCCGCCGATGCGCGTGATCACGGGTTCGTATCCCGTGCAAGTCGAGACGACGTTCGGCAAGAGCAACGTGCTGATGCTGCGAGTGGTTCGATGAGCAGCGTATCGCGACGCATGCGCTCATGCGTGATCGCACTGCTCGTGGGTACGAGCGCCACGGCGCTGCGCGCGCAGGAGCGCGACGAGCCGAAGGAGGATATCGAGGCGCGAGAGGAATGGTTCTGGGGACAGCGCAGCTTTCCCTTCGGTACGCGTCCTTACGCAGCCATGATGCGCGCCCGTCTCGCCGCCTCGCAGAGCTCTGCGCTTCGTAGCCTCTCCGGCTACTCCGCATTCGCTGGCGGTTGGCGCTCACTCGGCCCCGCGGGATTCTTCGGCGCGGACAACGGCTACTTCACTTCGGGTCCGCAGATCGATGCGGGTCGCGTGACAGGAGTGGCGCCGAGTCCGAATGGTGGGCCGCTGATCATCGGGACGGCGTCGGGCGGTGTGTGGAAGTCGACCTTTGGCCTGTGGTCGCCGCTCACGGACTCGCAGTGCGCATTGACGACAGGTGCCGTGACCGTCGATCCCACGGATCCGAACGTGATCTATGTCGGCACCGGGGAATACAACGCAAACAGTGTGGGCTGCGGCATCCTTCGCTCCACTGACGGTGGAGCGAGTTGGACGCAAATCGGCGGAAGCACGTTCCGCTTCACCACCGGCGGATCACTGTCGTTCGCGCGCATCCTCGTCGATCGCGCGGTGGGCGCAAGCCTCGCCACGACCAACCTGATCGCGACGACCAACTCCGGCGTCTTTCGCTCCGCCGATGGTGGTGCGACGTGGAGTGCCGTGCTCTCGGGCGCAACGGCGAGTGTCGTCGTGCACCCGGCGAAGCCGAACGTCATGTATGCTGGCAACAGCGACAACAGCGCTCCGTCGCGACGCGGCATCTATCGCTCCAGCGACAAGGGTGCGACGTGGAGCGCCATGCCGCCGCTTCCCAATCTCGATGTGGCAATGATTGGGCGGGTGGAACTGGCGGTGAGCGCAGCGTCGCCGGAGTCGATGTATGCGCTGATCGCGAATCGCACCAACGGTCGACTGCTCGGGCTCTTTCTCTGGGATGACGCAGCCTCGGCGTGGACGACGCTTCCAGGTAGCGGCGTCTACACCGGCGACGGTCGCGGCGATTTCGGCGCGCAGGGCTCGTACGATCTCGCCATCGCCGTCGATCCGCGCGACGCGAAGCGTGTATTCGTCGCGGGCATTCGCGCGTATCGCTCCACGGATGGCGGCCTGACCTTCAAGCCGGTCGCGATGGAGATCCATTGCGATTGGCACAACATCGTCTTCGATCCGCGAAACGCCGACATCATGTACGCGGGCACCGATGGCGGAGTGTTCGTCTCCACGGATGCGGGCAACAGCTGGTCGAGCCGCAATGCAGGGCTCGCGATCACGCAGTATTACCCGGGCATCGCCGTCGCACCGAATGGATCGAAGGCGACGGGCGGATCGCAGGACAATGGCACGCACATCTATTCCGGCTCACCGGTGTGGAATGGCTTCACCGGCGGCGACGGCGGCTACACGGTGATCAACTACGCCGATCCGTCGATCATCTACGGCGAAGCGCAGTGGACCACGAGTGGCGCCTACATCATCCGCAAGGACGCCACGTCGTCGCAGTTCCGGGCATCGGGGATCGTCGCGACCGATCGCGGCTCGTTCATTCCGCCGTTGATCATCGACCCCGTCACGCCGACGACCCTCTACTTCGCGACGCACCGGCTCTATCGCACCACGAACGAGGGACAGCAGTGGGCTCCGGTCAGCGGCGATCTCACGAGGGGCACCGGTCGCATCACCACAGTCGCTGTCTCGAAGAGCGATCCGCAGACGATCTACGCTGGAACGACGGACGGGCAGGTGCAGGTGTCGCGCGACGGTGGCGTCGCGTTCACCAACGTCACCGCCGGATTGCCCACGAGATCGGTCACGCGCGTCGTCGCCGATCCGGCCGATGCGGCGCACGCGCTGGTGACCCTCTCGGGCTTCGGCACTGGCCACGTATTCGAGACGAACAACGCCGGCGCAACGTGGCGGGACATCAGTGGCACCGGCCTCGTCGACGCACCGGCAAACGTGGCGGCGTTCATCCCAGGACTCGGCATCCTCGTCGGCACCGACGTCGGCGTCTATCAGACGACAGACGATGGGGCCTCCTGGCAGCCCGGGCCGGCGGGCATGCCGAACGTGATCATTCAGGATCTCATCTACGTGCCGACGCTTGGGCAGGTCGTCGCAGGCACGTATGGGCGCGGGATCTTCACCTACACCGTGGGCACTGATGTCGGCGTGCTGCGCGGTGACGTGAATGCCGATGGCAAGGTCGACGCATTCGACGCGCTGTTGATTCAGCAGTCAATCGTGGGCTCGCTACCGACGGGTTCGGTGGCGTATCCACGTGGGGACGCCAACTGCAATGGTGTCATTGATGCGGGCGACGTGCTCCTCGTACTGCGCTCAGCCGTGGGTCTGCCGACGACGAATGCGTGCGTGAACACCGTGCGATAGCCTCGAGAACATCTGTTCCTGAGGCGAATATTGATCGTCTATTTACAGAAGCCACGGGCGCGCGGAAGCTTGTGTTGCCCGATTCGATCGTCGCCTCTTTCCGGCTGGGACATGCGCCTTCGCTACCGCTCATTGTGCACCGCCATCGTCGCCGGCGTGGTCGCCTGCGGAGGAGGTGAAGGGACGAAGCCGACTCCAGTCGTGCCCACCACGCCCGTCGTGACCACCGTGAACGTCGCGCCAGGCGTATTGCAACTAGAGACGGGCGAGACCAAGGCGTTCTCCGTCGAGGTACGTGACCAGAGCGGCGCATTGATGACCGGCAAGACGGCATCGTGGATTTCGTCGAATCCAGCTGTCGCGACCATCGATGCGAGCTCCGGTCTGGTGCGTGGCGTGGCCGTGGGCAGCGTGACCATCACGGCGACAGTCGAAAGCAAGAGCGGCGGCGCCGTCGTGATCGTCACACCGATCGCCGTCGTCAGCATGGGCATCGCCGCGCCAACTGGAACAGTGCTCCCGGGGCAGACGATCGTGCTCGTTGCATCGCCCAAGGATCGCAACGGTGCCGTTCTCACCGGGCGCACCGTCACATGGGCCTCGAGCAATCCGCGTGTCGCGACGGTGGACGCCAACGGAAATGTCACGGCGCTGAGTGCTGGAACTACCGCCATCAGCGCGCTGAGTGAAGGCATCAGCGCTGCCGTCCCCTTTACTGTAACCGCACCGCCAGGCACGGTCGCTCCGTCGATCACTTCGGTGTCGCCTGCACTGCTCACTCCCGGAATCACTGCGACGATCAACGGCACCAACTTCGGTACGACAGCAGCGAACAACGCCGTGTACGTCTCCGGCATGAAGGGCACGGTGCTCACCGCAACGCCCACTCAGCTCACGGTCACGCTCCCCGCGACCGGGCTGCCGTGCCAGAGCACGCAGCCGGTGAACGTCGAAGTCACGACAGTGGCAGGAACGGCGGCGGCCAAGCAGTCCATGAGCGTCGCGACACAGCGCACGTTGGCCGTGGGTGCAAGCTTCCTGGTGACGGCGTCTGGCAACATCGACTGCAACGAGCTTCCAGCCGCAGGCACGTATGTCGTCAGTGTGTTCAACGCCAGCCGGTCGGTGAACTCGGCGGCCGGCTTCGAGCTTCAGGGCTCAGGCGCCGCAGTATTGGCGTCGAAGCTCTCTCCCTCCGATGCGGTTCGCTCCGTCAACGTCATCGGCGCGCCACCCATTCGTCCGCGCGTGGTCGATCCCATCGTCGCCGAGCAGACGCACGAGCACCTCGCGCGCCTCGAGCGCGAGGCGCAACTCGTTCGCCGCCTCGGCTCGCCGCGCAAATATCGCCGCCCCGCGCGCTCCGTGTCGGCCGTTCCCGGGATGTCGCCGAGCGATCCGTCGTTCGCAATGATGCCGGTACCGCTGACAGTGGGCACGCTCGCGACGATCAACTTCCACTTGAACTCGTGCACGCTCGCACAGTCCAAGCCCGTCGCGGCTCGGGTGGTGTATGTCGGCCCACACGCGATCGTGCTCGAGGACAACGCGGGCGTCCTCGCCGGGAAGATCGACGCAGATCTCATCGCGCTGGCCAAGGATTTCGAGGACGTGTCATTTCCGCTGCTGCAGAACTTCGGCGACCCGCTGGCCTTCGATTCGCAGACGGACAACAACGGCCGCCTCATCATGCTCTTCACCCCGCAGGTGAACAGCGCGGGCGCGAATCTCCTCGGATTCGTGTCGTCGTGCGACTTCTTCCCGCCCACCGCCGATCCATCGGTGAGCGCGAGCAACCTGGCCGAGATCTTCTACGCTCGCTCGGTGACTGACACGTCGCCGACGAATACGACGCTCAATTCGCGCGCCGGCTGGAAGCGGCAGATGCCGAGCACGCTCATTCACGAGTCGAAGCACATCACCGCCTACGCTGAACGGTTCGCTGATCCGCGACCGGCAGAGTACGAGCAGACGTGGCTCGAGGAGGCCACGGCGCAGATGGCCAGCGAGATGTACGGGCGCGCATTACATGGCAATACGTGGCGGGGGAACGCGTCGTACTTCGGCACGCTCGAGTGCGAGGTACGGCCGACCACCGCTGGCTGTGGGGGCGGTGTGTTCGTGATGGGCAACCACTTCGGCTTCCTCCACGAGTTCCTGCAGGGCTTCGAGCAGAAGTCGATCCTCAGCGGCACCGACGACAACGACATCTACGGAAGCTCGTGGCTGTTCACGCGCTGGCTCACGGACACGTACGGCGGCGCGGACGAAGGCACGTTCCTTCGCAGCATCGTGAAGGCGGTGACGACGACGGGCGTGGACAACGTCACCGGACCGAGTGGCAAGACGTGGCCCGAGCTGCTCTCGCAGTTCACGCTCATGCTCGCAACGGATGACCTGCCGGGCGTCGCCGCGCCGAACACTGAATCGAGCTGGAACCTGCCGGCGATTTTCGCGGGCTACAACAGCGACTTTCCCAACTCGCGCGTCGCCGTTCCGCTCGCGATGCGAACGGGTGCGTTCGGATCGTCGTTCGTGGCGACGGTGAACTCCCTGCGCGGAGGCGGCGCGATGCTGCTCAAGTTGAACGGCCCGGCCGCTTCGACTACACAGCTGCTCGACCTCCACGCGATCAGCGGCCCGTTGAACTCCAACATCGGCATGGCCGTACTACGCATCCAGTAGCGTCAGTCCTTTTCGGCCGGCGCCTTACCTGACGTCAGCACGCCGAGCCACAGCCTCGGCACCTTGCAGCCAGCGAGTTGGGCGGGCTCGAAGGACCATTTCGCGATGGAGCTCTTGAACTTCGTCGCGAGCCATGGATGCGTCGTCTTCACGACGGTGAAGGTGCTCATCGCCGGCTTGCCGAGCGTATCGATGAGCACCGTGACGCGGACGTCGTTGTACTTCGAGCGGCGCACGGCGACGGGCATCGCCTTGTCGGTGAGTGCGGTGCCCATGTTCGCCTTCGGTGTCGCGAGGCGATCGACGGCGATGTCGGGCTTCGCGACCGCGCGGCGCACGGCCTCGGGGCAGTCGCCGGGCTGCACGGCGCCCAGCGGCGGCGCGATGCGCACCGGCGTCTCGGCAATCATCTCCGGTTCCGTGTCGGGCTCGGGATTGCGTGCGCAGGCTGCGGTGAGCGCGAGGAAGGCGAGTGCGGCGCGTGTGGTGGGGCTCATTCGGAGTCGTTTGAGAGGGCGTAACTATCAGCCTGCAGCTTCGGCATCAAGCTGTCAGCTGCAGCTGCAGCCGACAGCTTCAACCTGATTGCTGTTGGCTGACGCAGTTGCTTCTAGACGAGCGAAGACGGGCACACGTCAGCAAGGATACACTCTCCACACAGCGGCTTGCGCGCGTCGCAGACCTGACGGCCATGCTCGATGAGCAGGTGTGAGAGCATGGTCCAGTGCTGCTGCGGAAAGAGCGGAATGAGGGCCTGCTCGATCTTCACCGCATCGGTGCCCGTGGTGAGTGCGAGCCGATTGCTGAGACGCGTGACATGCGTGTCCACGACGATGCCGTCGTTGCGTCCGAAGGCATTGCCGAGGATGACGTTCGCCGTCTTCCGTCCTACCCCGGGAAGCTTCACGAGTGCGTCCATTTCGGCGGGGACCTCTCCGCCATGGCGCTCCACGAGTGCCGTTGCCATGCCGATGAGGCTCTTCGCCTTGTTGCGAAAGAAGCCGGTCGACTTGATGATCTCCTCGACGTCCTCCTGCTTCGCGTCGGCGAGCGCTGCGGGGTTCGGATAGCGCGCGAAGAGTGTCGGCGTGACAATGTTGACGCGCTTGTCGGTGCACTGTGCGCTGAGGATGGTCGCGGCGAGCAGTTGATACGCGTTGGTGAAGTCGAGTGCGCAGTGCGCGGTCGGATACTCTGCGAGCAGCCGATCGAGCAACACGGCGGAGTGCGCCTTGAGCGCCGCGCCACGAGGACGCGCGCGCTTCGCGCGAGTCGGCACTTTTACCTTCGTGACCTTCTTTTTTGCTACCATTCAAGCTCTCATTGCGGCGACTTCCATGACTTGAATCATGCGAATTTGTTGGAATTTGCTCCTCGTGATGACGAGAGGCGCATCGCCACTCGAACGCTCATCAGAAAAGAAAGCGAATTGATTCGGCGCGATGCACTCGGCGTTGGTGCAGCGATGCGATTCCAACAAATTCAAATAATTCAAGTCAGTCGGTTGCTGTTTTTCCGTGGTCACGTCCTGGCGCGCCGCGCGTACGCGAACGCGAGAACGTCTTCGACGCTGCGCGTGTTGAGCACATCCTTCGCTTCGAGACCAGCCTTTCGCGCCATACCGACGCCGATCGCCATCACATCGAGGCCCGCCGTCGAATGCGCGTCTGGTCCGATGGCGATCGTGACGCCGAACTCCAGCGCGCGCGGAATGAGCCGCCAGTCGATGTCGAGACGCTTGGGGTCGGCGTTGAGCTCAACGGCGACACCGAGCGCGCCGGCCTTCTCGAGCACCGCATCCATGTCGATGGCATACGGTTGACGCGAGAGCAGCAGTCGTCCGGTGGGGTGGCCGAGTATGGTCAAGTGCGGGTCGTCGAGCGCGCGGAGGACGCGCGCAGTCATCGTGCTGCGATCCATGGAGAATCGTGAATGTATCGACCCCACGACGAAATCGAAGCGGTCGAGCAGCTCCGCGTCGTAGTCGATGGCCCCGTCAGCGAGAATGTCCGCCTCGATGCCCTTGAGGACGCGCACGTCGGTGAGCGTCGCGTTGAGCGCGTCGATCTCCTTGTGCTGGAGGAGCACCTGTTCGGGCGTGATGCCACCGGCGTAGAACGCCGCCTGGGAGTGATCGGTTATACCGATGTAGCTCCACTGACGTTCCCTCGCGGCCTCCGCCATCTCGGCGACAGTGGCCTTGCCGTCCGAGTAGGTGGAGTGGCAGTGGAGCACACCGCGAATGTCGGCGAGGGTGATGAGCGTCGGCATGTGCCCCGATGCGGCGAGCCGGAGCTCGTGTCCCTCCTCGCGCATCTCGGGCGGAATGAAGGGAAGGCCCGCGAGCGTGTAGATCTGCGCTTCGTTGCCGACGTCGATGCCCGCTCCGTTCTCGCGAAGCTCGTCGCCGACGAGCGTGACGCCACGCTTCTCCAGCAGCGACGTCACGGCCTGTACATGCGCAGTGGAGCCCGTCGCACGCCACAGCGCGACGGTGAACTCTCGCGGCGGCACGCAGAAGAGATCGACGTGCGTGCCGTCCATGAACGTGATGCTCGGCGACGCCGTGTCGCCACGCGACACCTGACGCACGCCGGGCGCGCGCACGAACGACGCCGCGACCGCGCCCGGATCACCCGTGCACGCCGCCACGATGTCGAAGTCACCGATGGTCTCGCGATGGCGCCGCACCGAACCGGCCACTTCGGCCCGCTCGATGTCGGGATGCGAGCGTATGGCGCCGAGCAGCGCGCGTGCTCCGATCGCCGCGCGGTGATAGAGCGACATCGAACCAGAAGTGCGAAAGATCTCGACGCCACGAAGGATCTTCTCGGCGGTCTTTGGCCCGAATCCCTTGAGCTTGGCGAGACGTCCGTCGCGCGCTGCGGCCTCGAGTGATTCGATGGAGTCGACGCCGAGTTGCTCGTGCAGGAGGTGAATCTTCGCGGTGGCGAGTCCGGGAATGTTCAACAGCTCGATGAGTCCCGGTGGTATTTCGGCGCGCAACTCCTCGAGGTAGCGCGATTCGCCGGTCTCCACGAGATCGCGAATGACCGAGAGCGTTGCGGGCCCGAGTCCACGCGTTGCGGCGAGCTCGCCATTGCGATCGAGGGCTCCGAGGTCGTCGGTCTCGAGTGCGACGACGGCGCGCGCGGCCTGTTCGTAGGCGCGCGCCTTGTACGGAGAGCCTCCCCGAAGTTCGAGAAAGGCCGCTATTTGATTCAGCGTGTGCGCGGCTGTTCTGGGATCCATGTAAGGCTTTGGGGCGCTCGCTGGTGGCTCGCTTATGGGGCGTTCGCTGCGCTCACTTACGGGGCGCTCGCTGCGCTCGCTTATGGCAAAACCCGCGCTGTACGGAATGCTGTTGCCATAAGGCGCGCGAAGCGCGCCGCCCCATAAGTTCGGCGCGAAGCGCCGACGCCCCA
Source organism: Gemmatimonadota bacterium (assembly GCA_028287345.1). Classification (GTDB taxonomy): domain Bacteria; phylum Gemmatimonadota; class Gemmatimonadetes; order Gemmatimonadales; family Gemmatimonadaceae; genus AG11. The sequence goes on from JAQBPV010000286.1 coordinate 20,591, forward strand.
TAAGCGAGCGAAGCGAGCGCCCCAGAGAGAACTACGCTTCGATGCCGGCGAATGCCTTGAGCTTCTCGATGATCTCGTGCAGCTGACGCTCAGTCAGGTCGATCTCCGCAGCGGCGCCTTCCGAATCCAGGAGGCCCGCCCGCATCGAGATGGCCACCTGGTTCAGGTAGCGGATCTTGCCGAGGATCTCATCCGTCGCTCGGCGCAGACCGACGAAGCGGCGCTTCTCGGCCAGCGCTCGACGATACCGTAGCAGGATGTCCTGCGATGTCAGGCGTCTGGCCAGGGCGAGGGCTTCTTCGCGCGTGCGGCCCGGGAGTGCGCCGCGGTCGGGAAGGCCCGCGTCGTCCCAGGACTCGTCGGAGAACCAGAGGCGGCCGACATACTCGATGCCGTCGAAGGCGACGCGACAGCTCACGTTGAAGCGTCGGCCGTCGTATTCCAGCGTCGCGATGTGCGGTTGAACAGTCTCGTCTGCCACGGCTCCCTTAGTTGACCAGGGGATGAGGTGTCACAGGCTCGCGCAGGTAAGCGAGCAGAGGAGGGAAGAGCTGCGCTGGCTGCTCAACATACGGTACATGTCCACAGTTCTCCATGACGATGCAGGACACGCCGAGGGCACTCGCCGCCGCCTGAGATGATGCGAGCGGGATGGGATCCTGCCGTCCGTGTGTCACGAACGAAGAAAGGTGCAGCGTCCCGAGCGTTGGCAACAGATCGAAGTCGCCGAGCGATGTCCAGATCGACTGCTGGATGCGCCCCGTGACTCGAAAAGGCGTGAGGTCGCGGGCCCGAAGCGGATCGGCGAAGTAGCCGGCGACACTCAGTTCGAACTGCCGTTGCTTGAAGGCCTCGGGATCGCGCTCGCGGAGGCCGGATTGGTTCACCTCGGCGCGGAGGGCGGCGATCTCGGGGCTCGCCTGTCGGCGCACGAACTCCTGTTCGAATGCCTCTCGATATGCGCGGGTCACGGGCGCGGGATCGATGAGCGCGAGTCGCTCAGGCACCGCGCCGGCGCGGCCAGCAGTCGCCTCGATGGCGTAGAGCATACCCAGGAGCGCGCCCCACGAGTATCCGACGATCGTCAGCGGGTCTACGCCCAACTCCGCGGCCACCAGTCCTACGTCAGACGCCTGCTCCTGCCAGCCGATGGGCGCGCGGTCGTCGTCGTAGCGCGAGCGGCCGCCGCCACGCTGATCGTACGTCACGAGCCGATGCTCTTTCGCGAGCTCCAGCATCTGCGGCAGAAGATACTCGTGGCTTGCGCCCGGACCGCCATGCAGCAACAACAGTGGCGGCGCGCCCTGATCGCCATACTCGGCCCAGTACAGCGGGACCGGTGTGGTCGTCGTGAAGCCGTGCGCGCGCGGCGGTGGAATCGGAATCATGGGTGGCGTGAGCGGTGAGCAATCAACGGTGAAGACTAACTGCTCGTCGACCGCCGCTCACCCCTTCAGCGACCGAGCCAGTAGCTCAACTTGATGAGGAAGATGTTGTCCGGGTGCGACGTCAGCAATGCGGCGCGGTCGCGCGAGAAGTCGAAGGTTCCGACCGCTGCCTGATCGGTGCGCTCCTGTGTCCAGACGAGGTACAGAGTGGAACCCGGGTTGTACTCCCAGCGGAACACTGCATTGCCACGCAGCGACCGGAAGTTGAAGTCAGGATTGTCGAGCGTGAATGGTGCGGACGGTCCCACGCCGTCGGCGTCGATGGTGTAGGTGACGTCCGCACCCGACGCATCCTTCGCGGCGGTGATAGTTCCGCGATCCACACCGTAGATACTCTTGTGCGCCTGACGCGGCGCGTCGAACTCCTTGAAGTTGAAGTAGTCGCCAGTCGCGAAGAACGGCTGCGCGTAGAGCTCGAGCGTCGCATTCGGCGTGAAGGTCACGTTGAGACGCGTGTCGAGCGACAGCGTCTTCTGTGTGAGCGACGAAAGCACGTAGCGCTTGCCGAAGAACAGCGTGGCCGTCGGATCGTCGATGGCAGTGACGTATTGCTGAATACCGGTGGACAGACTGTACGAGGGCCCGAAAGTGATCGAGACATTCGACGCCGGCTTGAAGCGCGCATTCATGCTGATGTTCGAGGAAAAGCCGCCTTCGTCGTTGCGGGCGAACTGGAGGTTGTTGCTCGCCACGATCGCGCGCCGGTTGTCCGTCTGCACGTTGCCGGAGATGACGAACTGGCCAGGACGCGTGACGAGCGGCCCGCCGCGAAGGCCCCGGTCATCGAGCACCTGAGGACGAAGCAGATAGAAGCCGTTGAAGCCCCAGAACCCCAGCGTCTGTCCACCGACGGCGACTTGAAGTTGGCGGTCGTTGAGAACGCCGTCATACGTCCACTGCTGCTGGCCGCCGCCCAACAGATAGGCGTAGCGATACCACTTCGTGGGCACGGTCCAGTTGTACGTCACGTTGGCCAGCTGCCAGAAGTAGTCGGCGCGGCTGAGGAAGCTGATGTCGTTGACTTCGAAGCCCGGCGTGCGCGTGTTGATCGCCGTCTCCCAATTGAGGTTGCCGCCATCCTTGGCGACGCGCGCATAGCCCGCCAGACCGCGCATGCTCGTCGCATTCGGATTGAAGCAGCCCGACCAGAAGCACCCATGCGAGAATTCGCGATCCGGACGCTGGTAGTAGCGCGCGCTACTGCGCTGTGCGCGGAGAATGGCCGCCGGACTTCCTTCGATGTTCGACAGCTCGGTGGTCGCGTAAAACGAGTACGTCTTCTTGTCCCAGTTGAGCACGAGGTCGGCACCGGCGGCTTCCGCGTGCTTGTTGAGCCGGTCCGCCAACGCCGCGTCGCCGAGGCTACGCACCACCGATGTCGCAATGCCGCCGATGACGATGTCGCCGTTCTTGAAGTCGCGCGTCGCTCGCCCGACGAAATAGTTGGTGAGCGGCTCGACCTCGCGTGAGAACTCGGGCACGCCCGGTCCCGTGATGCGCGCCGTCTCTCGGCGCGTCACCGCGTCGAGCAAACCGACGGTGAGTCCGCTGCCCGTGCGTCCGGTGATCTTCGCCGCGCCGAGGATGGTTGAGTTCTCGGGGATGTCGGAGAAGTCGCCGGCGTTGGCGGCGAGGTCCGCGCCCTGTGGCGACCGGCCGATGCGTCGCGAGTAGAACGACTCCACCGACGACACATTGCTGCAGAAGTAGCAGCTGAAGTTGCCGAAGCCGAATACGCCGGCGTCCGCGACGAAAAACGGCCGCTTCTCATCGAAGAAGGTCTCGAACGCGCTGAGATTCACCGTCGCCGGATCTACCTCGACCTGCCCGAAGTCAGGATTGAGGGTGAGGTTGAGCGTGAGGTTCGACGTGAGTAGCGCCTTCACGTCGCCACCGACGCGCGTGTCCAGCTGACTGCCGTCGTTGAAGGGATCGTTGGCCTGTTGGGGCTTCACGTAGCGCGCACGTCCGACGACGTATGGCACGATCTCGACATGACGCGGAACGCTCGCGATGCGCAGCCCCTCGAGATGTCCGAACCGCGACGGCCCGCCGATTTCGGTCTTCTTCCAGAATGACCACTGCGTCTGTTCCTGCGTGCGCTGAATGAAGCGCCGCACCTGAAGTCCCCATGTCTGCACCTCCTGCTGCGAGAATCGGAGCTGCGAGTAGGGAATGCGCAGCTCGGCGCTCCAGCCCTGCGCGTCGATGCTCGTTGCGGTCTCCCAGATGGGATCCCACGAGTCATCTGGGTTGGAGCCCCCGATGCCGAGCGCGTCGTACTTCACGCCCGACGGATTGACCTGGAAGAATGCTCGTCCGAGATGATCATGGTAGCCGTCGATCACGACCTGAACCCAGTCCGACTCCATGTTCGCATCGCGGCGCACGAGGCGCGTGGTGATCCCGCTCGGGCCTGCGGTGTCGAACATCCGCGCCGCGACGTAGAGCGCGGCGTCGTCGTAGAGGAAGCGCACCTCGGTACGCTGCGTGCCCGGCTTGCC
>JAQBPV010000293.1 GCA_028287345.1 Gemmatimonadota bacterium
GGCCGGTGTGACGACGATTCGCACTACAGGCAGCGTCGACTCGTATCAGGAGCTCAACCTCAAGCGACAGATCGACTCGCTGTTGATTCCGGGTCCGGGCATCGTCGTCACCGGACCGTACCTGCAAGGTCCTGGTCCTGGCCCGGGCGCAATGCATCCGCTCGAAGGCACCGAAGACGCGCGACGCATGGTGCGCTACTGGGCCGAGGAGGGCGTCACCTGGTTCAAGGCATATACGCAGATCTCACGCGCTCAACTCGGTGCGGCGATCGACGAAGCTCACAAGCGCGGCGTGAAGGTCACCGCGCATCTCTGTTCAGTGGGCTTTCGCGAGGCGGTCGCACTTGGCATCGACCAACTCGAGCACGGCCTGCTGACGAACAGCGAGTACTCCAGCAGCAAGGTTCCCGACAAGTGTCCGAACGTGAGCGACACGTCGTATGCGATGCTCGACGTCGACAGCCCCGAGGTGCAGCGCACGTTCAAGGAGATGGTCGCGCACAAGGTGGCGATGACGTCCACGCTCGATGTCTTCGAGATTTCGTCGCCCAGCCGGCTGCCAGTGGACCAGCGTGTGCTGGATGCGCTGCATCCCGACTTCGCAAAACAGATTGCTGCGTGGTACGAACGCGGGAAGACGTCGAACGACACCGTCCGCATCGCCGCGTTCAAGAGCGCGATGCGCTTCGACCGCGCGTTCGTCAAAGCCGGCGGTTTGCTCGGCGCCGGATCTGATCCGTGCTGCCTGAGTGCCATCGCGGGCTACGGCGATCAGCGGAACTTCGAGTTGCTGGTCGAAGCGGGATTCACGCCGGAGCAGGCGATCCAGATCATGACGTCGAATGGCGCGAAGATCCTCGGCTTCGACAAGTGGGTCGGTACGGTGTCACCGGGGATGCAGGCGGACCTCGTGGTTCTCGCGGGAAATCCGGTGCGCACACAATCGGATATCCGCAACGTCGAGACGGTGTTCAGGCGAGGGATCGGATACGATGCCGCCAAGCTGCGTGAGTCGGTGAAGGGGCTGGTTGGCCAGCGCTGATCAGAAGCGATAGCCGATCGTCCACGGGTAATACTCTCTCCCAAACTGTACTGCGCTTTCGGCACCGAGGAGGCCAATCGCCTTCTTCTCGACCACCAGGTGCCGATAGCGTACGGCGATACCGAGAGTCCAGATGACACCGACGTCTGAACGCGAATAATTGCCGTAGCTATCCGGCGTCATGTCGGGCGTTGCGCGAACGCGGACTGTCGACTGCCGCCCATGCACGTACGGACTGAATCCCGCGCCCGCCGACGGTGACAGCGTGAGATCGCGCCAGATGCGCCATGACACGTCGGTCTCGAGCGTCAGCGCGAGCACGCGATCTTCGGTCTCGACAGAGTCGTGGTCGATGCTCAAGCCGTAGGAAAACACGCTCTCCGTGTGACGACGAATGCCGTGCGCCGTCGCGCGGATTCCGACGAACGAGTTCGGCGCCCATCGAACGGCAACAGCGCCCGACGTCACCGTCGCAACGGCGCCAGCGTATTCGCGCTCGCGATCCATCCCGAGGGACACCTCGACCCGGAGCGGCCGCTCTACTTGACTGAGTCGCGCGGTATTCTGTGCGTGGACGTCCGATGCATAGAAGCCGAGTGTCGCGACGGCGATGCCAAATGCGCGCATCATGGCTCGCCTGTCGCGCGATGTTGATGCGCATCACTCGGCGACGCATGCGGCGGAGCGAGATACTGATCGATGTCGGGACCGAGCAATGTGCGCAACGACCGCGACATGGCCCGCCATTCGCCACACAGCGCCGATAGCTCGTCGGGCGAGAGTGCCTTCGACGCACGACGCGCACTCACGACCGATGCCACTCGTTCGCGCGAGCTTGCGAGCGCGGAGTCAACCGCCACCGAGCGTGCAGGTGTCCGCAGTCCGGCGTCCGTGAGCACATCACGGAGATAGACGTCACCGCCATTCAGCATCGCCAGCGCACGTGCAGCATCGGCGTCAGCGTGCGCTGGTAGGTCGAGTCCCGCACGGAGGAAGGGCAGCGCCCAGTTGTCGGGAGTGAACTTGCCATCCGGATTGGCGAGCGTCGTCCACGCGTGCAGCACCCACACGTGCGTGCCTCCCTGCGCACTCGCGCTCGGCGCGACACCACTCTCGTCGGCGAGCAGACCACTGTGCTCGTGCCACGCCGCCGGCCATCCTGGTACGTCATGGGCGGTCTCATCGCCGCGCGTCGTCGTCACGAAGCCGACGCCGAGAAGCTTCACTTCGCCCGCGATGGGTGCGTAGATGAGGATGGTCGGGCGATTGGCGTCGAGCTTTCCGGAGAGGAGCATGGCGGTGTTGAGCCAGTGCTCCCCCATGCCGGGAAAGTCGGGTCCGATGCGACGGTAACCATCGGCCGCCGCCGTTCGACGATCCGCGTATCGTGCCGTGCCAATCACGGCCGCGGCGGCTAGTGAATCGGTCGGCTGTCGCTGTGCCGACAACAGCGATGGCGCAACGAGTAGCATGGCAATCAGGGTGCGCCTCACCGCACTTCCTCGAGAGCACTCTGACCGAGCGTCGACAGCACGGAGCGAAGCAGGGTGCCGGAGAGTCCCTGCGGAAAGCGGCTCAACGGTGCGAGCTTCGCGCGTTTGGCTGGCGTCACGACTTCGCCGAAGGCGACATCGTACGCCGATCCCATGTCCTTGATGTCCATGGCCGCGAGCTTCGTCCAGCTGACGCGAATGACCTTCACATCGCGAATGGTGACGCCCACGGAATCGACCGAGAACAGCTCGCCGACTCTGTCGCTGTCCTCACCGCACAGGCGCAGCGCAACGCGAGCGCCCTGCGGCCCATTTGCCGGCGCGACCTTCGCTGGAGGCGTGCCCCAGTTGCATGCAACGAACAGCGGAATGAGCGTCATCGTTCGGAGCAGGAAGCGTGTCATGTCGTCCTCACCGAACGGGGATGCGCGACGAATAGAACGCGCGCTCGAGTCCATCACGCTTGTTCCGCCAATGCGTCAGTGCCGTCGATACTGCGGAGTCGCCGGGCACCCACGGTGTGGTGCGCGTGGGATCGGCGAGCCAGCTACCGCGAATCCACTCGCGATACCAACCCTGCCACGCGATGAGATACGACGTCGTCGAATCGGCAGTGGAGCGCGTAGCCGCGAACTCGAGCGTCATGCGCTGGCCGGGCTGCGTCTGGAGATAGCGGTCATCGGCGTCGGCCAGTGCGCCGAGAGCGGCCGTGTCGGCGACGGCTGGACCACCGCGGGCGGGATTCGGCACGACGACTCGCGTGAGACGCACCGTCTTGGGTGTGGGCCGCGTGAGTCGCCGCGCGATGACCGCGCGATCGATGCGCCAGTCGTCCGCAACGAATCGCAACCGAACGCGAACGCGCTTCGCGTCATGCTCGGCGCGCGGCAGCACAATGGCGACGTCGCGAAAGGCGATCGGCCCCACGTCGCTGAGTCGCGCATGTTCCTTCGCCGTCGGAGTGGGAAACGCCGCGCCGTCCGTGGTCGCGTGCATGCCCATCGTGCGGGTGTACCAGCGCGCGACGTCGAGCGCGGTGCCGATGTTCTGCAGACCACCCGTCATCCAGTCCGCCGCATCTCGGCCGCCGAGGATGCCGTCGTACAGCAGCACCGTGTTGAGCAGAGAATTGCGTAGGCGGAGGACGACCGCGACCGAGTCGCCGGCGGGGAGATCGTTCGCCTCGAGGTCGATCCAGTCGTCGAGATCGCCCGCATGCGCGGCGCTCACGGTGGCGGGCGCGCTCGCGAAAAGCTGGCTGTCCGCGCTCGCCAGTTCGGCGCGGACGTCGCGCCCTGCGCGGTCGTGAGCCGCGACGAGCGCAGCCGCCGGACCGACCATCACTAGCTTTCCGCCCTGATCGGGAATGACGACATCGTCCTTCGCATGACGTACCGCGAGCAGCTCGATGTGATTGATGAAGTGTGTCTCGAGTGCTTCGTTGCGCAGCTCGAGGCGGATCTTGTCGTCGGCGTCCACGCGCACGTTGAGGGGATCGACGTCGCGGTTCTCGAGCAGCGGCGCGATGGCGTACGAGAAACCCTCCGCCTGGAGTACGGCACCTGATCCAGTATCCGAGTAGACCGTGGGGCAGGAGCCGAAGATGGCTTTGAGCAATCCGATGGTCGCAACGCCCGTCAGCGCCGAAGCGGCGATGGAGAGCGTGACCGACTGCGCCATGAGGACCTTGCCCTCGAACGTCTCCACGCCGACGACGCTGTCGAGCGGCACCCGGTCGCGGACGGTCGCATGGACGTCGTCGAGGAGCGGGTAGGCCATCCCGATCCCGAGGATCTGTCCACTGCCTATCGTCGCGCCCTTGCTGTAGACGACGGTGCTGCCGTCGGTGAGGTGGGCCCTGAGCGGAGTGCTGATGACATGCAGCGCGTCCCGACCGGCGTTGGGGACCTCTCGCGCCTCGGTGACCCAGATCTTGTGGACGCACCCTGCCATTACCGCCAGCATGGCACCGGCGAACAGCGCGAAGCCCAGTCGGCGGACGTTCAGTACCCGCATGCGATTCTCCCAGGGTGAATGACGCGAGGAAGATGGCCCCACCTGGTCAACGATGGGTCATCCCGCGGTCACCCGTCAATCATCGCAAATGCCCGTCCGCCATCGCGCGCCGGATTCGAGGTCGGCGGTGCGAAGATCACAAGCGGTGAAGCCAACTTGTCGCTATAGTTGGGTCCGCGGAACCGATCGGGTGGTCAGCCCACCACCGCCCATCCGGTTGCCATCCACCAACGGAAGACCTCCCGATGGTCACGCACGACCGGTCTGGCTCTGGTCCGGCAGGGTTCTCGCCGCAACTGACCCGCGACGTCGCGCAGGCGCTCAACGAGTACCTGCTCTCGAACGGGCCGGAGGCCGACGCGCAGTTACGCGATCTCACGAATCGCGTGTGCGCCGAAGCGCATGATCTGGGGTTGCCGCCAGAGAAGATGCTGATCGCGATCAAGCAACTCTTCGAACGCGCGCCGCTGCCGGACATCGCGCACTCGGATAGTCGTCGCTATGCGTTCGAGCGATTTATCTCGGGCTGCATCAAGGCGTATTTCGAGGCGAGTTAGTCTGCTGCGCTGATGGTCGGTCGCGGCGGAGTCCCTCGCGCAGTCGGTCGCGAGCATTCCTTCCGCCGGCCACTTCGCACGTAGGTCGTTCCCGGTTGGCACCGGGAACGAGCGCGCTCAGAAGCCGTCTCCAGGAACGCCCACTCCCTCCACCAACTCACTCAACCACGCGCTCTCGGTCCAACGCACTCGAGGCCACACGCGTTTTCCTCCGTTCAAACCGCCAAACGCAGTTTGATCGCACCCCTTTCTCGCCTTGGGAAAAAACCGCACGCTCCTTCGCGCCCGCGGTGTTCGGTCGAGATGGTAGAGGGAGGAGCGCGCGTTCCCGAAGCCGGTGTCTGAGCGCGCTCCGCGAATATTGCCGGGCGCGAGTAGGTTGAGCGCGAAGTCCGCCGGCGTAGGGAATGCGCGCGACCCGACCGCGCGCCATTCCCGAACGAAAAGCCCCCAAACGCCCTAAGCCACCTCTCGCGCCTTCTCCGCAGGAACCGAAGGACGAATCAGCACGACACCCTGACCCAGGGCACCCGCACTTCCGCCCATTTCGCCCAAGTCCCCAGCATGGTACGCCTCTTCTCCATGCTCGCTCGAATCCATGCCCGTGAGCTCGTCGGCAATCGAGCCGCGAATGCCGTACAGCGCGCGAATGCCGAGCAGAATGCCCGTGGTCAGCGTGCCGGACAACACCATCGTGACGCCCACTGCAAGCGCCTGGACGCCGATCTGATGGAAGCCGCCGCCGGAGAATAGTCCGTCGGCGCCCGCTGCGTTCACCGCCTTCGACGCGAAGGCTCCGGTGAGCAGCGCGCCAACGATACCAGCGACACCGTGGCAAGCGAAGACGTCGAGCGTGTCGTCGAGCGACGAACGCGCACGGATCTGCATCGCCGCGTAGCTCGCCAATGACGCACAGATGCCGATCGCCAACGCAGCGCGCGTGCTCACGAAACCCGCCGCCGGCGTGATCGCCACCAAGCCCACCACCGCGCCCGTCGCCGCGCCAACCGCCGTCACCTTACCAGTCCGAATCAGGTCGATGAGCATCCACGCCGTGAGTCCCGCGGCTGCCGCGGTGTGCGTCGTCGCGAATGCCGTCGCCGCCAAATCTGACGCCGACAATGCCGAACCGGCGTTGAAGCCGAACCAGCCGAACCAGAGCAGACCCGCACCGAACAACGTGAACGGCACGCTGTGCGGCACGAGCGACGCGCGACCGAGCACGCGTCTCCTGCCGAGGATCATCGCGGCGACGAGAGCCGCGGTGCCCGCGCTCACGTGCACCACCGTTCCACCGGCGAAGTCCAATGCGCCCAAGGTGCGCAGCCATCCGCCGTCGCCCCACACCCAGTGCGCGAGCGGGTCGTAAACGAGTGTCGTCCACGCGAGACCGAACAACAGATACGCCGAGAACTTCATTCGCTCGACGACGGCGCCCGAGATCAGCGAGACCGTGATGACGGCGAACATCGCCTGGAAGAGCGCGAACGCCACGTGAGGAATCGTCGCGGCGTACGTCGCATTCGCCGCACCGCCGACTCCCGCAAAACCCCACCACGACAGCCCGCCCAACCACCCGTTACCCGGCGCGAAGGCGAGCGAATAACCGACGACCACCCACTGCACCGTGACGATGCCGAGTGGTGCGAGCGACATCATCATGCTGTTGAGCGTGTTCTTGCCGCGCACCAGCCCACCATAGAACAGCGCGAGTCCGGGGACCATCAACATCACGAGCGCAGTGGAGATCAGCACCCACGCGGTGTCGCCCGCCGAAAGTGTCGTTGCCGGATTCATTTTGTCGTCGCTCCCCACACTTCGGTGTAATGCCGCGACTGCACTTCGTCGGCCGTCACAGGCGTGAGTGCTTCGACGTCACGCTCGCCGGTGCGAATGCGCACCACGCGATCGAGCGGCTGGACGAAGATCTTTCCGTCACCGACTTCGCCGGTGCGTGCGGCACTGAGGATCGCCTGGATGGTCGCTTCGACGAAGGGCTCCGAGACGGCCATCTCGATCTTCACCTTGTCGCGAAACTCGAGAACGAGCGCGGAGCCGCGATAGTGCTCGACGACTTCCTGCTCGCCACCATGGCCGCTCACGCGCTCGAGGGTCATCCCCGTGACGCCGACTTGAAAGAGCGCTTCCTTCACGGCGTGCAACCGCTCGGGTCTGACGATGCAGGTGATCAGCTTCATGGGTCGCGACTCAATTGACGTGTGAGGCACAATTCCTCGAACAAAAGCTCAAGGAATCGCCAAGAAAGTGTCCTTTGCACCAGAAATATTGCCAGAAATGCACAAAAAGGCGAGCACTTTCCGCTTTTTGCACAGTTGGCGGACAAAATCAGACCTATTTATTGCATTCCAGGCACGGAGGGCGCTACAATAACAAAACCCTATTTCCCCGACTCCGATGACCCAGTCTGCCGAACAGCCGAACGTCACTGCACCCCATCCTCTCGACTTCGTCTCGCTCGGCAAGATCGTGCAGATTCGTGAACGACTTCTCTCGGCCCAGGCCGCCGGGAAGGTCGTGTTTCGATTCGAGTCGGGAGACCCGAGCTTCGCACCCGCCGCACACGTGTCCGAGGCCGTCGTCGCCGCGATGTACGCCGGCAAGACGCACTACGTGCCCAACAACGGCATTCCCGAGCTGCGCAACGCGCTCGCGGAAAAGGTGCGCACGAAGAACGGCATCACGAACGTCACCAGCAACGACATCTTCGTCACCAACGGCGCGATGCACGCGCTCAACGTCACCTTCGGTGGACTTCTCTCGCCGGGCGACGAGGTGATCATCCCCGATCCGATGTGGACGGAAGTCGCCGAGAACATTCGCCTTGCCGGTGGTGTCACGGTGGGCGTGCGTCTCTCCGCGGAAGAAAACTTCGCATACCGTGCAGCCGACATCGCCGCGGCGATCACCCCGAAGACGACGGCGATCTTCCTCAACACGCCGCACAATCCGACCGGCGCGCTTCTCTCGCGTTCTGAGTTGCAGGCGATCTACGACCTCGCTCGTCAGCACGATCTATGGATCATCTCCGACGAAGCATACGAGGACCTCGTCTTCGCGCCGCACGAGCACGTGTCGATCGGCGCGCTCGCTGAGGCGGATGACACGCGCGTCATCAGCATCTTCTCGTTCTCGAAGAGCCACGCGATGAGCGGCCTGCGCACTGGCTACGTCGTGACCCGTGCACCGCTGCTCCAGGATCGCCTGCCGAAGCTGCTCCGCTGCACCATCAACGGCGTGAACAGTCTCGCGCAGTGGGCAGCGCTTGCTGCCGTGAAGGGCAGCCAGGCGAGCACGCTCTCCATGCGTGACGAATACTGTGTTCGTCGCGACATCATGCTCGCCGCGCTGCGCGACATCCCCGGTGTGCGCCCGTTCGTTCCGCGCGGCACATTCTTCATCTGGGTCGAGCTCGATTCGTCGGTGTACGAGCGTCTCGAGGTGGCCGACGCTGACGCGCTCTCCACGTCACTCGCCGACGACGGCATCGGCAGCGCGCCGGGCGACGCATTCGGACCGAGCTATCCCGATGCCATCCGCTTCTCCTTCAGCTGCGACACGGCAATGGTCCGCGAAGGCAGCGTGAAGCTGCGCGAGGCATTGCTGTGAGCCCACTCCCGGCAACGGAACGACCAGACGTCACGCTTCGCGTAGCGCTGGGCGAGTACGACACCGGCTGGCATCAGCCGGACGGCTCGCTCAATCGTGCGAGCATCTGCGTTCAGCGTGCGGCATCGACCGGCGCGCGTCTGGTCGTGTTGCCGGAGATGACGGCGACGGGCTTCACCATGCAGCCGGAGCAGTGGGCCGAGCCCATCGGCGGTCCGGTGTTCACGCGTCTCAGCAAGATGGCCGAGCGGAGCGATGTGTGGATCATCGCCGGTGTCGCGGCGCGCGATGCCACCGGATTTCGCAACCTCGCCGCGGTGTTCGACCCGAGTGGTGAGCTGGTCGCCACGTATGCGAAGCAGCGCGTCTTCGCCTTCGGTGGGGAGCACGACCACTATGCGCCGGGCTCGGCGCCGCTCGTCATCGACATCGACGGTGTGCGTGTGAGTCCGTTCGTGTGCTACGATCTTCGCTTTCCCGAGTTGTTCCGCGCCGTGGCGCCGCAGGTGGATCTGCTGGTGGTGATCGCCAACTGGCCGGCGGTCCGCCGATCGCACTGGGATGCGCTGCTGCCGGCCCGCGCGATCGAGAACCTCTCTTATGTGGCCGGGATCAATCGCACGGGCAACGGCGGGGACATTCAGTACGACGGCGGCTCGGCGGCGTATGATCCGTGGGGTGCACCGGCGTCTGTACGTCTGGCCGTCGCTTCGCCGAGTGTGGTGGATGTGTCAACGGCGCGTGTGGCAAGTGTGCGGACGAAGTATCCGTTCCTGGAAGACATGGCTAGTCTTACTTACGCTGGCTGAAGTTCCAGCTATTTCGCGGCGCAACGTAGATACAACTCCCACTGCCTGACGCGGACAACTGAAACGGAGCACTGCCGGATTTCACGGATACTGCAGAACAGCTGAGAGGGCCGGGCTCCGATAGCGGAGGCCGGCCCTTCAATTTGAAAAGTAAAGTCTTTTCAGTCGCGGCCGACGGTTTCGGATTGGCCAGTAATCGTCGGCCGAGAGTAGTATCCGTGAAAATCGAGCAGTTTTCCGCGTATGTTCATCCGCGTCAGGCAGTTGTGTTCTTCCGCCGTTTCTCGTTCAGCCCGTGTTTCTCAGCCCCTGCGCGATTCCACTCAATGTCGTCGCAAGGATATCATCGATCGCAGCGTGATCCTCACCACTCGACTCCGCGCGCCGTTTCCGCTTCAGCAGCGCAATCTGCAGCAAGGAGAGTGGATCGACATATGGATTCCGCAACGAAATCGCCGCCGAGAGCACCGGGACGTCCGCGATGAGGTGTGATGTCTCGCGGATCTTCAGCACGCTGTCCACCGTCCGCTGAAACTCCGCCTCCAGCTGCGACAACAACGCTGTGTCGCCACCGAGGTGCTCGACGTACGAACGCGCGATCTCGAGATCGGTCTTCGCGCAGACCATCTCTACCTTCGCGAGAAAGTCGTCGAAGAACGGCCACGTGCGCGTCATGTGTCGCAGCTCGTTCAGCCCTTGCTCCGTCGCAATTGCTTCACTCAGTGCCGTGCCGACACCGAGCCAACCGGTGAGCATCAGACGGATCTGCGTCCAACCGAAGGCCCACGGAATCGCACGAATGCCATCGATGCCCGAGTTCGCACCGGGACGATATGCCGGACGCGAACCGAACCGCGCATCGGCTAACTCGGCGATCGGTGTCGCGGTGCGGAAGAGCGTGAAGAGTTCGGGCCGCTCGTGCACCATCGCGCGATAGAACTCATACGAACGCTCGGCCAGCGAGTCGACGACCTCGCGAAAGCGCGCTACCTCCGACGTGGGCAGACCGACACGCCAATCGGTGAAGCCATGCAGCAACACTCCCGACACCGTCACCTCGAGCGACCGCTCGGCGACGGGCAGCAACCCGAACTGCTGCGAGATGATCTCGCCCTGCTCGGTGATCTTGATGCGGCCGTTCACCGTACCAGGCGGCAACGCCGACAGCGCACGATGCACCGGCGATCCGCCACCACGGCCAACGCCGCCGCCGCGTCCGTGGAACAACAACAGCTCAACACCGGCTTCGCGAAACAGCGCCGCCAACGCCTCCTGTGCTCGATAGAGTGCCCATGACGCGGAGAGCAGCCCAGCATCCTTCGCCGAGTCGGAGTAGCCGAGCATCACTTCCTGCCGATTGCCACGCGCGGCGAGTTGACGGCGATACACGGGATCGTCGAGCAGTTCGCGCATCACCTCCGTCGCGCTATCGAGGTCGTCGAGCGTCTCGAACAGTGGAACGACGTTCAGTCGCGATGTCGGTACGTCCGCGGCGAGATCGACAAGTCCAGTCTCGCGTGCGAAGAGCAGTACGCGCAGCAGATCTTCAGGTGACCGCGCCATCGAGACGATGTAGGTCGCTGCAGCAGACTCCCCCTCCTCGTTCTGGACCGTGCGAATGGCCTGGAAGGTGTCGAGCACGCGCTGCGTCGGCGCACTGACGGGCAGATGCCGCCCCACGAGCGGACGTCTGCCCGACAGCTCGGCGCGCATCGCCGCAGCGTCGAGCGGCGGAAGTCCGAGCGCACCGGTGATCTCGTCGAGCGCAGCCCGATGCATGTCGGCGTGATCGCGCACGTCGAGCATGAAGCCGTGAAAGCCGTGCGCACGGACTACGGCGATCATCGGATCGAACACCGTGCGACACGCTTCCACCGCGCCGGCGAGGAGCAGGCTCTCACGAACGAGTAGCAAGTCGCCCTCGAATTCCGTGATGGTTGCATATGCGGCCGGCTCGGCGCGCAGCGTACCTCCATCGCGCGCCGCAACGAGCCGTCGCGTGGCCGCGACGCGTGCGGCCATGAAGCTGAGCTTGAGGCGCACGGGCTCGGACGAATTGCGTGCGCGGTTCGCAGCAAATACGTCGGGCAGCAGCTGCTGATCCGCTTCGATCGAGGAGAGCAACGCGGTTGGCGGCGGCGCCAGTTGTGCCGAGAGTGCGAGACGTTCGATCAAGTCGTCGAGCGCGCGACCATATCTACCAAGAATGACGTGACTCGCGCGTCGCGCAGAGGCGACGGTCGTGTCGGGCGTGACGAATGGATTGCCGTCGCGATCACCACCGACCCAATTGCCGAGTCGAATGGGAACGGGGATGCGCAGCGCGTCGGCCGTCGCTCCGAATTCGTCCTCGAACGCGCGCATCAGCGCATCGCGCGCGGTAGCGCTGGCGTCGATCAGTCGCGTCTCGAGATACCAGAGACCTGTGCTCACCTCGTCCAGCACCGTTGGCCGATCGCGTCGGATCTCCGCTGTCAACCACAACAGCTCGATCTCGCCGTCGATTCGCTCCTCGAGCTCGCGTCGTTCGGAGTGCGCGGTCGTCTCCCAGGACAGCAGCAGATCGGCAACGCGCGCCTGCAGTGCGAGCAGTGTGCGACGCGTCGACTCCGTGGGATGCGCGGTGAGCACTGGACGCACGTCGAGCTTGGTGATGGCGTCGAGCACGTCGTCCGCTGAACGACCTGCCTCGCGCAATTTGCGCATGGTCCATCGTGCTGACGCGGGTTGCGGCGCAGCATCGGCATCGCGCGCATACACGCGACTGCGGCGCACGCGATGCACTTGCTCCGCTGTATTGATCAGGAGAAAGAACAGCGTAAAGGCGCGCGCTGCAGTGGCGCACAGGGACAGCGGAAGCGCCTCGACCCGTGCGAGCAACGTCTGGAGATTCGGCGCATCGGGATCGCCACGTCGGCGAGCGCGCGCATCGCGGCGCAGCGTCTCGACCGTCATGAATGCTTCTTCGCCTTCGAGCCGCCGAATCACGCGGCCGAGCGCCGCGGCGAGGCGGCGGACGTCTTCGTGAAGAGGGAGATCCTCCGAGCGCGTCAGCGGCGGCGCGGTCACGCGACTCTCGGCGCAGCGAAGTGCGGTGCCGCCACCAGCGCCGTCGCACCACGAAGGCGCGGATAGCCGCCCATCTGCTCCGGCACCACGGGCGTCGCGGCTGCTGCACGCGTGAGCGCACGCTCGAGAATTCCCTCGCGCACCGCTGATTCGATCATGTCCCACGCACCAGTGATCTCGCCGCCGAGGAACACCTGCGATGGGTTCAGCGCGTTGACGATGCCAGCGATGCCGACGCCGAGGTAATGACCAGTGGCTTCGATAGCGCCGGCCGCTCGTACGTCGCCGCCTCGCGCTCGAGAGATCAGATCCTCGATCGTGAGAGGCACCGCCTGGCGAGTCGACTGTCCCCACATCGGAGTGAGCTCGCGTCCGAGATACCGCGACAGCGTCGCCTGGTTGGAGGTGTAGGCCTCCCAGCAACCGTGCGCGCCGCATAAACACTGCGGACCGTTGCGATCGATCGGGTTGTGTCCGAATTCGCCAGCCGAATCCGACGCGCCGCGAATGAGCTGTCCGTTGAGCACGATGCCCGCGCCTACGCCGTCAGACACCGTGACGTAGACGAAGTTGTCGCTGCTGTTGCCGCGCTGGCCGAGCCACATCTGTGCGAGGGCGCACGCCAACGGCGCGTTCTCGATGCTGACGGGCAGTTCGATTTCATCAGCGAGCGCGCTGCGGATGTCGACGTCGCGCCAGCCGAGTTGCGGCGCCGACAGGATGCGGCCCGACATGCGCTCCACCATGCCAGGGACCACGACACCAACTCCTTCGCAGCGTCCGCGAGCGCCGTGCGACGCGAGGAGCCGATTGATGCGCTCGCCAAGCTCGGCCACGAGAAGGTCGGGCGCGAAATTCGTGTCGAACGATTCGAGGGCGATCTGCGTCCCGGCGAAGTCGCTGAGCATGATGAAGGTGCGGCTGAACCGGATGTCCACGGCGACGACGAGGCGGTCCTGGGTCCGGACGTAGAGCATCGTCGGCCGGCGTCCGCGCGCGGCGTGGCCGGTCGCGCCTTCATATATGGTCCCCTCGCCGATCAGTTCCTGAATGATCGACGTCACCACCCCTCGGCCGATGTTCATGCGCCGGGCGAGGTCTGCCCGCGAGACGGGCTGGTGATCGCGCACGAGATTGAGAACGATTCGCCGGTTGATCTCGCGCGATGTTGTGCGTGTCGCGCGCCGGAAATCGCGGGTGTCGATCTTTCTCACGGGGGATCAGCGTAGGAGGGGACGAGCTCCGAAAGTCTCTACGATCTGGGTCGAAATCATGGCCAGACGGCGACGCAGACGGATTATTGCGACGCGGTGAAATGGCAGGTACATTCAGTCACCATATTAGTTTCTGAATCGAACAAATTCAGAAACATCGAGATTCCGCGCAAGAGCCTGTACGGGCGCGCCCGAGTACCGGTTCGCTCGCCTACCTATTCTTTCTCCCCCTTTCGCGCGATGGCGAGTGCGGTAGACCACGTCGGGAGTCCGCTCCGCCTACATGCGGATCGCTTCTTCGATCCGGACCCCTCGGTGCGGCGCGCCGCACGTGAGTTGTACGAGGGAATCAGGGACCTGCCGATCATCTGTCCGCACGGTCACGTGGATCCGGCGCTGCTGGCCGAGAACTCGCCGTTTCCGGAGCCGACCGCGCTGCTGATCATCCCGGATCACTACATCTTCCGGATGCTGTACAGCCGTGGTGTTCGCCTGGAAGATCTGGGCGTCCCCACGCGCGACGGCAGCGAAGTCGAAACGGATCCTCGCGCGATCTGGCAGCGCGTTGCCGATCAGTGGCATCTCTTCCGCGGGACACCCTCCGGCGCGTGGATGTCGCACGAGTTGCACGAGGTGTTCGGCGTTCGCGAACGTCTCGACGGTGAGAGCGGACAGCGCATCTATGATGAGATTGCCGAGAAGCTGCGAAGCTCGGAGTTCCTTCCGCGAACGCTGTTCGAGCAGTTCCGCATCGAGATGCTCGCGACGACAGACGCCGCCGCCGATCCGCTGCCGCACCACAACAAGATTCGCGCGTCCGACTGGAGCTACGGCCGCCATCGCGTGATTCCCGCGTTCCGACCAGACGCACTCTTCCGCATCTCGTTGCCGTCATGGGCGGCCGAAGTCCGTGCGCTCGAGAAGGTGAGTGGCGAGACGATCGGCAGCAGCGAAGCACTCGTCGCAGCATTGGCGGGACGCCGGCGGTATTTCGCGTCACTTGGAGCGACAGCAACCGATCACGGTGTGCTGGAGCCGTACACCGCTGAGCTCGCGCCCGAAGAGGCAGAGCGGTTATTCCAGCGTGCGCGCAACGGTGAGGCGACGACAGACGATCAGCGTCGCTACGAAGCGCACATGTTGATGGAGATGGCGCGGTTGTCGACGGAGGATGGACTCGTCATGCAGCTCCATCCCGGCTCGCTGCGCGATCACAACTCGGCGGTCTGGCAGAAGTTTGGCATGGACAAGGGCGCCGACATTCCTGTCGCAACGGAGTTCACGCGAAACCTGCGTCCGCTGCTCAACAAGTACGGCAGCGATCCGCGCTTCTCGATGGTGTTGTTCACGCTCGACGAGAGCACGTATGCGCGAGAGCTCGCGCCACTCGCCGGCCACTATCCCGCGCTGCGACTGGGACCACCCTGGTGGTTCCACGACTCCATCGAAGGGATGCGTCGCTATCGCGAGCAGGTGTCCGAGACGGCAGGTATCTACAACACCGCCGGCTTCAACGACGACACGCGCGCGTTCTGCTCGATTCCTGCGCGCCACGATCTCGCGCGTCGCATGGATGCGAATTGGGTGGGCGGGCTCGTCGCGCGGCACATCATCGAAATGGACGAGGCGCGCGACGTCGTGCGCGCACTTACGGTGGATCTCGTGCGTGAGACCTATCGCTTTCCGGCACCGGACGCCTGAGCGGTGGCCACGGCATCGCCTCCTGTCGCGCGTCCCGACGCCGTTCGCATCCACCCGGATGACAATGTTGCCGTCGCCATTCACGCGCTCTCGGCTGGCGATGAGGTAACGGTCGGCGACGCGCGCATCCCGTTGCGCGAGGACATCCCCGCAGGACACAAGTTCGCACTCGACCGGCTCGATGTCGGCCAGCCGGTCGTGAAATACGGATTCCCCATCGGCGCGATGACGGCGCCGGTGTCGGCGGGGCACTGGGTGCACAGCCACAACCTGCGCACGCAGCTCGAGGGAATGAGCGAGTACGTGTATCAGCCGGGCGTTTCGCGGGAGGTAGTCACCCAGAGCATGCCGACGTTCGAGGGCTACCTCCGCGCTGACGGTCGAGTGGGGACGCGCAACGAAGTGTGGATCTTGAATACGGTCGGTTGCGTCAACTTCGTGGCCGAGGGAATCGCGAAGAACGCAGCGGAGCGTGTGGGTTCGGCGGTAGATGGTATCTACGCCTTCGGCCATCCATTCGGGTGCAGCCAGCTCGGCGACGACCTCTCGCACACTCAGGCAGTGCTCGCGGGCTTGATGCGCAACCCGAACGCCGGCGGCGTGCTCGTGCTCGGACTCGGCTGCGAGAACAACCAGATGGAGCAGCTGCTCGCGCGCGCCGGCAACGTCGACCGCAGTCGCGTTCGATTCTTCAACTCGCAGGACGTGATGGACGAGCGTGCGAGCGGCCTCGTGATGGTCGAGGAGCTCGTGACGCGCATGGCAGACGACAGGCGCACGACACGGCCGGTGTCGGAGCTGGTGATCGGCCACAAGTGCGGCGGATCCGACGGCTTCAGTGGTATCTCGGCGAATGCCGTCGTCGGGCGGATCGCCGATCGTTTGACATCACTCGGCGGCGGAGTATTGCTCACCGAGGTGCCCGAGATGTTCGGCGCCGAGCAGTTGCTGATGAATCGGGCGACGAGTGAGCCGGTGTACGAGCAGCTCGTCGCGATGATCAACGACTTCAAGGCGTACTTCATTCGCCACGGGCAGAACATCTACGAGAATCCGTCGCCGGGGAACAAGGCGGGCGGGCTCACGACGCTCGAGGAGAAGTCGCTCGGCGCCATTCAAAAAGGTGGACAGGCGCCGGTGACGCGTGTGCTGCGCTACGGCGAGCCGGCCGCTCCGGGTGGGCTGTCGCTGCTGGAAGGTCCGGGCAACGACGGCGTGTCGTGCACGGCGATGATCGCGAGTGGCGCAACGGTGCTGTTGTTCACGACGGGTCGTGGAACGCCGCTCGGATTCCCGGTGCCGACGATCAAGATCTCCTCCAATTCCGACATCGCGGCGAAGAAGCCACACTGGATCGATTTCAACGCGGGCGCATTGCTCGACGGCACGCGGTCGATGGACGCGCTTGCTGATGAGCTGTTTTCCTACGTCCTCGACATCGCGTCGGGGAACAAGCGCACCAACAACGAGCAGCACGGCTATCGCGAGATCGCGATCTGGAAGGATGGAGTGACGCTTTGAGTGCCGCGCTGCCGCGGCTCAACCGGTCAGTGCTCGACACGATTCGCCGCGAGCGTGCAGGCGTCGTCGATGTACCCGCCGACGAGCTGCTCGACCTTCCTGAGCTCGCGGTGCAATTCGGCACGGGCGCGCTGCTGCGTGGCTTCGTCGACGACTTCATCCATCGCGCGAACCAGAAGGGACTGTTCGCGGGGCGAATCGTGGCCGTCGCATCCACGGGGAGCGTACGCGATCGCGCACTCAACGAGCAGGACGGGCTCTACACGCTGGTCGTCGAAGGAATCGAGCGCGGACAACGCGTGCAGGAGCGCCGCGTCATCAGCTCGCTCAGCCGCGCGATCTCCGCCGTCGATGAGTGGCCTGCCGTCCTTGCGCTGGCAAAGACGCCCGAGCTCCAGTACGTGTTCTCGAACACGACGGAAGTGGGAATCGTGGCCGACACGGAGAGCGGGAAAGACGACGCTCCGCCGAAGTCCTTTCCTGCCAAGCTCACCCGGTTCCTCTACGAGCGCGGAAAGACCTTCAATTACGACGCAGCGCGCGGACTCACCGTCATTCCCTGCGAGCTGATCGAGAACAACGGCGCCAAGCTGCGCGACATCGTCAACTCGATTGCTGCGCGTTGGCAACTCGGCGACGAGTTCACCAAGTGGCTCGACGCTGCGGTTCCGTTCTGCAACACACTCGTCGATCGCATCGTCCCTGGCTCACCGCGCGCCGAGAATGCCAAGGCGCTCGCCGAACTGCTCGGCTACGAAGACACGATGCTGACGTCCTGCGAGCCGTATTGTCTCTTTGCGATCGAAGGAGACGCTTCCCTCGCGAAGAAACTGACATGGGCGAAGGTCGATGATGGCATCGTCATCGCGCCGGACATCGCACCGTATCGCAAGCGGAAGGTGCACCTGCTGAATGGTGCGCACTCGCTGCTCACCTGCGCTGCGCTTCCGCTCGGATGCGAGACGGTGCTCGACGCCATCAGCCAACCGTCGATCCATCGCTTCGTGCGTGGCGCGATGATGGACGAGATCGCGCCGATGGTGGAAGCCGAAGGCGCCGAGGAATTCGCCGAAGCGGTGCTCGATCGCTTCCAGAATCCGTTCATCCGGCACGCGCTCATCGACATCACGCTGCAGGCGACGATGAAGATGAAGGTGCGTGTCGTGCCGATCGCGCAGAAATACATCGAGCGCACGGGCATAGTGCCGCAGTCGCTGGCGTTCGGCTTCGCCGCGTATCTGTTGTTCATGCAGGGCCGCTATCAGGCGTCGCGGCGCGAGCAGGGCCTCTCCGTTCCTGCCGACGATCAGGCGGAGAAGCTCAAGTCGCTGTGGGGCGACGTCGCGAACGACGCATCGCTCCCGGTAGGCGAAGTCGTCTGGGCGATCTGCCAGGACACCGCGCTGTGGGGTATCGATCTCACCACGCTGCCCGGCTTTTGCGAGGCGGTTGCCGATCATCTCTGGCGCATGCGCACGCAGGGCATGAGCGCCGCGCTCGAACATCACCTCGCGTCTTCACAAACTTCTTCTTCCAGAAACTGAGATGGCTGCCAAGGATAGAATTTCCGTCCTGTTGGCGATGATGGAGCAGGGTGTCATTCCCGTGTTCTACCATCCCGACGTTGACGTCTGCAAGAAGGTGATCCAGGCGTGTGCCAATGGCGGCGCCAAGTGCATCGAGTTCACGAACCGTGGCGACTTCGCGTCGCACGTCTTTCTCGAAGTCACGCAGCACTTCGCGAAGCAGGACCCGTCGGTGATCATGGGCGTCGGCTCAGTCGTCGACGCGCCAACGGCCGGCATCTACATCGCCAACGGTGCGAAGTTCGTCGTCGGACCGCTGCTGAACGCCGACGTCGCGAAGGTGTGCAACCGCCGCGGCATTCCGTACAGCCCGGGCTGCGGTTCGGCGACGGAGATCGGCTACGCACAGGAGCTGGGCTGCGAGATCGTAAAGGTCTTCCCCGGTTCGTCCGTCGGCGGACCCGATTTCGTGAAGAGCATCCTTGGCCCCATGCCGTGGACGCGCATCATGCCGACCGGTGGTGTCGAAGCGACGGAAGCGTCGCTCAAGCAGTGGTTCGGCGCAGGCATCGTCGCGTGCGGCATCGGCAGCAACCTGATCACCAAGGAACTGCTCGACAAGAAGGACTACGACGGCATCGAAGCGAAGGTTCGCGACACGGTGCAACTCATCAAGACCATTCGCAAATGATTGTCATCCCGCGCGAGCGACAGCGAGCGTCGGGATCTGCGTTACCTCACCAATAGCCGGCTATGATCGCAACGATAGTAGGTCCCGACAGGCGCTGCGCGCCTACGGGATGACACTCAGGAATCCATGACAGATACTTCTCTACAGATCAGATCTGCCGCCGAGACGAAGTGGGATTGCATGTCGTTCGGCGAGGTGATGCTCCGCTTCGATCCCGGCTTTGGCCGCGTGCGCAATGCGCGACAGTTCCAGGTGTGGGAAGGTGGTGGCGAATACAACGTCGCGCGCGCGATGCGAAAGTGCTGGGGCAAGCGCGCCTCCGTCGTCACAGCGATCCCGAAGAACGATCTCGGCTGGCTGCTGGAGGACTTCATCCTTCAGGGCGGCGTCGACATGTCGCACGTCATCTGGCGCGAGTTCGACGGCCTCGGTCGCAACACGCGCGTGGGGTTGAACTTCACCGAGAAGGGCTTTGGCATTCGTCCCGCACTCGGCTGCTCGGATCGCGGTCATTCTGCGGCGTCGCAGATCAAGCCCGGCGAAGTGAATTGGGAGAAGATCTTCGGCGAGGAGGGCGTGCGCTGGTTTCATACCGGCGGCATCTTCGCGGCGCTCGCGTCGAATACCTCGGAGGCGGTGATCGAAGCCGTCGAGGCGGCGAAGAAGTACGGCACAGTCGTGGCATACGATCTCAACTATCGCGCGTCGCTGTGGAAGAGCCAGGGCGGCAAGGAAGGCGCGCAGAAGATCAATCGCAACATCGCGAAGTACGTCGACGTGATGATCGGCAACGAAGAGGACTTCACGGCGTGCCTCGGTTTCGAGGTCGAAGGTGCGGATGAGCACCTGACGAACATCGAGACGGACAGCTTCAAGAAGATGATCCAGTCGGCGGTGAAGGAGTTTCCGAACTTCAAGGTCGCCGCGACGACGCTGCGCAAGGCAACGACCGCGTCGATCAACGACTGGAGCGCGATCCTCTACTATCAGGGCGAGCTCTATCAGTCGGTGAAGCGGGAGAACCTCGAGATCTACGATCGCGTCGGTGGCGGCGATGGATTCGCGTCAGGCCTGGCGTACGGATTCCTCGAGGGGAAGGGTCCGCAGGCGGCCGTGGAGTACGGCGCAGCGCATGGAGCGCTGGCGATGACGACGCCGGGCGACACGTCGATGGTCCGGGTCGAAGAAGTCGAAGCGGCGATGAAGGGGAAGGGAGCGCGCGTCATCCGTTAGTCGATCCAGCAGGCTACACACACCGAGGTGCAGCGCATGGCGGTTGCGGTCAAGGAAGTGGATCCGGTGGGTGTCGCGCCGCCTCCGAAGTTCGGATATCGATGGACGATCTGCGCACTGATCTTCGCAGCGACGACGATCAACTACGTCGACCGCCAGGTGCTCGGCATCCTGGCGCCGACGCTGCAGCGAGAATTGGGATGGTCGGAGGCCGACTACGGCGCGATCACATCGTGGTTCAGCTTCGCGTACGCCATCGGCTTCCTCGGCGCTGGACGCCTGATCGACAAGATTGGCGTGAAGAAGGGCTATGCGATGGCGATCGTCGCGTGGAGTCTCGCCGCGATGGCCCATGCACTCGCCGTCACTGCGAATGGCTTCTCCGTGGCGCGTGCCGCGCTCGGTTTTGGTGAGTCGGGCAACTTTCCCGCCGCCATCAAGGCGACGGCGGAGTGGTTTCCGCGGAAGGAGCGCGCGTTCGCGACCGGGATCTTCAATGCGGGAACCAACGTCGGCGCCATCATTACGCCGATCGTCGTGCCGTACATCGCACTGCACTGGGGTTGGCGGTGGGCGTTCATCGGCACCGGTATCCTCGGCTTTCTCTGGCTGATCGCGTGGTTCTCGATCTACGACTCTCCAGAGAAGCACCCGAAGGTGAGCAAGGAAGAGATGGCGTACATTCGCAGCGATCCGCCCGAGCAGACGCACCATGTTGCATGGAGTCAGGTACTTCGCCATCGGCAGGCGTGGGCGTTCGTCGTCGGTAAGCTGCTCACCGATCCGGTCTGGTGGTTCTATCTGTTCTGGCTGCCGAAATTTCTCGACTCGAACTTCGGTGTGAAGCTCGGCGCCATCGCTGCACCGATCGTGGTGATCTATCTCGTCGCCGACGTCGGATCGGTGGGTGGCGGTTGGCTGTCGGGGTTCTTCATCAGGCGCGGCGCGACGGTCAATCGCGGACGCAAGACGGCCATGGGCATCGCGGCACTGCTCATCGTACCGACGATGCTCGCGCCACTAGCGACGAACCTGTGGGTCGCCGTCGCGATCGTGAGCGTGGCTGCGGCGGCGCATCAGTGGTGGTCGGCAAATCTCTATACGCTTGCCAGCGACATGTTCCCGCGTCGTGCTGTGGCGTCCGTCATCGGCTTCGGCGGATTCGCCGGCGCCATGGGAGGCGTCGTCTTCCAGCGGACGGTCGGCTACATCCTGCAGCGCGATCCGACGGGCTACGGCAAGATCTTCGTGTACTGCGGCTTGGCGTACGTCATCGCGCTGCTGCTCATCCACCTGATCGCGCCGCGGCTCGAGCCGGCGAAGCTCGACGGTGGAGTGGAGGGGTGACGTCGCGTCGCAGCTTTCTCCGTACGTTGGGAGCGAGTGCGAGCGGCGCGTTCATCGCGCCGGGTATTCTCGGCGCGATGGGCGGATGTATGCCGCGCACCAACGCCTACGTCTTGAGCAACGACGAGAGTGGTTGGGACCGCGTTCCGGGAATCCTGCGGCGTATCGTGCCGCCGAGATTTCCGGCGCGAGACTTCGACATCACGTCGTATGGCGCACGTGGCGACGGCACCACCGAATGCTCGGCAGCATTTCGCTCGGCAATCGGTGCCTGCAACGCTGCTGGTGGTGGCCGCGTCGTCGTGCCCGCCGGCCGATTTCTCACCGGACCGATCCACCTGCGCAGCAACGTGAACCTGCATGTGCAGGATGGAGCGACGATTCTCTTCAGCCGCGATCCGCGCGCGTATCTCCCCGCGGTCTTCACACGCTGGGAAGGAACGGAGATGATGGGCTATTCGCCGTTCATCTACGCGTTCGAGCAGGAGAACATCGCGATCTCTGGCGCTGGAACGCTCGATGGCCAGTCGGACGACGCGAACTGGTGGCCATGGAAGGGCGGAAAGCAGGCACCGGCGCGCAACCAGCTGATGAAGGCGGGTGAAGACGAGGTTCCGGTGGCCAATCGTCTGTTCGCGGACGGATCGTTTCTGCGGCCGCAGTTCATCCAGACCTATCGCTGCCGCAACGTCCTCATCGAGGACGTCCACATCGTGAACTCGCCGATGTGGGAGATCCATCCCGTGCTGTCGACGAACGTCACCGTGCGTCGCGTGAAGATTCGCTCGCACGGCCCGAACAACGACGGCTGCGATCCGGAGTCGTGCCGCGACGTGCTGATCGAAGGCTGCGAGTTCGACACCGGCGACGACTGCATCGCGATCAAGTCAGGACGCAACGCCGATGGGCGTCGTCTCCACGCGCCGACGGCGAACGTCGTCATTCGCAACTGCGTAATGAAGGACGGCCACGGCGGCGTGACGATCGGCAGCGAGATCTCCGGCGACGTGCGTTGGGTGTTCGCCGAGAAGTGCAGGATGGACAGCCCGAATCTCGATCGCGCGCTCAGGCTCAAGACCAACGCAATGCGTGGCGGGGCGCTCGAGCACATTTTCATGCGAGATTGCACCGTCGGGCAGGTGGCCGACGCAGTCGTACACGTCGACTTCAACTATGAAGAGGGTGCAAAGGGGGCATTTCTGCCCGTCGTGCGCGACATCAACGTCGAGCGCGTGTCGAGCCGAAAGAGCAAACATGCGCTCTTCCTCCGCGCTTTTCCGAACGCGCCGATCACTGATGTTCGATTGTCGGACTGCCAGTTCAATGATGTCGCCAATCCCAGTGTGCTCGAGAACGTGCGTGGCCTGACGTACGATCGTGTGACGATCAACGGCAAGCCCGCGTGAGCTCTGCGGAGTCGCTGTTCTCGCTTCACGGCCAACGCGCCTTGGTCACCGGTGCCAGTCGCGGCCTCGGCAAGGCGATGGCCGAGGCGCTCGCGGGCGCCGGTGCCGATGTCGTCTGCGCGACGTCGCATGCCGGCGGCGCGAAGGACACCATAACCCGCATTCGCGCCCTCGGCCGACAGGCGTGGGAAGTCGTCGCCGACCTCGGCGACCGCAACGCCGTCACGACGATGGCAGTCGAGGCCGAGCGTGCCGCGGGGCCGATCGACGTTCTCGTCAACAACGCGGGCACGATTCGCCGTCGCGCCGCTGCCGACTACACGCTCGAGGAGTGGGACGTCGTGCTGCGCACCAACCTTGATGCGACCTTCCTCCTCTGCCAACATTTCGGCAAGGCGATGATCGCTCGGCAGAAGGGCAAGATCGTCAACGTCGCGTCGCTGCTCTCGTTCAGCGGTGGTATCACGGTGCCGGCATACACGGCGAGCAAGCATGCGGTCGCCGGGCTGACGAAGGCCTTCGCGAACGAGTGGGGACGCTCTGGCGTACAGGTGAACGCAATTGCGCCCGGGTACTTCCGCACCGACAACACAGAGCAGCTACAGCACGACCCCGTGCGCTCCGAGCAGATCAGCGTACGCATTCCCGCCGGCCGGTGGGGTGAGCCGAGTGATCTTGGTGGAGCGGTCGTGTTTCTTTCTTCACGGGCCAGCGACTACGTGAACGGACACGTGCTCGTGGTGGACGGCGGGTGGATGGCACGATGACGATGCACTTTCTGCCCGACGTTGCTCGCACGAAGACGATGAGCACCGACGAGCTTCGCTCTAGCTTCCTGGTGCAAGGACTCTTTCGCGAAGGAGAGATCAACCTCCGCCGCATCGATCTCGATCGCGTCGTGCTCGGTGGTGCGGTGCCCACCGATGCAGCGCTGACGCTCGGCGCACCAGCCGACTTGCTCGCCGAATATTTCTGTGAGCGACGCGAGCTGGGGGTCCTGAACATCGGCGCTTCGGGAAAGGTCACCGTCGACGGTGTAGCTCATTCGCTTGGCAAGAAGGACCTCGTCTACGTTGGACGCGGCAGCCGCGAGGTGACCTTCGAGAGCGATGACGCGCGTCAGCCGGCGCGCTTCTATCTCGTGAGCTATCCCGCGCACGCAACACACCCGACGTCGCGTGTGTCGGCTGGAGACGTTCAGTCAGGCGAGCTGGGGTCGATGGAGCAGGCGAACCGGCGTCGCATCGCGCGATACATCCACGCTGGTGGGATACAGAGTGCGCAGCTCGTCATGGGCGCCACGACGTTGGAGCCGGGCAGCGTGTGGAACACGATGCCTGCGCATACTCATGACCGGCGCACCGAGGTCTATCTCTACTTCGACATTCCCGCTGGCGCAGTCGTGTTTCACCAACTCGGGGAACCGTCCGAAACGCGACACCTGATCGTGCGCGACGGCGAGGTCGCGCTCTCGCCAGGCTGGTCGATTCACGCGGGATGCGGCACGGCGAGCTACGCGTTCTGTTGGGCGATGGGCGGCGAAAATCAGGACTATGCTGATATGCAGCCGGTGGATGTTCAGTCGTTGCGCTGAAGATCAATGACGGAAGATCAACGACGGAAGATCAACTGCTCGACACGGATGGACACGGAACACTGCCGGAGTTTCACGGATACTGCCAAGCCGCGATTCACCATGACCAGGCTGCGAAGAAGGAACGGATTTGTTCTTGATGCTGCGCGTTGGTGGATTTGGTGAGCGAAACTTGCCCGAGGTAGTATCCGCGCAAATCCGGCCGTTAATCAGCGTAAATCCGTGTCAAGCAGTTAGCTGTTGACCCTCGCTGAGGGCGACTAGCTGGCTTGCAGGGGCGGCAACACGTCGGAGAATGGCGTGAACATCACCCCGGCGTGCGCCTCTTCCGCCACTTCAGCATCCACTTCGTCGATCGCACGCAGCACCGCCGGAACGATCCGCGGATCGAACTGCGAACCCGAGCAGCGAATCAACTCGGCGCGTGCTTTCTCCGGCGGATATGCCGCCTTGTAACTCCGTTCGTCGAGCATCGCGCAATATGCGTCGACGACCGCAACGATCCGCGATGCCATCGGGATGCGATCGCCGGAGAGACCTTCCGGATAGCCATTGCCATCGAACCGCTCGTGATGGTAGAGCACAGCGCAAGCGACTTCGCGCAACGCGGGAACGCCGTTGAGCAGATCGTGACCGATGCGCACGTGCGCTTCGACGAGCTTGCGTTCGTCCGGCAGGAGAGGGCCCTTCTTGTTCAACACACCGTCGCTCACACCGATCTTGCCGACGTCGTGCAGCAACGCGGCATAACACGTCACGCGCAACTCTGCATCGGAGAGGCCGAGTCGCTCGGCGGCTGCTCTCGCGTAATGTGAGACGCGTTCACAATGTCCGTGTGTGTATGGGTCTTTCGCTTGGACGGCGTCAGCGAGACACGCGATCGTTGCGACGTATGCACGACGCTCTTCGTCCTGCACCGTTGTGCGGTGCTGCGTCGTGTCGGTGAGTGGAGTGTTGCGGCCCGAATCCAGGAGGCGATGCGTCATGGTTCGCTTGGCGGATGGTTCAACCGGCGAAGTTGGTGCCGGCCAAAGCACACTAAGGCAAAGCGTGGGCCGATTTATCGAAGTGTGATGTAAGGCACATCGCACGTGTGACGTCACGGTCTTCGCTGCGCTTGCACTCGTGTTAGAGCGAAAATGCGCAGCGTCGTGAAGATTCGCGCAAAAGAAGCACGTCGCATTCGACATGCGCCGACATGCTCGGCCAAGTGTGCACTGGTATCGTCGCGCGAGCAGTGACGTGGACCACGCGATAGTGTGAGGAAGCTCTTATGAGCGCGCCGGTCACGCAGTGTACGAGCGTAGTTCAGGCACGAGACAAACGATGCCACGGTAGTCTCGGAACGCGACAACGTGCTCTGATATCGAACCGTATGTCACGATGTCCAATGCGACGGAGAGTCGCACAACACGTTGTGCTACAGCGAGTTGGCAAGCAACGCGCGAACGGCTTGTGACTTGCCTTTGAGTACGTTGCCCGAGCGATGCTCACTCAGGCCAGCGAAACCCCAGAGCGGAGCAATCGATGACATCCGACAACAACAAATCGAGCGAGAAAGAGAAGAACGCAGCGCCGTCCGATCAGATTCAGGATCTCAGCGACGACATCGGCGCCGACGCAGCGGAGAAGGTGAAAGGCGGTTTCAATCCAGTGCCCGAACCGCCGGGAAAGATTCGCGGATTCGATCCGCAACCCGACCCACCGATCTTTCGCACTCCGAAGCAGGGTTACTGAACTAGCAACATCCTTGTCGCCTCGACGAACACTGTCGAGTGTCGACCCCTCGAACGACTGGAGCTCCACATGAGTGCCGACAACACGCCCAAGATCGATCCGTCAAAGACGAAGAAGACGGACAAGATCGAGGACATCAACGACGCAAAGGTCTCCGACAAGGATGCGAGCGCGCTGAAGGGCGGACGCATGCCCCTCAATCCGCAGCCACTTCCGCCGCGCCATTGATCGGCCGCGTTGGTTGAAAAGACGAAGGCCGTCTCTCGCGAGACGGCCTTCGTCATTCATATCACACGCCGAGCTATTCGCCGTAAGGGATCCAGATGTTCTTCACCTGCGTCGCCTCGCGAAGAAAATCACGACCCTCCCCCTCACCCACATCAGCCCACGCGCGCGGCTCCCACTCCGCCCACGTCCGCTTCATGTTCCCCGCACTCGCCAGCTCGACCGCACGCACACCATCGCGCGACCCGAAATACCACACCGCATCCACATCGTCATGCTCGGCCAATGTCTTCGCGAGTGAGTCCTTTCCACCCGTCACGATGTTGATCACACCCGCCGGCACATCCGACGTCTCCAACACCTGATAGAAATCCGTCGCCGCCAGCGGCGCCTTCTCGGACGGTATCACCACCACCGTATTCCCCACACAGAGCGCCGGCCCGATCAACGAAATCAATCCCAAAAGCGGCCCCTCATCCGGTGCCACGAGTCCCATCACGCCAATCGGCTCGTTCATCGCCAACGCGACGCCACGCAACGGAACCTGATGCACCAGGCCGTCGTACTTGTCGGCCCACGCCGCATACGTGAACAACCGCTGCACACACGCATCGACCTCCGCGGCACCGTCGCCATCCGTCAGCGCCGACAATCGCCGCCCAAACTCGTCCGAACGTGCCGCAAGATTCTCCGCGATGTAATACAGGATCTGCGCACGCGCATGACCGGTGAGCTTGGACCAGCCACCAGCAGCCGCATGCGCCGCCTCGACCGCGTTGCGAATGTCCTTCCGATTGCCCTCACCAACCTCACCAAGCACTCGGCCATCCGCACCGGTGATGCGCGTCGAGTAACCGGAATCGGGACGCGACTGCTTGCCGCCGATGAACAACTTCGGCGTGCGATCCACCAGCGGACCGCCACGATCGGCATCATCCAGCTCGGCGGCACGTTTGATCGGACGCGCTGATGCCGCAGCCTTCGCCGCCGCACGCGTCGATGCCTTCGCGGCGCGACCCGCTGCCAGGTCGTCGGTCTCGGACGCATGATCGCGCTTCAAGTACTCATACATGCCCTCGCGACCACCCTCTCGGCCAAACCCGCTCTCGCGATAGCCGCCGAAGCCCGCTGCTGCATCGAAGAGGTTGGTGCTGTTGATCCACACCACGCCGGCCTTGATCTTCGGCGCGATGTCGAGCGCGAGGTTGATGCTCTCGCTCCACACGCTCGCCGCGAGTCCGTACTGCGTGTTGTTCGCGAGTGCGACGGCTTCGGCTGGCGTGCGGAACGTCATCGTCACGAGCACGGGTCCGAAGATCTCAACCTGCGCAATGGACGACGACGGCTGCACGTTGGTGAACAGTGTGGGCGGATAGAAACATCCCTCCTGCGGACATGCCCAACTGGGCTGCCACATCTCCGCGCCTTCCTCGCGGCCCTGATCGACGAGCGTGCGAATGCGCTCGAGCTGCACGGGCGCGACGATAGCGCCCATGTCTACCGACTTGTCGAGCGGTGAGCCGAGTCGCAACGTCTCCATCCGTGCGCGCAGCTTGGCGATCAATCGATCGGACACGCCTTCCTGCACGAGCAGTCGCGAACCGGCGCAGCACACCTGCCCCTGGTTGAACCAGATGGCGTCGACGACACCTTCGACGACCGAATCGAGATCTGCATCCTCGAAGACGATGAATGGGGATTTCCCGCCGAGCTCCAGGCTGAGCTTCTTGCCGGAACCAGCAGTCGCCTTGCGAATGATGCGGCCGACGTCTGTCGATCCAGTGAACGCGATCTTGTCGATTCCCTCGTGTGCAACGATTGCTGCGCCGGTGTCTCCGTCACCCGTTAGGACATTCAACACGCCAGCGGGCAATCCGATCGCATCCGCCAGCTCCGCGAACGCGAGCGCCGTGAGCGGCGTGAACTCCGCAGGCTTGATGACGACAGTGCATCCTGCCGCGAGAGCGGGGCCGATCTTCCACGCCATCATCAACAGCGGAAAGTTCCACGGAATGATCTGACCGACGACGCCCGCGCCGTGATAGCCGGCGAACTCCGTCTCGAGCAGCTGTGCCCAGCCCGCGTGATGATAGAGATGCCGGGCGACGAGCGGTACGTCGATGTCGCGCGTCTCACGAATCGACTTGCCGTTGTCCATGCTCTCGAGCACCGCGAGCAGTCGCGCATTGCGCTGCACCGCGCGGGCGAGTGCATATAGGTATCGCGCGCGCCCATGTCCACCGAGCGCCTGCCACGCGGGAAGCGCCTTGCGTGCGGCCTTCACCGCGGCGTCGACGTCCTTCTTCGACCCCTGCGACACGTTCGCTATACGCTTTGCCGTCGCGGGGTTGATGATCTCGAAGGTGTTCGCCGGCTTCGTCCACGTTCCGCCGATGTAGTGACCGAACTTTGCGTCGTGCTTCGCAAGCCACTCCAACGCCGCCTTGTCCGACTCCGGTGCGACTCCGTACTCCATGGTCTCGAATGCTTCTCTGACTGTCGTCATGTGATCGTCACACCATGGGGTGACGGTGCGCCGCTGAGTAGCGCCCCGTAACGAAGTGCTCGAGCTGACGCTCGATGTCGGTGAGCAGGCCGCTCGCGCCAAAGCGGAACAGGTCCGGCTTCAGCCAGCGGTTGCCCAACTCTTCCTTCATCAGGTACAGGTACTCGAGCGCATTCTTCGCGCTGCGAATACCTCCGGCCGGCTTGTAACCGACCGCGTAGCCAGTGGCCTCATGGTATTCGCGGATCATCCGCGTCATCACGAGCGAGAAGGGCAGCGTCGCATTCACACCTTCCTTGCCCGTGCTCGTCTTGATGAAGTCGGAGCCGGCCATCATCGCCACCATGCTCGCCCTCGCGACATTGCCGAGCGTCGCCAACTCGCCGGTGGC
>JAQBPV010000294.1 GCA_028287345.1 Gemmatimonadota bacterium
CCTGTCGCCGCGCCGCGCGGCGCGAAGAAGGTTGGTGTCCGACGCAACAAGAGGCCCGATGCCGAAAACTCAATGGCGCGATCGAGCACACCGTCGCACGCACGGCGTGTTTCGCGTTGAATGTGAACCAGTCCAGATGACGAGATTCGGACCAGGACTTCTTCTCTGTCTTGCTGCCGCCGCTTGCGGCGGAAGTGCGGACAGCGCGACCAGACCCGCGACGACCATTGCGGGGACGATGAGCTTCGTGCTCGGAGGCACGTCCGGTTCATCGTCGCCTTACGTTGCCAGTCTCGAACGGAGCGCGATTGGGAGTGCTCAATCCGCGTCCTTGCTCCCCGGCGATGAATACATCGTGAGCCCGAGAAAGGCGAAGATCACTTTTACGTCGGTCGTCTTCAAGAGCGCAGACGGCGCGACGCTCGGGACGTCCACCTTGAGCAACTGCACGGTGACGTATGACCGTTCGCTCGCGTCGGGCTCGACGCTCCTCGACTGCGCATTCACGGTGCCGCTCGGCAGCATTTCGCAGGTCGCCGTTTACTTCGACAAGTCGATGCAACTGCTGGTGAGTGATGCGAAGTACGGGATTTACAGCGACCCCGCGGCGGCCACCTTGTATTCCACGGCGGCTCCGGCTGGCGGCGCGGCGTTCGTCCCGTTCACCACCACCATCGGCGACAACGGCACCTCGCGAGCCACTCCGATCGTCTTCGCTTCTCCAATTTCCGTTGTCGCGGGATCATCGCCCAAGCTCTACATCACGACCGACATGGTTCAAACTTTCCAACTCGTCGTGAACCCCGGAGGCACGACGCTGACTGGTGCAGGAAGCAACGATCCGGTAGCGCTCTTCGGTGGGCCCACGCGCGGCACTTCGAGTTTTTACAGCAACGCGAACGCGATCGATTCGTACAAGGTCGGCAGCGTCAATGGGTTCCAGTCGCTCAGGGTGTACTACGACCAGACGGGAGTTCCTCTCTTTGCGATGCGCACGTCCGTGAGCGGCAACATGTGCGGAGTCGACAACGGCCCGAAGGGCGCGTGGGCATCACCTCCGCTCAGTGACATTGGCGGTTGGCTGGGCAGGGATCCCAACAAGACGCTCGGCTGGGCCGTGCCACTTGCCACCTACTCCGCATACGCGGCGTACTTCGTCATGGCCGAACCTGCCGCCATCGGACAGAGCACGGTCCTCAAGTGCAAGGCGACGACATCGCCCCCTCCACCGGTAGACGGGCAAACGTATTCGTCGGGCGCGCCCGCGATGCCGAATCCGGACGCGACCGTGACGTTGACGCTGCTGGCGAAATAGTAACAGCGAAGGCGCCATCTCTCCGACAGGAGATGGCGCAAGCACTGGACGCCGTGTGAGTCTCTCCTATTGACTATCTAGAGAACGGGCCGTATCCTCGCTTCCTATTGACTATCTAGAGGAAGCGTGCCGAAACAGAAACTCGACCTTCTTGCGGGAACGCTCGATCTGATCGTCCTCAAGCTGTTGAGAGCAGGGCCCGCCCACGGCTGGGACCTCACGCAATCCATTCAGGCGATTTCGCGCGGAATCCTCGACGTGAACTACGGCTCGCTGTATCCGGCGCTCCGTCGCCTGGAGGCGCAGGGCTGGATCAAAGGGCGCTGGGGCATGTCCGAAAACAATCGGCGCGCGCGATTCTATGATCTCACCGCGGCCGGTGCGAAGCAGCTTGCGACCGAGCGACGCTCGTGGGAGCGCTTCCAGGGCGCTTTGACTCTCATCCTCGAGTCGAACTAATGCTCGCGCAAGTGCGCACGCGCCTTCGCGCGCTCGTGCTGCGCCGCGCAACCGACGCCGACCTCGACGAAGAAATCCGATATCACGTCGAGCGCGAAGTGGAACGCAACATCGCGAAGGGAATGTCTCCGCAGGACGCTCGTGACGCGGCACGGCGGGCGTTCGGCAACGTGACCATCGCCACCGAGCGGTCGCGCGAGGCGTGGCGCTGGCAGACGTTCGAAGAACTGCGGCAGGACGTGCGTCACGCGCTGCGATTGCTGCGGCGCGATCCGGTGTTCACCTCCACGGCACTCGCTACGTTGGCGCTCGGCATCGGCCTCAACACCGCAATCTTCTCTGTCGCCTACGGCGTGCTCTGGCGTCCGCTGCCGTATACCAGTGCCGAACGTCTCGTGATGATTCCGTCAGCGCAACAGACGGCGACGGGCGTCAAAACGCTGGACACATGGCCGCCCTTTTCGTACGAGGCGTTGCGCTCGCGCGTCACGACGCTCGACCATCTCGCGGCCTACAGCTCGGCGGACGTGACACTCACGGGACGCGGCGAGCCGGTGCAGCTGTCCGCGCTCGACGTGAGTCCGAACTTCTTCAGCACGCTCGGCGTCAATCCCGCGCGCGGCCGAGCGTTCCTGGAGGGTACGGCGGCGGTGGATGATGAGCACAGCGTGATCGTCAGCGATCGTCTGTGGCGCGCGTCGTTCAACGCCAATCCGGCCGTCATCGGACAATCCATCACGATCGACGGCCAGCCGCGCACCGTAATTGGCGTGCTTCCGCCGAGCTTCAGCTTCAGACCGGTGGTCCGGATCGGCGCGCTGCAAGAGCCGGATCTCTTTATGTCCAATCGCTGGTTCGGCGACACCGGCGAGAGCGCGTTTCTCTTCTTGCTGGGCCGCTTGAAATCAGGCGTAACGCGGGAACGCGTAGAAGCGGAATTGACGTCGTTGGTCAACGATCCGTCGATAGCGCCTGTCGGGGCGCTCGCGATGGCCGGCAAATTCGCTCCGAACACCCGCACGCTCGCCCGGCCGGTAGGGTTGCAGGAGTACGGCACGAAGGGCACGCGCACGCTGCCGCTGCTCCTGCTCGGGGCGGTGTCGTTCGTGCTATTGATCGCCTGCGTCAACGTCGCGAATCTGCAGATGGCGCGCCTCACGGCGCGCCGTGGCGAGCTGTCGGTCCGAATGGCGTTAGGAGCCGGACGCCGACGGATCGTGCGTCAGTTGCTGACGGAAGCGGTCGTGTTGTCATTGCTCGGCGCGGCGCTCGGCGTGATGCTCGCGCAGATCGTACTGCGCGTCACGCTGCCGCTCGTGCCGCCGCTCTTGCTGCCGCGCCTTGGCGAGATCGTGATCGATGCGCGAGTAATGGTGTTCTGCCTCGGCTTGTCGTTTGTCTCGACTCTGTTGATTGGGCTCTT
>JAQBPV010000338.1 GCA_028287345.1 Gemmatimonadota bacterium
AACGGTGCTGCAGCTCGCCATGGTGCTCGCGGGACATTCGAATGCATCGATCGCGGCGCTGTTCGCACCAGGCGGAATGGGAATCTCGCTCGTGGCGGGCGTCATCTACGCGTCGCAGGCGCGCGGCAGCACGGCGGGAGGCGCGGCGCTGGGGGGATTCGTCTCTGGCGGTCTGTGCGCGCTGATCGGTATCGCCGTCTCATACGCATTGGGTGACGTCACAGCGGCGATTCTCGGACTGGGGACGCTCAGCTCTGCGGTGACCGGTGCGATCGGCGGATTGGTTGGCCGGTTGGCATTCGGCGGCGCGCGCAGGACGGCATGATGAAGCGAATAACGAGCGTGATGATGGCGCTGCTGCTGAGCGTCGCAGCTTTGCCGGCGCATTCACAGGGCGTGCGAACGACGAACGACTTTCGCTGGCTCGCCGGAAAGTGGGAAGGCCATCTGGCGGTCGACGCGAATGCGCGGGCCGAGGTGACGTTCTCGCCGCCGAATGGGCGGTCGATCGTCGGGATGATGCGTCTCGTGAAGAACGACACGGTGCTGGTGGTCGAGCTGATTTCGCTGGTGGATACGCCGACCGGAGTGGAGATGCGGTTCCGTCACTTTTCGCCGGAGCTCGTGGCGTACGAGCCCACGTACAAGCAGGCGATGCGGCTCACGTCGTTCGATGCAACGCAGGACGTGTTCGAGAACACGGTTCCCTTCGACAAGGCGCTGATGTCGACGCAGCCGCGGACGACGAAGTTCATCAAGCAGGGTGCCGATGGATTCGCCGGCCGGTCGGACATCATCGGTTCTGACGGCAAGCCCGCGGTGATCGAGACGATCTACAAGCGCGTGCGGTAGTCGTCCGATCGGTGCAGACGGAGGTGTCCGAGTGCCTGTTCGATACTCGACGGAAGGAACACGCTTATGGGCGCTTCGCTCACGGGGCGGGCGCTACGCGCGCTTATGGCCGACCAATAGCCCGCAACCTTCCGCGTGCCTCGTTGTTCGTCGAATCGCGACGGATGGCATCGCGGAACGCCGCCTCTGCTGCGCTCGTGTCGCCCTTCATCAACGAGATGTTGCCGCGGAACACCGCCAGACCAGACGACGTCGGGAACTGTTCCTCGTTGAGCTTCAGCAGCGCGAACGCTTCGTCGAACTTGCCTGCCTGGCCAAGCCGAAACGCGGCGATGTTGAGCGATGACTCGCCGAAGTCGTACGCCGCGCGGCCGTAGTAGCGATTGCGCAGCGCCCTGTATGCACGCACGGCCGAGTCGGCGCCGGACGTCGTGCCGATGTCGCCGAGGACCGTGAACAACGGTGCCGGACGACTCACGCCGCGATGACAGGTACCGCACGTCACCTGGAGCGCTACGCCGCCGGCACGGGGCAGGGTGTCGACGCGCCGGTTGATCTCGCGGACCATCAGCATCATCTGCCGGGCGACCTGCTTGGTGCGCTTCTCGTCCGACGCGAAGTCGAACGAGTCGAGTGGCTTTCCCTCTTCTCCGAGGTGGCAGAACTGGCAGCGGACGCCGAGGTCGCTCGTGAAGTTGCGCATCGCACCGATGACTTGGGTCACCGGCGTGGTATGCGGGAAGACCTTCGTGTTGATGAGCGTGTCGGGAGGGAACTTGCCCGCTTGCGCAGCAAGTGCAGCCGGCAACAGCAGGAGGGTCAGAACGGCGGCGGAGAGGCGCATGACATTACCTCATTCGAGAAGCGGTCTGGTGGCATGACAAAGACCCTTGCTGTGCCTCGTACGACACAGATGCGCGCTACTTCGCTCGGCCATCGTGGAAGACTGCCTCCAGCGCGGGATCACGCCCCGCGAGATAGTCGGCGAAGGAGAGCGGCGCGGCGATGGCCGGCTCGATCATCAGCCGCTTGTCCCGCGAGTCCAGGTACTGATGCCACAGCGTGGAGACGCGCAGTGTGACTCGGCTGTTCGGCATGACGATGCGGTAGGAGTCGCCGAAATGGTTGCCATGCGATGACGTCGGCTCACCGACGAACACTGCGGTGCTGTACTTCATGAGCTCCGTGACGAGCATCTGCGCCGCGGAAAAGGTGCGACGCCCGGTGATCACATAGAGCCGACCCGGCACATCGTAGCGCGACTTGATCAGCGGCAGCAGGATGTCCCTGTTGTAACCGCCATTGCCGCCGCCGTTGAGCCGCAAGTCGAGGACGAATCGTTCCGCGCTTGCGGAATCGGCTGTGGCGATCGCGCGCGCCATGAAGGCGCGCAGGGAGTCGCTGGTCTTCTGTTGTATGGTGCTGATCTGGCAATAGAGCACGCGCTGGCCGACGAGATATTCGAACCGGTATTGATTCGTGATGTCGCGCAGCCAGAGTGCCGGCGCCGAATGCTCGCGCGCGTCGATCCAACCAGGCCGCACGACCCAACTGCGATCGATGTCGCCGGTGAGTATCGGGAAGAGGCCAGCTGGCGCGAGTGAGATCGTGCGTCGCGCACCGTTCTTCTCGATCATGAGCCTCATCTGCCGGAGGTCGGGGGCGATACCGATTGCGTTGAGAACCTCCGGCATCGACAGCAGGAAGGGCGTGTAGGCGCGCACGCCCATCTCGTTGTCGCGACTGATGAGCGGTCGCACGCGGGCGATCGCCGAATCGATCGGCAGACCACCGATCTCGATCACTCGCGCGCCGAGGAGGTCGGTATGCGCCGAGTCGGTGGAGCGGATGATGATGCCTTCGCTGAACCAGTAGAGGGCGACGGGCAGCGTGTGAAACGCGATGAGCGAGTCGCGCCATGGGCCGACATTCGAATGTCCGTCACCGACGAGTGCCGCGAGCTTCTCGAGCTCGACGATGACCTGCTGACGTTGAAGTTGCGGCAAGCGTGCGTCGATCGACGAGAGCGCGCTGTCGAACTGTGCGCGCGACATGTCGTGAAAGAGATTCGCATGGCGTGCCGGCATCTCTGTGCGCAGCGTGGCGAGGTCGTCGCGCCAGCGGCGGATGTCGGCTGTGTCGAGCGACGCCGTGGACTGCGCGGCGAGTCTCGCGCTGCCGATGAGGGTGGCGGCGAGAATGAGGATGGAGGTGTGCACGCGAGTTGGACAACTGCCGGGCGGAA
Source organism: Gemmatimonadota bacterium (assembly GCA_028287345.1). GTDB lineage: Bacteria > Gemmatimonadota > Gemmatimonadetes > Gemmatimonadales > Gemmatimonadaceae > AG11. The sequence continues at coordinate 3,098 of JAQBPV010000338.1, forward strand.
AGGTTGGAGTTTGTTCTCCAGATCCTTCTCCCAGTCCGTGCGCCGAACGCCTTCTCTCGAAACCGAAGGGGAACGGATCTGACGGATCTCTCGGATAACTGCCGGATCAGACCTCTGGCCGACTTCTACTCGAGAATCCGCCCTTGATCCGTTCAATCAGTCCAATCCGTTCCCTTCGTTTCGAGCCGCGGCGCCCCGAGCGCGTTTGAAATAGCGATGAAAGATCTTCCTACTGATCAGTCAACACGAACAATCGCAGCGGCGCACCGCCACTCGTATTGTCGGCGGCGACGATCGTCCGCGCATTGCCACTCGCGAGCACCTGACTGGCGAGATTGATCGACACACTCGCGGCGCGATTCACCGGCGCCGTTCCTGCCGGCACGACGCG
>JAQBPV010000355.1 GCA_028287345.1 Gemmatimonadota bacterium
GCGACCGTCCACATACCGGATGTCGCGCGGACGGAAGACGCCGAGAAATCCCGATTTGTCGACGAGGTAGACGAAGAGCGGCTGCGCAACACCGACGCTGTCCGGCTGGTCGACGCGGCCGTATAGCAGCGTGTACTCGCCCGCACGCGCCGCTCCCCACTCCCACGATACGCCGCGCCACACTCCCCAGTTGTGGTCGTGATAGGCTTGCACGGCGCGGTATGCGGTGCAACTGCCGCCGACGCACAGCTTACCGGACGCGTCGGCGCGCAGCGCGGGCACGACATAGCCGCTGAAGATGCCCGAAGTCACCTGCGCGCCAGGAAAGTACGCGCCTGGCGACGGCGCAACGTCGAGGTCGATCGTGAGCGAAGCGCCGCCGACGTCTTCGCGCGCCCGCGCATACACCGCGTAGTTCCCACTCGGTAGGACGTCGACGCGCGACTCGCCAATCCGGAGATTCGCGTCGTCGGTGGAGAAACGCACCTGCGTCGACGGCACAGCCGACGTGAAGCGCCGCGCCGGCTTGTTCTGCTCGTGCAATGTGACGAGAACCTGTCCGCCCCATTTGCCGGTGGCGCTGCCCAACGCACCCGCGACGATGAACGAGACGAAGGCCCACGACTTCGCATCTGGCGAGATCACGTTGAAGTAGTGCCACTCCGCCCAGCTCGGATCGCCCGCGGCCTGCGCGGGGGGAAGATGAAAGTGGTCGATTTCATGGCGCAGCTCTGTCGCCGTCGGCGAACGCCAACGACGATCGAGGGAATCGTCCGACCACACGCCGTTTACGACATTGGGCGCCGCTCCAACAGCTCGCGTCAACGACGGAATGTCGCCACCCGCGCGCACTGCAATCTCGCGCCCGTTCGCCGTGCGCAGATACAGCAACTTCCCTTCGATCTGCGGCGCCACCGCCGCTACCGCATCGTTCATCCTCGGCGACGCCAACAGTTGGCGATAGATGAATCGCGCGTGATCGATGGAGAAGAACATTCCACCGAGTCCACCGGTCTTCATCACTTCGACGTCGACGCCCTCCGGGAGAACGGTGAGCTGCCCGCCGCCGACGAGCTTCTCGTCCTTCGCCTGATCGAGCAGCGCTTCGCCGACGGACAACAACACGATCATTGTCGCGACGCCGACGCTGAACCTGAAGAGCAGGAACAGCGTGCGCCATGGATTGAGCGTGAGGTTCCGTACGGCAAGCAGGCGAATCATCGCGCGCGCTCGTCGCGGATGATGGCGCCGTCGCGCATGTGGATGACGCGCCGCGCGGCGCTCGCGAGATCTTCGTCGTGCGTGACGACGAGAATCGTCGTGCCGTCGGAGTTGAGCCGCTCGAACAGCGCGATCATCTCCGCACCAGTGCGCGCGTCGAGCTCGCCGGTTGGTTCGTCGGCCAGCAACAGCTTCGGCGCGTTCGCCAGCGCCCGCGCGATGGCCACGCGCTGCTGCTCCCCGCCCGACAGCTGCGACGGCCGATGCTTTTCCCGCGCACCGAGTCCCACGTAGTCGAGCAGCGCGCGCGCCCGCTCTCGCCGCGGTGCGCCCTTCAGTCCCGCCTCGGCCAATGGTAGCTCGATGTTCTCCCGAGCGGTGAGCGCCTGCATCAGGTAGAACCGCTGGAAGACGAATCCGATGCGGCGCAGCCGAAACTCGGTCGCCTTGGCGTCGGGAAGTTGATCGACGCGATCGCCGCCGATGGCAACGGAACCCGAGGTCGGACGATCGATGACGCCGATGAGGTTGAGCAGCGTGCTCTTGCCGCAGCCCGAAGGGCCGACGATTGCGGCGTAGTCGCCACCGTCGACGTCGAAGGTCACTCCCCGCAGCGCAGCCACCTGTTCGTCGCCCATGGGGTACTCGCGCACCAGATCACGCACCTCGACGAGTGCGCTCATCCCACCGCCTCCTGCCGCAGCGTGGTCGCGATGGGCAGCGACGCGCTTCGCCACGAGGGATAGACCGCTGCGAGAACGCCACTGATGGCGAGCAACCCGAGCGCCGTCCACGCCGATCCCGGCTGGAAAAGAAAGAAGTCGATGCGTTCGGGCACGCCGGGAAATCTTGCGAGAATGGAATTGAGGTATCGCGCCGTCACGAGTCCAAGGGCGAGTCCGAGCGGCGAGGCGGCGAGCATCATTGCTGCAGCCTCCGACACGATTTGCCCGACGACGCGTGAGCGGCTGACACCGATCGCTCGCATCACAGCGATCTCGCCAATGCGCTCGTTGACCGAGACGGTGACGAGCGTCGTCACGAGGAGGAAGCCGACGACCAGGCTCACCGCGCCGAGGATCACGGCGAGCTGGCGAAAGTAGCTGAGCCGCTCGTCGACCTGCTTCAGCGCTTCCGCAGTCGAGATGACGTTCACGCGAGGAAACTGCTGTGCAACCGTCGCGCGCATCGCTTCGACGTCCTGATCGGGTGCAAGTCGCACCATCATCAGCGAGACAGGCTTCTGCGCGTCGCGTGCCTGCATGGCTCGCAGTGTGGTGATCGGCACGGCGGCGCCCTTCTGCTCACTCGCCATGTAGATGAATCGCGCGCGCCCGACGATGTGCAGCGCGCGTTCGCCGGCGAGGGAGCGCAGCTGCGAGTCGTAGCCTGATCCAGCGTGCACGGTGTCACCTACCGCGCGGCCGAGCGCCGACAACAGCGCGTCGTTGGCGACCATCTCGTTCGCGCTGCTCGGCTGCCGGCCACCGACGAGCTCATAGTCGCCCTCGACTTCCGGAATGATGCCGAGCACCGAGGTGGCGACTGTGATCGTGCCGACGGGGATGTGCAGCTGTCCGCCGAGCACAGGACTCACGGCGATAACTCCTGGCATCGCCTGCAGACGCGTGACGATGGAGTCGCCATCGCGGATGGTCGCCTCTGTGTCGAATGGCAACGTGCCCTTGGGCGAAATGCGAAGCTGAAATCCCTGCGTCACGAGCAGATTCCGAAAGGACTCACGCATGCCGCTGGACAGCATGACCATGTCGAGCAGCATCGCCGCGCTGACGGCGACACCGAGTATCGCGAGCACGGTTCGCGCGCGGTGGCGAAGGAGCGATGCGGCAGCAAGCGTGAAGAGCATGCGCTAGCGGCCGAAGAGCATGAGCGGCGGCGTGCGGACGAGTCGCCGAGCGGCGAGCCATCCCGCGACGATGCCGAGGACGAGTGAGAGTGACACCGCGAGAAGAACGACGTCGCCGGTGACGATCGAGAACTTCACAGGCGAGCGATATACACTCTGGTAGTGGGCGTTCACGACCCACGAGGTGAGCGCGCCGAAGCCAACGCCGACGATGCTACCGAAGACGGCGATCGCGGTCGCCTCGAGGACGACGCCCTTGACTATCGTACGTCCGGAAATCCCCATCAGACGGAGCGCCGCGACGTCGCGTCGCCGCTCGTCGACCTTGAGCAGCATGATGCAGAGGAGAAAGATCGCGCTGGCCACGATGGTGATGACGCCGATGGCGCGATGAAAGCGCGACACGACGGCGAAGGTCGCCGACGTCTGCACGGCGATGTCGCGCGACCGATGCGCGTGAAATCCGAACGCCGAGGAATTGATGCGCTCCTGCGCCGCTGCGATTGCCTGCTCCGACGTCGTCGCCACCGCGAAGCGATCGACGCGATCTCTGTAGCCGAGCAGCCCCTGCAGCTGAGTGAGGTGTAGCCGGATCTTGTACTCGCCGCGCGCGATCTCGGCCGGATCGGCCCCGCGGCGCACGATGGCGCCGATCACGGCGTGCTCCCCGGAGTCGCCAGGTGTGGCGCTCAACGACACGCGATCGCCGATGCGCAGACCGGCGTCGGCGGCAAGCCGTTCATCGATGGCGATTCGACGCATGCTGTCCTGCGGCCCTGAAAAGGCCAGCGTCAGCAGGAGTGTGAGGGCGAGCATCGGTTGGAGACTAGCGATGGGGACCTGTTTTTGGTTCCATGTTCTGGAGTTTCGAATCCGACAGTTCCCCGATGAACTGACGCGGAGTAACGTAGGATACCTGCGCGGAAGGGAGGCCGGTCCGACCCGGTAAAGCGCGTTCCATTTCGAAATCTCAGAAGAGAGCGAGCGATGCTAGGCCTGGCGGGCAAGGTGCAGCGGCGTATTTCGGGCATGTGGGCAAGGCGCCGGGAGCGTGTGCAACTCGGGCCGCTCTATGCTCCGCAGGCGAACGACCTTGACGCCACACGCCATCTGAACGAAGCCATGGCGTGGCTCGAGCGGGCGCAGGATGCCGGCACCGATCGCGGCGTGGCCTACGGCGTTCATTTTGGCGATGACTTCGACGTCAGTTATCCGGAAACCACCGGGTACATCTGCCAGACGTTCGTCGATCGATACCGCCTGACGGGCGACAAGGCGCTGCTCACGCGCGCGATCGAAATGGCCGATTGGGAAATCTCAATCCAGATGGCGAGCGGCGCGGTGATGGGGGGCAAGTTCAACACCAACCCCACGCCCGCGGTCTTCAATACAGGCATGGTGCTGCTGGGCTGGGCCGCGCTCATTGTCGAAACCGGCGAGCCCCGCTTCGAGGTTGCTGCACGCCGCGCTTCGGATTGGCTGGTGTCAGTACAGGAATCCGATGGCCGGTGGTTTGAAGGCAATTCGAATTTCGCCCTCCCCGATTCGACGCTGTACAACGTGAAAGCCGCGTGGGGTCTCTGCGAAGTGGGCGTTGCGCTGAATGACACCCGCTACATCGCGGCCGCCGTGAAGAACGCAGAATACTGCGTGTCCCGCCAGCGTCCCAATGGGTGGTTGCCGGACTGTTGCCTGAGCGATCCGAAGGCGCCGTTACTGCACACGCTGGCGTACAGCATGCAGGGGTTGTTCAACATCGGGAAACTCGCGAAACGCGATGACTTGATAGAGAGCGCGCAGCTGCTGGCCGACGCCGAACTGCGCATCATGCGCGACGACGGATTTCTTCCGGGTCGCCAGCGCGAGGATTTTTCCGCTCCCGTCGAGTGGTGCTGTCTCACTGGGTCAGCGCAAACGTCCATCGTGTGGGGCGAGTTCTACCTCGTGACGAAGGACGAGAAGTATCGTTCGGCTGTGCGAACGGTGAACAAGTACCTCATGGCGCATCACGACATTCGGAATCCGGATTTGCGCTTGCGCGGCGGTCTGGCCGGATCGTGGCCGGTGTGGGGCGACTACGGTCGCCTGCGGATTCTCAACTGGGCCACCAAGTTTCTGGTGGACGCGCTCGCGATGGAAGCCAGAATCAACCGGATCAGCCAGTAATGCCCGGTGGTTTCTTTGCGGTGCCGGCAAGCAAGGAGGCGGTTGCAGAACTGAGCGCCCTCCTGCCAGTGAATGTCTTCGCCACCGCCGAATACTTCGCGGCACGTCGTCAACTGCATGACACCGCCTGGGTACTCGGCACGCGCGCGCCAGATGGCGCGTTGCTTTGCGGCGCCGGCGCCTTTCTGCGTAAAGGGCGCATCAACACGACGATGGAAGTGATGTCTCTTCCGGCCCTTGACGCAAGCGATGCGTTCTGGGGCGGCGTCCGCGAATTCTGCGCGCAGCAGGGCGTCAC
>JAQBPV010000369.1 GCA_028287345.1 Gemmatimonadota bacterium
CCGGACAGAGTGGTGGTGCTCAGGCGCAGGCTAGCTTCGACGCGTACAACGGTGGGGAGACGTTCATGGGGACGTGTCCTGACTGTGGGTCGCAGTTGGAGTATGCTGAGGGGTGTGTGAAGTGCCATGTATGTGGATTCAGTGAGTGTGGTTGAAGAGTCCAGCCGGTGGTTTCAAGGGGGTCAGAGCGAATGCTCTGACCCCTTTCTAATTCTCGCTGGCATCGCTTCGGGTCGACGCACCTGGCAGCAGGCCGAAATGTACGTAGGTTTGTCCATTTACCTCCGGAACCCTGAAGAGGAATGGACGCACCTTGAGGAAAGACTCTCGAAAGACAACAGCTGAACCACCGCGCATCACAAAGGCCGTGCCAGCAGCTCAATCGGAGCGCATTCGGGCGATCGATTTGTTCTGCGGTGCCGGCGGAAGCAGTTGGGGTGCAGTTGCTGCTGGCGTTGATGTGGTCGCTGCCTTTGACATGTCGGCGCTCGCAGGTCAATGCCACAAGGACAATATCCCAGGAGCTTCGTTCCATCTGGGTAAGCTTGAAGAGTGCAACGTAAAGGAGATGAAGCGCGGCCTTGGCAGAGTCGATTTAATCTTGGCCTCTCCAGAATGCACAAGTCATAGCCCGGCGCGCGGTAGCAAGAAGAAATCTGAGTCGAGTCGCGACACCGCGTTTCAAATCCCGCGATTCGCGAGGGCGCTCCTTCCGCGGTGGATAATAATTGAGAATGTGGTCGGCATGCGGAGGTGGGGCAGATACGCTGAGCTTAAGCGACAGCTGACAAACCTTGGCTACCACATACGCGAGCAAGTGCTCGACGCCGCCGCCTTTGGCGTTCCGCAGAGGCGCAAGAGGCTGTTCCTGCTCTGTGACCTTTGCGCCGTGCCGCAACAGACTAATGGCACCGCAGCCAAGGCAACTAACATAAAGTCTATCATCCGACTTGACGCGCCGTACAAGTGGTCGCCGCTCCGAAAGAAGGGTCGAGCAAAAGCAACTTTGGAGCGTGCAAGACGAGGGATAGAAAGAGTGGGCCTGTCCGAACCGTTCCTGATAGTGTACTACGGTTCCGACGGAGCGGGGGGATGGCAAACCATGAGTCGTCCGTTGCGCACCATAACCACTGTCGACCGGTTCGCAATCGTCCAACCCACCTCGGAAGGTCATTCAATGCGAATGCTTCAGGTGCCGGAACTTCAGCGAGCGATGGGAATGGAAGGAATGCAGTTCAATCATGGTACTAGACGCGACAAAATTAAATTGCTAGGAAACGCTGTATGCCCGCCCGTAATGCGGGCTGTGATTGAACAACTGGTAGGATAGTATGAGCGCGCCGCCGACAAAAACGAGAAAGAAGCCACTCTCATTCAGGGTACGTCCGAGAATATTGACTCTTCTGGGCGACCAGTTAATCAGAGATGCGACGCTGGCTGTCTTCGAACTTGTCAAGAATGCATATGATGCTGATGCAACTTTCTGCGCGGTTGAACTGATTCGGGCGACAGACGAGGTAAACGCGCAAATCATCATATCAGACGACGGAAGCGGCATGAGCGAAGCCATTCTTCGCAATGTTTGGATGGTAATCGGAACAGACTTTCGTGCAGTGCAGCGCGCGTCGGCGAAGCGAACGACGCGCTTTAGGCGCCTTCCGCTTGGCGAAAAGGGCCTTGGGCGCCTCTCGGTACACAAGCTCGGTCGCACGATAGAAATTGTAACGCGAGCGAAGAACGGCGCTGAATTGGTAATGGCATTTGATTGGGACAAACTAGAGAGGGCAGCGGACCTTGACTCTGCAACAATAACGCTTCGTCAGCGTACTCCGAAGACCTTTCCCGGAAAGTCACATGGCACCAGAGTGGTGGTTTCCAATCTTCGAGAGACTTGGTCGCGCGGAGAAGTTCGGCGGTTGTATCGTTCAGTAAACGCACTCCGTTCTCCTTACAAAGGCCCATCTGACTTCGCCGCGTCTCTTACGGTACCAGGACACGAGGAATGGATCAGCAATCTATTCTCCGCTGAGAGCGCAAGGGACGCTGCCGTATATGTCATTCAAGGGTCCTTTGAAGGTAAAACGGGACGTTTTGTGTATAGGTTCAGACCTCCGATAGCATACGGGCGCCAGTTAAATGGCCGTGAACAACGCGTTAACGGAATCCCACTTCTGAAGAAGCGCGAACGCTCAGTGGAACCCATCGACCTGTCGATACACAACATCGGCAAGGTCAACTTTGAATTGCTCATCTATGATCGAGATCCCAAGGTCCTTCAGGAGATGGCCGACGACGTGTCAGGTCTAAAGAAATATCTGGACGAGAACGGCGGCATTCGCATCTATCGCGATGGAATCCGTGTCTACGATTTTGGCGAGCCAGGAAACGATTGGTTGAACCTCGACATGAGGCGCGTGAACACGCCGACAGCTCGAATTAGCAACAATCAAGTGCTCGGCGTCCTTCAACTGGATGCGCTTGCAAGCACTGACTTGAGGGAGAAAACAAATCGCGAGGGCTTCATCGAATCCAGTGCATCCGTGGATTTTCGGGAAGCGGTAATGAGCGTATTGACCGCAATCGAAGCGGAGAAGTCAAAGGATCAGCGTAGACTTCGCGAAGCGCTCGGAAAGGGTACTGGACAGAAGGTGTTCTCCAAACTTGCGGAGCTTCGCGAGACGCTTTCAGCGATGGGCCAGCTGTCGCAAGTCGAACCTTTGCTCAAGTCAGTTGAGGTTGAGATGGAACTGTACCGCGACCAATTGCTTCATGCGGCAGTACCCGGACTCACAATCGGCATCATGCTCCACGGAGCAGAAAAAATACTGGACGAATTGCGCGCGGCAACTCGAAGGGACGTCGAGCCAGTCAGAGTGCGCGAACTGATCGATCGCCTTTACCGGTCGATGCGGCCGGTTACAAACCTTCTCAAGAATCCAGGCACCACGGACACTTCCGCATCGACCCTAATTAAGGAAGCAATCTTCAGTGCTGAGTTAAGACTAAAACGCCACGGCGTGCGTCTCCTAAATCAGCCGGAGCAGAAGCGCACCGATTTTAGAGTGCGAGGCTCAAAGCAAATGCTTATTGCGTCTCTCAATAATTTGATCGATAACAGTCTGCACTGGCTTGAATCGAAGGCGCCGCCTGAGAAACTACTCTTTGTGGGAATCACTCACGATCTCGAAGGAGGACCAGCGATCGTCGTAGCGGATAACGGTCCTGGATTCGGCGTCGATGACCCAGAAGACTTGACAAGTGCGTTTTTCTCGCGAAGAAATGGCGGGATGGGTCTTGGGCTATATATCGTCAGCGAGGTTATGCGGGTTAACCACGGGCGTCTAGTATTCCCTAGAGCGAGTGATATCGACATGCCGAGGGCGCTCGACGGAGCCGTAGTGGCACTCCAGTTTCCCAAGACCAATGATTGAGAGCCTCGCTTCTCCAGCGGTAATAGTCGTCGATGATGAGGAGCAAGATTACGGACCTATTCTCCGCGCCCTCAGCACGATGCATGTCCAGTGCGTGCACTATAAAGGCGATGACGTGGATGAACTACCTAGCAAGCCATTCAGCAGCGCGCGGCTTGTATTTATGGATCTCCATCTATCCGCCGGCATACACAAGGACGCAGCGTCACGAGCCGCCAACGTCTTTCGAAGAATTGTTTCATCGTCGGCTCCTTCGGTCATCGTGGTGATCTGGAGCAAATATGCTCAGGAGACTGACAGCACAATTCCCAAAGAGGACCAAGAGACAGAAGCCGAACTGTTTCAGCGAACGTTGCTTGAGGCCGAGTCCGGTTATAGGGATCGTCTCATCTTCCTGACAATGGCTAAACCAAAAGGTGTCGAACGGCCAGAAACTGTCGTGTGGACTGAACAACTAAAAACGGAAATCGCAAAGACGGTGTCAGATCGACGCTCGATCGACTTGCTGTGGACTTGGGAAGCGCTACTACGCGAGGCAGCTACCCAAGTAAGTGAAGGGCTATCCTCACTTACGGCAAGAGCCGTCGGGGAGAAGGAACTTGATGTTGAGCAACGCATGCGGACTGTTCTCCGCTCGCTTGCAGGAGCTCAGGGAGAAGGTGACTGGAGCGAGAGTTCGGCGCCCCTTCATTTGGTAGCGGTTCTCGATGAACTGCTTGCGGACCAAGTGCAGCACGGGAAGGAGATTGAGAAGCTTGGCAAGCACGGCTCTTGGCTTTTCGAGGCACCACCCGAGACTTTTCTCACACAAGCCGCAAAGGCGACCATAAATGGGTTTCTCCTCACTGCCGCGGTTCAGGCAGACGGACAGAAACTCCTGCCCGGTACTGTTTATCGGTGTGACGATGTTTCAGAGTTCCTGAAAGCGTTCGGAATTCAGAAGATCGGATCTCTGCTCTACGAGTGCTGCAATCCGATCGTATCTGCTGGTGAGAAGGCGAAGGAAGAGGCGCGCGCGATACGTGAGCAATGGAGGGAGGCAGCGATCCCAATTCTTTTGGAAATCTCGCCCGACTGTGACGTAGCACAAAACAAGCGACCAATGGCATCATTGCTTGGCGGCTTGGCGCTGCCAATGTCACTGGCTGGTCATGCTAATCGCGGCGGCGCGTTCCACGCATTTCCTGATGTTATGCTTCGGCGTCTCGACGACCTTGGTGGTTCTGATGCTTGGGGGCTTCTGTTCTGCAGCCGATATCGACTAAGCATTCCGTCGAGTGCGGCACCCGCGTGGGCAAATCCATGGTTTCGACTTCGCGAGATGCCGACAGCCTCCGCGCGGAACTGGTGTGCGGGCCAGTCGGCGCGTGTCGGTTACGTGTCGCTTCGTTAGCTAGTGGCTACGCACGATTTGGCCATGAGCAACGAAGCTCTTCAAGGCGCAAGTGACGAGCTGCTTCTGACGTGGCGGATGCGCCTTGACGTAGAACTAAGACGCAGAGGGATCAGCATAGCAATCGGCGACATTGGGGAGCGGTTAGCGATAGCGCACTTTAGGAGTACCTCTGGCCTTCCAAACTTGCAGCTCGCGCCCCGCGGTACCAAGAATATTGATGCGCTATCGCGCGACGGAGAGCGGTATTCGATAAAGTCAGTTTGCCATGGCAAAAAGACGGGGACGATCTATCCGGACTCTAGCGACCCGGAGAAGCAGCTATTCGAATACCTGCTAATTGTCCAGCTTGGAAAGGATTGGGCGTTGGTATCAATACATAGCCTATCTTGGGAGGTCTTCCGCGATGTTCGCTCATGGGACAAGCGCATGAACGCATGGTACGTGGCGCTATCACGACGAACGCTTGCCGCTGCAAAAGAGGTCATCGTTTCGCCAGCGGATGCGAATGCCTGACGTATTTACGGTCGCTAAGCGGTCGGCCGTTATGGGAAAGATTCGTGGCAGAGGCAATAGAGACACCGAGGTGCGTTTAGCGCACCTTATGCGGGCAAGTGGGGTCTGTGGCTGGCGTCGGCACATACGGCTCTCCTTGGATGCAAAGCGTCACTCGGGAACGTTGGCAGGTCGCTACACGACACCCGATTTCGTTTTCCGGAAAGAACGCGTCGTGGTGTTCGTCGACGGATGCTTCTGGCACGGGTGTTGGCGTCATGCCAACGTACCAGCGACGCGGCGAGAATTCTGGGTCAACAAACTATCAAAGAACGTTGCAAGAGATCGAGCGGCTAGGTCAAAGCTTCGGCGCAGAGGTTGGATCGTCGTGCGAATTTGGGAACATGAGCTTGTCGACCGCCCGCAGACTGCACTCAGGAAGGTCGCACAGGCGCTTGAGCGATCCGCCTTGGCACAATGAGACTCGCGGATCGTCCTTCGTGCATGACGTTGTGCCTTGTCGTTGCCGTCTCGCGGAGACGGATCCATCGCCATTGACCAACAAACGTCACGGTCGTCGGGATTCTCGATGCTGCTCGTCGGTCGGCAGCGACTGGGAAGACAGTGACGCCCGACTAAAGTCCGATGGCGGTTTGCGGTCAGTCTCGCGCGGCGATACATCATGGCGCATGAGACTCCTCTGCCTTTCACTCCTGGCCTGCCTCGCCGCCTGTGCGACGACGCCCCACCCATCTACGACTCCCACCTCTGCCGTCCGCCCCGGCGTCGAACGCTTCGTTGAGAACCCGCCCGACATCGTCCGTGGCAAACGCGTCGGCTTGATCACGAACCAATCGGGCATGAACCGCGCGGGCACGAGCACGATCGACCTGCTCCGCGCCATGCTCGACCTCCGCCTCGTCGCATTGTTCTCTCCCGAGCACGGCATCCGCGGTGCCGCTGAAACCATCGTCACTTCAACGACTGACGAAAAAACCGGCCTACCGATCCACTCCCTCTACGGCGCCGACCGCAAACCGACGCCCGCGATGCTCGAGGGGATCGACGTCCTCGTCTACGACATCCTCGACCTCGGTGTTCGACAATACACGTACGAGTCGACGCTCGCGCTCGCGATGCAGGCGGCGGCCGAGAAGGGCATTCCGATCGTGGTGCTCGACCGGCCGAATCCGGTGACGGGAACGATCGGTGAGGGAAATATCCTGGAGCCGAAGTTCCAGACGTTCGTCGGCATCTATCCGGTGCTCTCGCGCCACGGCATGACGCTCGGGGAGCTCGCGAAGATGTACAACGTCGAGCAGAAGATCGGTGCGAACCTCGTTGTGGTGCCGATCGAGGGATGGCGTCGCGACATGTGGTACGACGAGACGAAGCTGCCGTGGGTGAATCCATCCCCGAATATCCGGCGTCTCGAGGCGGCGATTCACTATCCGGGAACGGTCTTCTTCGAGGCGACAAACATCTCCGAGGGGCGCGGCTCGGATGCGCCGTTCGAGCAGATCGGCGCGCCGTGGCTGCGGACTCGCGACGTCGTCGATTCGATGAATGCGATGCGCCTGCCGGGCGTCCGCTTCGAGGCAGTGGAGTACACAAACTCGGAGACGGGCCGCAAGTTTCCAGGGCAGGTTATCAAGGGTGTGCGCTTCGTGATCAGCGATCGCGAGACGTATCGTCCGATTCCGGCATCGCTGCACATGATCGCGCTGATTCGGCGAATGCATCCCGCGGAGTTCCAGTGGGCGGGCGCGAACAACCGCGATGGAGGATTGATCACGATCCAGCGCCACGGTGGGACGGACAAGCTGCGCACCGCGATCGAGAACGGGACGTTGCCGGCGTTGCTGCGCGAATGGGAGCGTGATCAGGCGGCGTTCATGGCGAAGCGATCAGCATACCTGTTGTATCCGGAAACGCCGCCGGCGCCGCGCGCATTGGTTCCATAGAAGTGCGCCAACACCTTCTTGCACTTCTCAGGGTGGTCGCGGCGCGCTCGGCGTCCGGCCAGGTCGCCGTCGGCGCGGATCAAGTGCTTACCGAGTACGCCCATCTCATTCGCGGCAAGTCGCTGGCGCTCGTGACCAATCACGGCGGCGTGCTCGCGGACGGGACCCACCTTGCCGACGCGCTAATCCGTCACAAGGACGCAAGGCTCAAGGTCCTGTTCGGGATGGAGCACGACATCCGCTCCAACGATTACTCATTGCCGCGCGATCCGGAGCGCGTCATCGATCAGGCGACCGGGCTGCCCAAGTACAACCTGTATGGCGAGCACCACAAGCCGACGGTGGACTCGCTCGCCGGCGTGGACGTCATCGTGTTCGACATCCAGGAGGTCGGCGCGCGCTGGGTTCGGCATCTTTCATCGAAGGCTGCAAGCGCTACGCGCGAAAACGCGCGGCCACACCGAGGTAGCGCACCTTACGAGCGGAGGAATCGGTTCATGGCGAATAGACGCTTGCGCGCGGCGCTCGTTGCCTCCTGCATTGGATGGCAGGCGTTGGGCGCGCAGCAACCCGATGGGGCGGCGCATGCTCCAATTCGCGTCGTCGTGGCGCGATTGACGCACGATCACGTCGGGCGAGTGTGGTCGGTGCCGCACCCGGATGTCGAGATCGTCGGCGTGTACGAACCGAATGCGGCACTCGTCGACCGCCTGACAGCGAGATTCGGGTTCAAGCGAAGCATCGTCTACTCTGACATGAAGAAGATGCTCGACGTGGTGAAACCCGATGCGGTCGTCGCCTTCGGGTCGATCTACGAGCATCTGGAGGTCGTGGAGGCCGCAGCTCCTCGCGGCATTCACGTGATGGTCGAGAAGCCACTCGCCGTGAGCAACGAGCACGCACGGAGGATCGCGACGCTCGCGAAGCGCTACAAGATCCACGTCCTCACCAACTACGAGACGACGTGGTATCCGAGCATGGAGGCCGCGCACCAGCTCGTGCAGGGCGATTCGGTGATCGGTCCACTGCGGAAGCTTGTCGTGCATGACGGACATCAGGGACCGAAGGAAATTGGCGTCTCGAGCGAATTCCTCGAGTGGCTGACCGATCCGGTGAAGAACGGCGGTGGCGCATTGATCGACTTTGGTTGCTACGGCGCCAATCTCGTCACATGGCTGATGAACGGTCAGCTGCCGTTGACCGTGACGGCCGTGACGCAGCAGATCAAGCCGAGCATCTACCCGAAGGTCGATGACGAGGCGACGATCGTCCTCACGTATCCGCACACGCAGGCGATCATCCAGGCGTCGTGGAATTGGCCGATGGGCCGCAAGGACATCGAGGCCTACGGTGCGAAGGGCTATCTGATCGCGCCGAATGCCACGTCGCTGCGGCTGCGTCGAGGAGAACTGGTGGCGGAGGAGTCCATCAAACCTGCGCCTCGCTCGGCGCCGAGTGAGAATGAATTCCAGTTTCTCGCCGCGGTCGTTCGCGGACGTTACGTCCCCACGGAAACGGATCTATCGTCGTTGACCAATAACGTCACCGTCGTCCGGATTCTCGATGCTGCTCGTCGGTCGGCGTCGAGCGGCAGGACCGTGACACCCGACTAAGTCCGACTCGGGACGACAAACCATGCCAATTCTCATCCGCGACGCTCGGCCGGAAGATCGCGATGCGATCGTCGCAATCGTGCCGCGCCTGCGCGCATTCGGCGAAGTTGCACTCTACAGTCCGCAACAACTCGACGCCGGCGAGCGCGAGACGCTCGAACGAGTGTTAGAGACGCGGCCGGAAGGTGACAAGCTTGTCGTCGCCGAGTTGGACGGACTAGGCGTCGTCGGTCTGGCCTATGGGCACCCGGAGTCGGACTACTTCACACACGAGACGTACGGACATCTCGGCATCATCGCGGTGGCCGAAGTCGGCGAAGGGAAAGGGGTGGGCCGAGCGCTGCTCGACGCGATCGAGGCGTGGAGCGTGGCGAGCGGGCACCGATTCCTGACGCTCAACGTCTTCGACGCGAATACGCGCGCGCAATCATTCTACGAGCGAGCGGGATACGCGCGGGACACCATCCGCTACTACAAGAAGAGAGACTGACGGATATGGGCGTCATCGCGGGCTTTGGTGGCAGCGGCGTCAACGCGACCTACTTCTTCGATGTCGTTGGGTCGCCTCCAATGGTGCAACTCGATGCTGTCGTATTGCGCCGTGCCTCGACGAGTGACGCGTCCGCGCCCGATTGGGCGACGTCGGAAGGGTGGGACTTCTCCAGTGGGACGGAAGCGGATGCCATCCGCTATAGCTCGACGAGACGACTGATCAGCGTCGCCGGCGTAGAGTACCACGTGCCCGCAGGCGAGCAGACGTACGTTTTGATGATCGATGACGTGACGCCTTCGGTGACGATCCGCATGATCGACGTTCTTCAACAGGCGCACTACGAGATCGACCCACTCGAAGCAGAACGAGCGAGGGCCGATCCGACCCGGAGGTTACGGAAGGCAATCGCCGCTCGGATGAGTGAGAGCATAAGCGACGCGCACCGCGCTTGGGATGCAACGTTGAAGGCCGATCCAGTCGTTCATCAATTCTTGACGTCAAGATGAAAGCCGACGGACTCACGCGCGTGCGCGCGATCGCGATGAAGCTTGCCGATGTCGAGGAAGGAACGACGTTCGGCTATCCCGCTTTTAAGGTGCACGGCAAGGCGTTTGCCTGGTTTCCCAAGAAGAAGGAAGTCGAAGCCGGCTCACTCGGCGTTCGCATGAGCATCCTCGAGCGCGAGCATCGAATCCAGGCAGAGCCAAAGATCTTCTACGTCACACCGCACTACAAGGACTATCCGTCGGTGCTCGCGCGCGTCGACAAGATGTCGGATGCCAAGCTGCGCGAGCTGCTGGAGTCTGGTCATGAATTCATGGCCGCAGCAGCGAAGCGGCGGTAGCGCTGGTTCGACGAACGCGTACGCAATAACGCGTGCGGGCTCGGCATTCCCGTCACGCCGGCGAACGCTCCCGTCTGATCATCACGGAATTACGTCGAGTGGGTGCTAAATGACGATCCCCCTGTTCCGCGAATCGATCCAGCGCGTGAGCGTAAAGTCGGGAATGCCGAGCGGAGTCACCGTCGCCGTTCCGTCCACCCAGAAGGCGAGCGGCGCCCGCTTCACGCCAGTGCGATAGAAGTCCAGCAGGAACTTCACATCGCATTCGGCATAGTCTGAGAACCACTGATCGACGTCGCGAATCCCGGCGTCGTGCAGCGCCTGCAAACTGTACTGCGCCGCCTGCCGCTCATACGCCTCGAGATCGCAAAGCAACTGCTCATCGGCACACGGCGTCGGCACGGGAAGTAGCCCGATGGCGCGCTCCTGTGCGCTGACGTTCCACTGAATGGTGTGCCCAACGAGATGCGCGGCGATGAAGAGCGCGTCGGCAGGCGTGAGGTCGTAGTCGACCTGGATCTCCGTGCCGTCGAGATCGCCCGTAAAGGGATCGGTCACGTCGCGGACGTGGATGGGAATGCCATACGTCCGCTCGACATGCGATACGAAGGTGTTGTACGCCTTCAGGAACTGGTCGTCGCCGGTGATCATGTACCCGGGAGCAAGCGTCGCATCGTTCTCTCTGGATGAGAATTCTCCAATCAGTATAGGTGCGCTCAGTGCGGGTGGCGAGCATGCCCTAAGCGAGTCATATTCACCGCCGCTCTTCGAGGGAGCTTCGCTCCCTCTCGCGACGCTCCTCCGATCCCGAAATCATGGGCGACACGCCTGAAGGTCAGCCGCCGGCGCAGAAGCCACTCGCCGAGCCCGCAGCGGTCCAGAAGGCGCGCGATGAGGTAGTCGCGGAAGACGCAAAGGCGATGAAGGCCGATCGCCTCGCGCGACACGAGGACATCCGCGTCAACATGCTGCGGTCGTTTGTCTCTGAGCCGCTGCTCTCCGCAGTGCGTGACGCCGTCAACGACGGGCGATCGGATGCCTCGTTCGACATCATCATCTCGTTGAACGAGTTCTACCGCGACGGGATGGCGAGGGCGCAACAGCTCGTCGAAGAGCGCGCGAAGCAGCTCAAGGTGCGGTACGCGCTCGCGTCGCACTATGTGTTCGGGTGCCTCACGGCGGATCAGATCCTCGGCTTGGCGGCCGAGGCGCGCGCGCTCGTCGAGGAGGGCGGGCCGAACAACTCCGTCGTCTATCGCATCTGGGAGGACACGGAGATCTCCGTCACGCTCACGCGCTCGGCGTCGACGGTGAAGGTGGACGCCGCGCAGCGCGCCTTTCGCGCCGACGGCCGCAACATCGTCTGGGCGGTGCTCGACTCGGGCATCGACGGCACGCATCCACACTTCAAGTGCGACAAGTCGCCCTTTGGCGCCATCGATTCGCTCGCACTGACATCGCCGCTGGCGCACTGCGACTTCACGCCGGCGAACACGGGTGCGACGCCGGAGAGCGCGACCGCGACGACGGATGCCTTTGGTCACGGCACGCACGTGGCGGGAATCATCGCCGGCCACTGGGAGTCGCCAGACGGAAGTGCCAAGCCGGTGGTCGGAACGGAGACGCGCGACGAAGCGACGAACAAGGCGGTACCGCGGCTCGACTCCATCGACATGATCTCGGGGATGGCGCCGCGCTGCCGGCTGGTGAGCATGAAGGTCATCGCCGATACGACGCAGCAGAATCCGAAACAGACGGCAGGGCAGGGCAAGGTGAGCTGGGTCCTCATGGCGATCGACAAGATCCAGGCGTGGAACCAGTCGGGTCGCCGCCTGCTCGTCCACGGCGTCAACATGAGCCTGGGCTACGATTTCGACCCGCGCTGGTTCGCGTGCGGACAGAGTCCGATTTGCGTCGAGGTCAATCGCCTCGTGAAGTGCGGCGTCAGCGTCGTCGTCTCCGCGGGCAACGCCGGCTACTCGGCGCTCGTGACAGCGAGTGGCGCGGCCGAGGCGCACTACAATGATCTCACGATCACGGATCCGGGCAATGCGGAGATGGCGATCACGGTCGGGTCCACGCATCGCGACATGCCGCATCTCTATGGCGTGTCGTACTTCTCGTCGCGAGGACCGACGGGCGACGGACGAATGAAGCCCGACCTCGTCGCGCCGGGTGAACGCATCATCTCGTGCGCGGCTGGCGCGGAGAAGGCGAAGTACACGGGAGTCGGCGCACCGTCGCCGGAAGGCACGCCGACGGAGGTGCTCTACTGTGAGCAGACGGGAACGAGCATGGCGGCGCCGCACGTGTCGGGCGCGATCGCCGCATTTCTCTCCGTGCGGAATGAGTTCATCGGACAGCCGGAGCGCGTGAAGGAGCTCGTCGTCGGCAATACGATCGATCTCAAGCGCGATCGCGCATTCCAGGGCTCCGGGCTGCTCGACATCATGAAGGTTCTGCAGGCTGTCTGACCCACATACTTCGGCGGCACAGATGACGACCATCGCGAACTTTCCATTCTTTTCGCTTTCCTTCGACAACGATGGAAAGTCGACGGACGCCTCGCAACTCACGGCGCTCCAACAACACGTGACGAATGACAAGTCGACGGACGTCGTCTTCATCGCACACGGCTTCCGCAACAACGAGGCTGATGCGACGAACCTCTACACGCAGTTCCTGACGAACCTGCGCACGCATCTCGGCAGCGCCGAGTTCAAGTCGCTGGCGCCGAGGAAGTTCGCGGTAGCCGCTGTGTTCTGGCCGTCGAAGTCGTTCAAGGAGGCGGCTGATTCAGTCGATGGCGGTCATGCGCAGTCGGTCGGCGACGACGATGGAGGTCGCGCCCAAGCCGAAGCGGCATTGAAGGACGCACGCGACACGATCGCGACTCCGCAGCAGAAGCAGAACCTGGACAAGGCGATCGCGATGCTCGATGAGCTCGAGGACAATCCCGACAAGCAGAACGAGTTCGTGAAGCTCGTGCTGTCGCTCACGGACGGCCTGGCGCTCGAGCCGAGTGAGGGACTGGAGGAGCTTCGATCGAAGGATGGTGCGGACGTGCTGGCGAACCTGAAGGCGCCGGTCATTCTCCCGACCACCGACAGCGAAGGTGACGAAGGCGGCACGACGTCCTTCACGCCGCCGGTTCCCGTCGATGGTGACGGCAGCACGCAGGGCTTCGGCTCGTTCTTCGGCAAGATCTTCGGCGCCGTGGGAACACTGGCGAACGTGACGACGTGGTATGTGATGAAGAACCGGTCGGGAGTCGTCGGTGCGAATGGTGTCGCCGATGCGGTGCGCGCGATCAAGACACTCCCGAATTCGCCGCGCGTCCATCTCGTCGGCCATAGTCTCGGCGGACGGCTCATGGCGTCGGCGTCGAAGTCGCTGGCGTCGCCGTTGCTGCAGGCGGATTCGTTGACGCTGCTCGAGGCCGCGTTCTCGCACTACGGTTTCAGCGCGAAGGGGCCGAACAACGAGGAGGGATTCTTCCGGCCCGTCATCGCGAACAAGGTGGTGAAGGGTCCGCTCGTGGCGACGTATTCATCGAAGGACATCGTTGTCGGCCTCACGTACGCCGTCGCATCGCGACTGGCGCGAGACAACACGAAGGCGGTGGGCGATGCGAACGACCAGTACGGCGGTATCGGTCGCAACGGTGCGCAGAACTGCGATGTCGGCGTAGCGGACACGCTGCACGCGTCGGGCACTCCGTACTCCGACATTCCACTTGGAAAGGTGGTGAGCTACAACGGGTCGGATGGGCTCATCAGCAGCCATAGCGACATCACGAATCCCGCGGTGACCTACCTGTTCGCCTCTGCGCTGACCCGCACTTCGTGACGCGATCTCGACCGTTCGTGACACCCACGTGCCGTTGGTGACATGTGGGCGCGCTACCTGCCCATGAAGCTCATATCTATGGTCAGCGCAACACTCATGAACCGTCACCCGAATGAATTCAACGATGATGAAGATCAACACGCCACGGTTGGCGACGGTCGCGGCAGCCGCGTTGGCGATGGCCTGCTCGCCGTCGAGCGATGCGCGCTCGACTTCGGCAAGCAACGCGAATGGTGATGTCTCCCTCGTTGCGTCTGATGCCGTCCCGGCTGGCGCGATTCGCTTCACCGTCGCCGCCACGGGCAATGCGGCGAGATACCGCGTTCGCGAACAGCTCATGGGGAAGGAGCTGCCCAACGACGCCATCGGCGAGACGGCCGAGATCACCGGAATGATCACGGTAGACAGCACGACGGGCACGCTCATCCCCGGACAGTCGAAGTTCGTGATCAACACCGGCGCCCTCAAGAGCGACAGTGATCGCCGCGATGGCTTCGTGCGGGGACGTCTCCTCGAGGCGACGAAGTATCCCACGGTGGAGTTCGTGCCAACTGGCGTGCGCGGACTGACGGCGGCTGCTGCCGCGGCATCTGGTCCGAAGACGTTCGAGCTGGTGGGCGACCTCACGGTGCGTGGCGTCACGCGTCCGACCACCTGGAAGATCACGGCTCAGCAGGCGCCTGGCCGAGCGACGGGTTCGGCGTCCACGAAGTTCACCTTTGCGGATTTCACCATTACTCCGCCGAGAGTGCCGGTCCTGCTCAGCGTCGCGGATACGATCGCGCTGGAGTACGACTTCACGATGTCGCGCGAGCAGGCGAAGCCGTAAGGCTTCAACTCACGCGTGCGCGCTCCAACGCGCGCACGCTGAGATACTCGGCCTGATCGACGAAGCGATTCACGATGGCAATCGC
>JAQBPV010000381.1 GCA_028287345.1 Gemmatimonadota bacterium
TTGACGCATAGCGTCGTGCCCTTGCCGACTTCGCTCTCGACGGTGATCCATCCGCCGTGTTGCAAGACGATGCCATGCGTCGTGGCGAGTCCGAGCCCGGTGCCCTGCCCGATCTCCTTCGTCGTGAAGAACGGCTCGAACATCCGCGACTGCACGTCCGGCGCCATGCCAGTGCCGGTGTCTCGCACCTCGAGACGCGCCCAGGAGCCTGGATGTTCCGTTGTCTCCTCCATCATGACGATCGCGGTCGCAATGTCGAGTCGTCCACCTGATGGCATGGCGTCTCGCGCATTCACGCAAAGATTCACGACGATCTGCTCGATCATCCCGGCGTCGCCCTCGAATGGGACCGATTCGTTCGCACTCGCGAAGGAGATCTCGATCCGCTCGCCGAGTACGCGACTGAGCATGCGCAGCATCTCGGTGACGATGCTGTTGAGATCGTGCGACTCGAGTCGCATCGCCTGCCGCCGGCTGAACATGAGCAGCTGTCGGGTCAGGTTCGCGGCGCGTTCCAGGCCTGCGCGCATGTCCTGCGTGGCCTGCTGCAGCGACGGGGTCAGTTCCTCCTCGAGCTCCACCAGCTCGAGCTGCATCATCACCGCGCCCAGCATGTTGTTGAAATCATGTGCGACGCCACCGGCGAGTTGGCCGACTGCGTCCATTCGCTGCGCGTGACGTAACTGCTCATCGCGCCGCATCTCTGCCGTGACGTCGCGGCCGATCGACACATGATTCGTGATCTCGCCGCGCGCATCGCGAACGGGCATGATCACGACCTGCTCGAAATACAGATCGCCTGACTTCTTGCGGCTCGTGAGGCGGCCGATCCACCCCTGGCCGGCGTCGAGCATCGCGATCATTCCTGCCTCCGCCGCCTCCTCGCCGGGCACCCGCCGCAGGTCTCGAGGGTTGCAGCCCATCGCCTCCGAGGCAGAGTATCCCGACGAGGAGGTGAAGCCCGCATTCACGTAGACGATTCGTGATGCGCGGTCGGTGATGATCACGCTGTCCGGAAGCTCTTCGATCGCGGCGCGCAGGAGTCGCTCGGCCGCGTGAGCGCGATAGCGCGAGATGGCTGAGGCCACCTGCGCCGCCACCATTGCGGCGAGTGAAAGTTCCGTGGCGCTGAACGGCCGGCCACTCTCCCGAGCGAGCGAGATTGCGCCGATCGGACGCGCGTCCACGATGATCGGAATGGCATTCGCCGCGACTGGCATTTCGGGATCGCTGCCATCGCGCGTGAACTCGTACGCCGTCTCGGTCAGGCCGCGCTCGCCGTCGAGATCGGCGCGAACTTGAGTCGCGCGGAAGAGATCCTGCAGCTCGCGCGCCGCTTCCGCCACGAGTTGCTCCGGTTCCACGTCGGCCGTCGCGATCAGGAGAAAGCGGTTGAGCGCAGCGAGCTCTCGGTTCGCTGCGCCAAGTGCGGCAAGCTGATTGCGAATCTGGCCGCTCATCGAATCGAGCACGCCGCCCAACTCGGCGAATTCTTCGTATGGAATCGCGCTGGCGAAGGGTGGCGTGCTGCCACCGGCGTAGCCCCGCACGACATCGGACAGCTCGTCCAGCGGGCGACGGAACAACCGCCGCAACAGCAGCCGCAAGCCGATGAGCGTGGCGACGAGCGCGATCAATGAAACGACCGCGGCACTCACGACCTGTCGGCGAATCTGGTCGCGGTAGTAACGGCGGTCGAATGCGACGCTCACCGTTCCCAGCGATTGATCGCCGCGCTGCACCGTGATCGTGCGGAGCGCGGTATCAGCCGTGCGCACGCGATCGACGGCCTGCGTCGTCCCGGTTGTGCTCTCGTGAACGGTAAGACGCGCGATGCGGGGGTCGCGCGCGAAAGCGTCGGCGATGCGAGAAGCGCGCACGAGATCCACGTCCCAGAGCGCCGGTTCGATCATCCGTGCGAACGCGTTCGCCGAGGCATCGATCTCTTCCGCGATGTCGTTCTTCGCCGTGCGTGTCTCGTACAGGGCGAGCAGCGCGACGACGAGTGCGGAGCTGAGCCCGACAGCCACTGTCAGGCCGAGCATGAGTCGGCGGGAGATGGACCTCGTCACGGACGACCGGTGGAGGCGTGCGCCATCCAGCGCCGCTGAATGCGATCGCGTTCGCCGCTGGCGATGACACGTGCGTACCCGCGGTCGAAACGATCCGCGAGCAGCGCGGCACGCGGGTGTACGGTGCTGAATCCGATATAGGCAGGCATGTGGCCGATGTTGAACACGGAGTGCACTCGTCCCATGACTCCGGCGCGCTCGGCGAGCCAGTCGGCCGATTTCACCGCGTCGTTGTTCACGACGGCCGCGGCGATCCGCCCGGCAGCGAGTTTCTTCAGGTTCGTCTCTTCCGTGGGCGCGGGCTCGAGAATGGCGCCGCGGCGCTCGAGACGCTCCATCATCTCCGGCGGATACTCGTACCCGATCACGGTGCCCACCCTGGTGCCTCGCGGAAAGTCCTCGATGCGGCGGGCGAGCGGCCACCGCGGATTCTCGTAGAACTGGCACGTGAACACGAACAGCGGCTTGGCCGAGAAGCGGACGACACCGCGCAGTTCGGGCGCTTGCGACATGCTGACGCAGGCGACCAGTACGCCATTCAGCACGTGCTGCTTGCAACGCGCGTACGGCAGGACGTGGAGGCGGACGTCGATGCCTTCGGCGTCGAACGCGGCGCGCACGAGATCATTGGCGTATCCCGTGCCGTCCGCCTGTGACCACGGAGCGGCGGCGTCCTCGACGCCGATGTCGATCGTCTCGCGCGAGCGGACGTCCCCCGAGAGGGCCGAAACGAAAGCCAGCGCGATCAGCGCTGGCGCGTGAAGCAGTGGACGAAGGGCAGGCATGTATCGCGATTCTTTTCAAGCGCGGTTCATACTGGTTT
Source organism: Gemmatimonadota bacterium (assembly GCA_028287345.1). Classification (GTDB taxonomy): domain Bacteria; phylum Gemmatimonadota; class Gemmatimonadetes; order Gemmatimonadales; family Gemmatimonadaceae; genus AG11. Next base: position 2,896 of record JAQBPV010000381.1, read on the forward strand.
CGCTGCCGTCGGACGACGACCTCCCAGCTGCGGCAGGACGTGCGCGCACAGCCTGGGTCGCGTGACTGGCGCTGCTGTGGCTCGTCGTCTCGGTTGCCGACGGGCGGCTCAGCTCCGTCAGGAACTCCTCGTGATTCATCGGATGCGAGAACATCGGGTAGTTCTTCTCCACCGCGAGCCGCTGCTCTTCCTCGCTCACCGTGGCCGTGCAATCCTTGAGCGTGATGACGTTATAGCCCTTCTCATAGCCGGTGCGCATCGTGGACTCAACGCAGCAGTTCGTCAGGAATCCACCCAGCGCGATGTTCGTGATGCCGCGGCTGCGCAGGATGAAGTCGAGGTTCGTGCTGGCGAATCCGTCCAACCCACGCTTGCCCTCGATCACGATGTCCTGCGCTTCCGGCTTCAGCTCATCGACGATCTCGGCACCCCAGGTATCCTTGCGAAAGGACTTGCTGTCCACGACGCCCTTGAGAATGCCGTAGGGCTCGGGCGTCAACTCGTGGTAGTCCTGCGTGAACGTGATCGGCGCGTGCACGATCGTGGCGCCGAGGGCGCGCGCGCGCTTCACGGTGTCGACGGTGTTCGGGAGCATGTTCGTAGCGTCCATCACGGGCTTCACGGCTCCGTGCAGTGTGCCGCCCTCGGAGGTGAAGTCGTTCTGGTACTCGATGAGGACGAGTGCCGTGTGCCTGGGATCCATGTTCGTGGTCCTCCAGTCTGCGCTGCGTGTGGAACTGTCGATCGTAGACACAATAGAGATGCGGCGAACGGTCGTCGCGCGCTAGTCGAAGGGAGGCTCTTCTCAGTTGATGAGCCTGAGAGATCGACCCATCCTGCTCCAATGCGTTCAACCACCATCCTGGGGGAATACCTGCGCCCGAGACGCGCGCGCCAATCGTCCAAAACGCGAGCCGATCTGACAATACACGCCCAGCCTCCGGATCTACCTTGCCTCGTCACCCGATCCGCAGGAGAACAGCGATGTCCAGTCTCGAGCTCGACGCACCCGACGATCCGGCCGTCGAACCGTCAGGACAGTTGTCGCCGTCACGCCGCCGGTTCCTGCTCCAGAGCGCCGCGATCGCGGCAGCCGCATGCCTGCCGAGAGCGATGTGGGGTGCAGACGTCGGACAGGCGAACACTTCAGCCCCCTCGCGTGAGGGCGGA
>JAQBPV010000382.1 GCA_028287345.1 Gemmatimonadota bacterium
TCGTACGTGCGCTCGACGATGACGCGATCGGGGTACGCGCCCTTGATGAAGAACTCGTGCGTGAAGCGATCGGGAAAGGCGTGCAGCAGAAACACGTCCGAGTGCTTGCCATCCCTGCCAGCGCGACCCGCCTCCTGGTAGTAGGCCTCGAGCGTGCCGGGCATGGAGTGATGGACGACGAGCCGGACGTTCGGCTTGTCGATCCCCATGCCGAACGCGTTCGTGGCGACGATGGCGCGCACCTTCTCCGTCATGAAGGCGTTCTGCACGTCGTGGCGATGCGCGTCGTCGAGGCCGGCGTGATACGCGGCGACCTTGATGCGCGCGCGCTCCAGCATCAGCGACACCTTCTCGACGTTGCGGCGCGTGGACGCGTAGACGATGGCCACGCCAGGATATCGCTTCAGCAGCTCGATGATCCTGGCGTCCTTGTCGTCGTCATTCCGCGTGGGCACGACGTGATAGTCGAGATTCTTGCGGTCGAAACCGGTGATGATGGTCTCGGCATTCTCGAAGCGCAGCTGGCGGACGATGTCCTGCCGCACGTGACTCGTTGCCGTGGCCGTGAGTGCGACGGCAGGCGGCCAGCCGAGTCGCTCGCGCACTTGCGCCACGCGCAGATAGCTCGGGCGGAAGTCGTGGCCCCATTCGCTGATGCAGTGCGCTTCGTCGATGGCGAGCAGTGAGACACCGACATCCTTGAGCCGCTCCGCCGCGCTGCCGAAGTCGAAGCGCTCGGGCGCGACGTACAACATCTTCACCTGGCCGCGCGACACGCGATTCATGCGGTCGGCCACTTCGGCGCTCGACAGCGTGCTGTTGACGAACGTGGCGGGGATGCCGCGCGCGTCGAGTGCGTCCACCTGGTCCTTCATCAGCGAGATGAGCGGGCTCACGACGATCGTGATGCCCGGCAGAAGCATCGCGGGCACCTGATAGCAGATCGACTTTCCACCGCCAGTCGGCAGGACGACGAGCGTATCCCGCCCGGAGAGCACGGACGAGACGGCGCGCTCCTGTCCGGGGCGGAAGTCGTCGAAGCCGAAGCGGGCGCGCAGCACGGCGCGCGCGGCGTCGAGTGTCGGTCGCTCGCTGCTCATCGACAGAGGGTACTCCGCGACGCCGTCCGCTGCATCATCGTTTGACGGCACGCCGGATCATCAAACGGCGCGAGCGAAATGTCCGCGTGTGAATGCGTTGCCAACGGCGGCGCGCACGGCGTTGGCCGGTTGCATGTTCTCATGCGAAAGCTCGTCGAGCATGGCGCGATAGCCGGAGACCACCTGCGCGACCGGATCGCCGACGACGTTGAAGACGAGATGATAGTTGCGCAGCCCACCGCGCCACAGCCGCGGCAGGTATTCGCCGCCTTCGATGGGCCGAGAGTGCAGGAGGCGATTCCGGCAGGCGGAATCGGTGGCGACGGCAAAGCTGTAACCAGCGGGATCCGTGAGCTGCACGTTGGTGTGCTTCTGCACACAGAGGTCGCGGCAGGTGGTCGGCGTGCGGTCGAACGCGGCGGACAACACGCAGTGCTCGATGGTCATGCCTTCGGGACGGCCATACAGGAAGACATCGAAGCCCGCACCTTCCCACGGTGCCGAGACGGCAAGCAGCTCTTCGGTGGTGAGCTCGATCGAGAGCATGATGCGCCGTGCGCCAAGACGGAACAACTCGGCTGCGGTGTGCTGGTTGAAGCAGTTAACCGCGTAGTCGGCGATGACGTCCCGACCTTGTTGCGCGAGCTCGTGAACGAGACCGACATGCCCGCTGACGATAGGAAGTCCCACGTCGAGCCACTTCTGCGTCGTGCGTCGCTCGTCGGGACGGACGATGGTCGGCGTGCGCAATCGAAGCTCGACCCCCTGCGCGCGCAGTTCCTCGGCCAGCGCCTTCACGCGTGTGACGGGTGGCGTTGGATGGCGGAGGAAGGGATCGAGGATGACGGTGGTTGCGCCTGCGTTCGCCGCGATGCGGGCATCTTCGAGCGTGAAGACGCTGGCCACCAGGTCGAACTGCGGAAGGACAAGAGCAGGTCCCTCGCTACGCTCGGGACGGCAAACAAGGGCCGTCTCGACCTTCTCCCGACGCTCCGCATCCTTCGCCAGGCGCGCCCAATCGCGGCGCTGCAACAGTTCGTCCGTCGCCTGCTGACGAAGGTGATTCAGCGCGCTGATGGGCAGGAACAATCCCTTCGCCAACGCCACGTCGTCGACATCGCCGAGCACGAAAGGAGTTTCGCCGAGTCGGCCGAATTGTTCGCGCAGTGAGGCAGCGTCGAGCGCGCGCTTCGACGCAGGTGCGAGGTTCACGTCGGTGCGCACGGTGATCTGTTCGCCGTCTGCAGAGAAGACAGCCTTGAGCGGACCACCAGCAGCGCCGAACACCCGCGCGTCGACACGCGTCTTCCGCGCGCGCGTCTCTGCAGGCAGCGACGCGTAGCTCGCACGCGCACGCTCCAGCAGCGCAGCCTCGGACGAGCGCACGACCTTCCAACCGTCACCGACGCTGATGCGCGACGGCAGAGCGATCGCCTGGCGAATTGCTCCCTTCGCCGAGATGGTGCGCACCGCATCGATCGTGAAGCCGACGGTGGCGCCACCGCGCGCGTCGGGCGCCTCGAAGCCCACGCCGTCGCCGATCTGCAGTGGCGAGCTGACGTCCACGATGAGCTCACGTCCCTCGTGCGCGACGACGACGCCGAGCTCTCGGCCGCGGTTGTCGGGATGCAGGCGCGTGACGTATTCGCGTCCTTCACGGCCGCCGTACATGCCGCCCGTGAAGCCGCGGCTGTAGATCTGCGCGAGCGGCTCGACTTCGATCGGCGGTGGCGGCGTGCGATCGCCGTCCGCGATGCGATCGAGAAATGTGCGGTAGCCGTTCGTCACCGTCGCGACGTACTCCGGCCGCTTCTTGCGCCCTTCCACCTTGAGACAGCTGACGCCGGCGTCCGCGATGTCGGCGAGATGTTCGACGGCCGACAGATCCTTGGCCGAGATGAGGAAGCCGCGGTCGAGCTCCGCGCCGGTGGTGACGTCGTCGAGCACGTAGTCCTTGCGGCACGACTGCGCGCACGAGCCGCGGTTGGCGCTGCGCTCCGAGATCATTCCCGACATGTAACACTGCCCGCTGTACGAGATGCAGAGCGCGCCATGCACGAACGTCTCGAGCCCGAGCTCCGGCACCGCAGACTTGATGGCGCGAATGTCCTCGAGCGTGTTTTCGCGCGCCAGCACGACGCGATCGATACCGAGCTCGCTCATCACGCGCGCACCGCTGGCGTCGTGCACGGTCATCTGCGTGGAGCCGTGAATCTCGAAGCCGGGATAGATCTGCTGAATCAGGCGCACCGCGCCGATGTCCTGCACGATGGCCGCGTCGATGCCGCGCTCGATCGCCTCGCCGAGGAACACCAGCGCATCGGCGAGCTCCGAGGGCTTGAACAGGATGTTGAACGTCAGGTAGATGCGGCGGCCACGCTCGTGCGCGAGACGACACGCTTCGCCGACTTCGTCCAGCGAGAGCTGCGCTCCCTCGTCACGCGCGTTGAACCGCTCGGCGCCCAGGTAGACGGAATCCGCGCCATTGGCGAGTGCGGCGCGAACGGCATCGAGGGAACCAGCGGGAGCAAGCAGCTCAGGTACGGCGTGACGCGTCATAAGTCCTGCAATATAACCGATCCGCCACTGTCGTCCCGTACGAGCGACAGCGAGTGTCGGGACCTAGGCCGTGGCCGGCCATAATCACAGCGACAGTAGGTCCCGACACTCGCTCGCTACGCTCGCTCCTGCGGGAAGACCCCCTAGCGGCTCATCAACGTCACGAGGATGACCGGTCCGCTGTTCCGACTCGCAAAGCGCTGTGAGGCCTCGCCGACGGTGAGGTAGCGAATCTCGGCGATGGTCGACGCGGGAATCGCATTGAGCGCACTCAGACCCGACAACTCGCCCCCATTCACCGACACCATGATCGGCTGCGTCGATCGCCGCGGGCCGGCGGTCTTGTCGATCAGGTAGGCAGGACGAAGCCGCTGCACCACGACGTACGCGATGTTGCCGAGGAGATTCGCGTCGATGATCTGTTGAGCGGTGATGATGTTGTACTTCGCCGGGGCTGCCGTGGAGTCGGCACCTACGGGAATCGCCGCTCCCGACGGCCGCGAACGACAGGACGCGCATAGCGTCGCGCACAGAAGGAGCAGACGAGTCGCGCGGCGGTCGATCATGGCTCGTCGACGCCGAACCAGCGCTTCGGTACAAAGCGCATGAGCAGCGCAAAGGCGAGGATCGCCATACCAGCAACTCGGACCTGAGGCTGTTCGGTGCGTTGGCCGTAGCCCCAAACGCCGACACCGATCAACGTGAGGACGACACGAGTGATGAGCAGGCGCGTCATTCTGGCCTCGGCTTGTTCTGCGTGAACCGGCGGACCCCCGCCTTGAAGTCTTCCGTTGCGCGCGCTTCGACGTTCGTGACGACGCC
>JAQBPV010000291.1 GCA_028287345.1 Gemmatimonadota bacterium
GGGCGACGTACGATCCGCCGTTCAAGGTGCCGCTCTATCCGATCGTGCCGTGGATGTTCATCCTGGCAACTCTGTTTCTGCTGGGTAATGCGCTGCTCGACAAGACATCGCGTTGGCCAACTGCCGCTGTGCTAGGGATCATTCTGCTCGGCATACCGGTGTATTATCTCACGGTGGGTCGTATCGAGCGGAAGTGATCGGGGATTTTCACCGGATACTACCTCGGGCCGGCCAATCAGCGCCCAACATTTTCCTTCGCAGTATCCGTGTAAATCCGGCAGTGTCAGTGTGCATCCGTGTTAGGCAGTTGCGCTTCCGTTCTTCGGAGGTTGGCGGAAGTAACTGAAAACTGCTTGACACGGATCCACACGGAGAACAGCGGGGATTTTCACGGATACTACCTCGGGCCGGCCAGGCGCTCCCAACATTTTCCACGCGCAACAAGAACAAAGTGAAGCTTTGATGCTCGAAGGGCTGGCCTCGGTGATCGAGGCCAGCCCTTCGCAGTATCCGTGTAAATCCGGCAGTTTTCCGTGTCGATCCGTGTGCGCTGTAGCGGTTCCGTTCTTCCGAGGTTCGCGGAAGCACAACTGCCACTACCTGACACGGATTTACCGGAGAAGGCACGGATTTTCGCGGATACTACCTCGGGCCGGCCAGGCAGCGCCCAACATTTTCCACGCGCAACAAGAAAGAAGTGAGGCTTTGATACTCGAAGGGCTGGCCTCGGTGATCGAGGCCAGCCCTAAGCCGTATCCGTGTAAATCCGGCAGTTTTTCCGTGTCAATCCGTGTGCGCTTCGGCGGTTCCGCTGTTCCGCTCTTCCGACCTTAGAAGATTCGCAGGTTGATGTACTTCTTGGGATTGGCCTTCAGGTCAGCCAAAACCGAATCAGCCTGCGTCACCAACCCCCGTAGGTCGCGATACAGCAGCGTGTCCTTCAAGAACTTCCCAACGGTTCCATCCCCACGCTCCACACCCGCCATGATGCCATTCACACGCTTCGTCGTGGAATCCAGGTTCGACGCAATCCGTGTGAGGCTCTCGCTCGACTTCTTGAAGTTCTTCAGCGTTGAGTCGATCGACGCCGAGTCCACCGCGCTTGCCGCACGACGGAACGACGCCATCGTCGCCGACAGGTTTCGGTTCTGCTCCGCTGCGATCTGATTCAGCTGGATGGACAGCCGCGACGCATTCGCCGACAGCTCTGCCGCATTAGCCAGCGACTTCCGGATGTCCTTGATACCACCCGAGAGCACGAGCTCTTGATTGAGCGCCTTCGTCATCAGGCTCACCGTCGCGCCGATGGTGTCCACGCGATTCATGATCGTCTGGATGTCCGTGTCGCTCGTACCAACCGGCACGGTGTCTCCCGGCGCGAACGAAACAGCGCTCGGACCTTTGGGCGTCAGCGCGATGGCCGCGTCGCCGAAGATGCCCACCGGCTTTACACTCGCCACGGAGTTCTTCGGCACCTTCACGTCGTCGTTGACGCGGAGCACAACGTCGAGGAAACCGTCGTTGCGGAGCTTCACGTCGCGCACGTTGCCGACATTCACCCCGGCGAGCAGCACGGGTTGGCCGGGCTTGAGGTTCTGTCCCCACGCGAACTTCGAGTAGAGCGGATAGCCGGACGACAGCCCGCCTCGCACCAGCCAGAGGGTGCCCATGAGCGCGATCGCCACCGCGGCGATGAGGAAGATGCCAACGAGTACTTCGTCGCGCCGTTTCATGTCTGTAGGTAAGGGGCGAGAAGCGCCGCCGTCAACGTATCGAGCACGAGGATGGTCACCGACGTGATGACGACTGCCTTCGCCGTCGAGCGCCCGACCCCCTCAGCGCCCGCCTCCGTCACGAATCCTTCGTACGAGCAGATGAACGAGATCGCGGCACCGAACAGCGTGGCCTTCAACAGCGAATAGACGACCTGGAAGGTACCGAATCCGAGTCGCACGCCGGCGATGTAATCCTCCTTCGTCACGTCCGTGGCGTACACCGCCACCGCATAGCCGCTGACCAATCCCATGGCATCGGCACAGATGACTAGCGCCGGCAGCATCACGAGGCAGGCGAGCAGCCGCGGAACGATGAGAAACGCCAATGGATCATACGACAGCGTTTCGAGCGCGTCGATCTGCTCCGTGACGCGCATGGTGCCGATCTCCGCCGTCATCCGCGCACCCACGCGGCCCGTGAGCACGAGCCCCGTGAGCAGCGGTCCCAGCTCGAGCACCTGCATCAGGCGGACGGAGAGTCCGATGATCGTCAACTGCACGCCAGGGAACAGCTGATAGCGGGTCTGCAGCGCGATGACGCCGCCGATGAACGCCGCGACGATCACCGTCAGCGGAATGGAGTCCACGCCGATGCGCCGCATCTGGCGGATCGTCTCGGGTACGAACGTCGCCGGATCGCCGAACGCTCGGCCGATGTCGCGCAGGAAGTACCCGCGTTGCCCGATCTGCCGAAAGAACGCGATGAAGGCCCGCGTCACGCGGCGGGTGAACTTGATACCCTGGCGCTGGACGACGGGAAACTGCTCGGTGGGACGCTGTTCGACGAACCTCCGATCCAACTCGCTCACGTGCGCACTCGATACAGCAGCACGAGTCCCATGACCGCAAAGACCGCATTGGGCAGCCACGCCGCGACGTCAGGCGCGATGAGATTCTTGCCGCCGATGGCCTTCGTAAGCTGGATCATCATGAGGAAGGTGACTGTCGTCGCGAGGCTGACACCGATGCCGTAGGCCGTGCCGCCGCGCTGCGTGCTCGTGGCAAGTGGCGCGCCGAACAATGCAATGACGAGGCACGTAATGGGAATGGCGATCTTCAGCGCCCGCTCCACGCGGAGCAGGTTCGCGTCGCCCCCGGAGCGCTCCAGCGCCCGGATGAACCGCGTCAACTCGGCGAAGCGCATCTCCTGCGGATCGCGCGGCTTGGCCATGAGATCCACCGGGCGGAGGTCGTCCATTCGCTTGTCGCGCATCTGGGTGAAGCTGACGTTCAACCCGGGCGTAGAATCGCGCACCACGTGCATCTCACCCTGCTGCATCACCCAATGGCCCTTGGCCGTGGGCGCTGGAGCGGAATACTTGGCGGCCGACGAGGAAATGAGCACGGTCGGGTAATCCGCGCCATTTCCCTTTCGTTCGATCTGCAGCCGATCGAGCGATCCCTGCGTGACGTCGAGGTTGAGCGCCTTGTACACTCGGCCATACTCACCTGCGTAGGCGAAGTTGGACCGCTGCGTACCCGCGCTGATCTTGCTCTCGCCGAGGAGGCTGTTGCGGCGAGCGTCGGTGACGGGGACCATCTCGCCGATGACGAGGTCGAGCCCCGCCGCGAGCATGGCGCCAAAGAGAATCGGCGCGATGAGCCGATAGAAGCTGATGCCGGACGCCTTTGCGGCCGTGACTTCGGAGTGCCGCGTGAAGGTGCCGATGGAGAACACGGTGGCGAACAGCACCGCCGCGGGCATCGCGAGAAACATCGACTGCGGCATCCAGTAGACGTAGCTCAGCGCGATGTCGGCGCGCGGAATCTGGCGGTCGAGATAACTCTGCAGGTGATCGGTGAGATCGATGATCACCAGCAGGAGAGGCAGGCCGAGCGCCGTGGAGATGAAGATCTTCGTCCACTCGACGAAGACGTAGCGGTCGAGCGGACCAGCGATGCCCCTCACGTGGCCCTCGCCAACGCGGCGGCGCGACGCTCTTCCCTGAGCAGTTGCCGCTCGTCCAGCCACTCGCGAATACCACCGCCGCGGCCGGACCCCGAATCATTTCCCATGCGGAGCAGCATTACGATGCCGACGAGTGTCATGATCACGTTGGTCCCCCACATGGCCCAGAATGGCGGCACGAACCCCTTGTTCGCCAGCGCCTCGCCACCGATGAGACCAACATAGTAGAGCGCGAACACCACGAGGCTCACGCCGATGACGAGCCCCACGCCCCCGCGCGGGAAGCGCAGGGCGATTGGCGGCGCCACGATGCAGAAGATCAGGCACGCCGCGGCCAGCGAGAACTTCTTGTGGATCTCGATCTCGTACCGGTCGCGCTGACGCTGGGCGATCTGCACGCGGATCTTCGTCTCCAGCACGCGCGGATCGACGGCGATGCCCGTTGCCACCGCGGCCGGCTGCCCATGAATGATCCCCGCAGCCGCCTCGGCGGCGATCTGCGCTTGTGTCTTGAGGCTGTCCGCTTGTCCGGCGACATTCTGCGGCGCCTGAACGACCGCACCCGGTGGCAATGCCCCCGGCGTGACGGGCACGATCGCCTGCGGCGCACCTGGCGCCGGATTGGGGACGAGCGGTTGAATTGCAGCCGGCGACGCTGGACGCTGACCCGCCAGCGTATCGCCAGCGCGCTTGCCGGTGTCCAGCGGGGTCGCTCCGAGCCGTTTTTTCGTTGTGTCCTGCGCCGGAGGCTTCACCGGCTCCTGCCGCGGAGTGGCGCGATGCAGCAGCGCGCCGGAGAGGTCTGCCGCCGTCGCCTCCTTCACCTCCGGATTGATCATCTTCAGCAGCGCGCAGTAGGCCCAGCCGATGCCGCGCGGCTCGGGCGTGTGCACGCGCCCGATGAACGACGACTGGTTCTCCTTGTGCTTGATCGCGTCATCGTAATCCTTCTCCGCCGACGCATAGCTGCTCTGCGCCACCCAGAGCCTCTGCTGCATCTCGCAGATGCCCATCTCGCGATCGCCCTTGGCCTGCGGGTTGGCCTCGGTCTGCTTCCACGCCCCCGTGCCGACGTCGCGAATCTTGATGCGGTCGTGCCTGTAGAAGAGCCGATTGAGCTGGCTTGGCTTGTCGGTCGAGACCTCCTGCATCTCGCCGTTGAACAGGTCCATGTCGAGGTCCTTGCGGTTCGACGCGAAGGCGAGACGTGCCGTGTCGGCGTAGATGGTGCGCCGCCGCATGGGATCCGTGAGATCGTAGATCACGACCTCCCGCAGCCGAGCGCGCGTGGGGTCGTTGATGATCTTGCCGGCCTTGAGGTAGAACTTTCCTTCGACGATCGAGTTGATGACCTGCTCCTTGAGCAGGAGCGCCGGCTTGGTCTGCGAGATGTCATCCTGCAGCGTCTTGAGCCGATGATTCGCGCGCGGGAGCACCTGGTCGTTGAACGCGAGGAGTCCAATCGTCATCACCACGCCGCCGGCGAGCGCTGGCGATACGAGTCGCCATGGGCTTACGCCGTTGGCCTTGAGCGCGGTGACCTCGTTCTCCGCCGCGAGCCGGCTGAACGCATACAGCACGGCGACGAGCACCGACATCGGCAGCGTGAGCGCGACCGTGAACGGAATCGAGAGGAGGAAGAACTCGCCGATCACCGACCATGGCAGCCCCTTGCCCACCAACTCGCCGAACTGGCGCGAGATGAAGTTGAGCAGCATGAGCGACGTCAGCGCCGTGAGCGCGAACAGGAACGGGCCGAAGTGCTCTCTGAGGACGTACCGGGTGATGATCTTCAAACTTGAATCAGGCGGTGGGTTGTGGTTCTGCTTCTCTATGCGCCAGGCAAACTAGGCCAGAAGTGATAGAACAGCCTGACTTGAATGATGCGAATTGGTTTGAATTGACTCCGTGTTTGATCGGCGCGCTCAGACCGGATCGCGACAGCAAGAAAAAAATCATTCAGGCCGCGCCTCGAGGAGTCGTCCCACCTGTACGAACAAATTCAAACAATTCACATGATTCAAGTCAGTCAGTTGCTGTTGGTTGTTGGTTCCAACTTCAACTGTGGCACAGGGTTGTAGCATTGTGTGCAGTCTGTAAATTGTGCACGAGCCGCACCGCACGTAAAGGCTAACCGTCCCCGCGGTCGCTCTGTACCCCGTCTCCAAGGATTGGTGCGCGTTCTCCGGCTCCTCGCCGCACTCGCGGCGTTCGCCCGGTTGGTCGGTCCATCGGCCCTCGGCGCGCAAACCCCGGTCCCACGAGCGCCGGTGCCTCGGGTGGACTCCATTCGAGTCGACACGCTGCACCCGCCTGCGGCGGATTCGGCGAGGCGCGTGCTCATGCCCAAGCCGCCCACCGTCACTGATACGGTGAAGAAGCCCGGTCTGTTCGGACCGAACTCCGACTTGAGCGTCGACGTCCGCACGCGCATCGAAACCAAGGGGGAGCGCTTCCGCGACGAGCGCTGCAACAACGGACAGCTCTCCGGCGTGCTGACCACTGCGTGCCAGAGCCCATTCACGCCGGTGTTCGGCTTCGACTTCATCATGCTCAGCACGGGCACGGTCGCCGATCGCGTGCATGTCAACGTCGACTATGACACGCAGCGCGAGTTCGACGCGTCCAATGCGGTCAACGTCTATTACGAAGGGAAGGCAAACGACAAGCTGCAGCGGCTCGAGGTGGGCAACGTCTCCTTCGCATTGCCGTCCACCCGCTTTCTCTCCAGCGGAGTGCCCAGCGGCAACTATGGATTGCAGGCGGTCGCAAAGTTGGGACGATTCCGCTTTCAGGGCATCGTCGCGCAACAGAAGGGCAACATCGTGCAGGATCGCGTGTTCTACGTCGGCGACCGCACGCTGCAGACTGCCGACCGCGAAATCAAGGACAACGAGATCGAGCCGCGACGGTTCTTCTTCACCGTGGATCCGGCGCTGTTCAGGGGCTATCCCAACGTCGACATCCTGAATCGGGCGCAGCTGGCATCGATCGCGAACGCGCTGTCGGACACGATTCGCCCGCGACGCATCGTGCTCTATCGCGTGCAGTTCGGCACGCAGCCGCAGAATCCAAATGGTCCGCGCTTCCGCATCATCGGCGACCCGGGCGAAGGTCGGCAGACGTACGACGTCCTGCGTGAAGGGGTGGACTACTATCTCGATCCATCGCAGCTGTGGTTCGCGCTCGTCCGTCCACTCAATCAGAGCAACGAGCGGCTCGTCGTTGCGTACACGCTGCTCGTGAACGGCGTGGAGACTGTAGTGCCGAGCGTCGGCGGCACGCCTGATCTTCAGTACGCGGGGGTAGCGAGCGACCAGCGCGCCAATCTCGTCTTCGATCCGAACGTCGTGCCCGGTCAGCCGGCCTTCCGTCGCGAGATTCGCTCGGTGTACCGCATCGCCGGCGAGGAGCTCGTGCGCAGCTCCACACGTGTGCGCGTCGTCAGCGGCGCGGGCGAGCAGGAGAAGCCCGTCACGGGAAGCTTCGCCACGTTCCTGCAGATGTTCGGTCTCGCGCAGTCGGTGAACCCCGCGAGCTTCGACATCGAGAACCGTCTCTGGCCGCGTCCCTCCGATCCAAACTACAGCGCGGCCGCCGGCGGTACGGCGGGACTCGCCAGCGCCGCATCGCTCAGCGCCGCGAGCGCCGTGACGACAGGCCGCATCATTCGCGATCACTTCGTCGTCTTCCCGGTGCTGCACCCGTTCTCCGCGCGCGACTCGGGACTCGTGGTGCCTGGCAATCCGACCAACGAAGCCGTCTATACCACGCCGGGCGAATACCTCTATTCCACGCAGCATCCGCCCAACGTCTATCGGCTGAAGGTCGGCTACTCCACCGAATCCACTGCCGACGCGGGCGCCATCAACCTCGGCAGCGTCCAGGTGCGACGCGGTTCCGAGCGCGTGCTGCTCGACGGACGTCCCCTCATTCGGGACGTGGACTATCGCGTCGACTATGAGCTGGGACGGCTCACCTTCGCGCGTCCGGAGACGCTGTTCACGCGACAGCGCGCCGTCACCGTGAAGTTCGAGGAGAATCCGCTGTTTGCCGTCGGGTCGACGAAGCTTTACGGACTTACAAGCACGCTCACCCTCGCGAATGGCGAGCTCAATCTCATTGCGGTCCAGCAGTCGCAGGCCACCGACTTCACGCGACCACAGCTCGGTTTCGAACCGGTGTCGTCGCTGCTCGCCGGCGTGAACGGACAGCTCTCGTGGGAGGTTGGGCCGCTCACGCGGCTCGTCAACAAGCTGCCTTTCGTGAACAGCAAGGCGCCGTCGCGCATCAGCGTGCAAGGTGAGATCGCCACCAGTCGTCCCCAACTCAACAGCAGCACGCAGGCATACATCGAGAGCTTCGAGGGCGACGCAGGCATCACCGTCAACCTGTCCGATCAGGCATGGGCGCTCTCGAGCCAACCTGCCGACGGTCATCTGCTCCCGCGACGATTCGGCGCGAATCCGTTCGATCTCCGTCGTGCGACGACGATTGCGTTCCAGAACAACGGCACGAATGCGACGAGCGGCGCCAACATTCTCGTGCAGCGCGACAGCATCGACGCCAACGCGTCCTTCCTCGGCCTCGGCTCGACCTCGTACGAGCAGCTGCTGTGGATGACGCTGTACCCGCTGAGCATCGGCGGACGTTACGATCCCGGCTCACGCACCGCCGCGTGGACGATCTCGAATACACCATCGGGCCGGCGATATCGCTCGATGCGCACGGTACTCAGCGCGGCGGGTCTCGATCTCTCGCGCTCGGAGAATCTCGAGTTCTGGGCGCTCGTCGACACGAATGCCACGCGCCGGACCGCAAACCCGACACTCGTCTTCGACTTCGGTGAGATCTCGGAGAATCGGGTCGCCTACGCGCCCGAAACTTTGTACGTGCGACCGGGCTCGAAACCGGATTCGCTGTTTCGCGGCCGCAAGCTGCAAGGGCTCGACAGCCTCGACACCGAGCGCGATCCCATCTCGCGTGCCTTCAATGCCGAGGTGAACGACAAGGGCCTCGTCGGCGATGTCGTCGATACACTCGCCGTCGACAACAACGGCGCCGTCACGCGAATGTTCAACGTCCCAATCTGCACCGGCACGACGCGCACACCTCCTCGCCTCGGCGACACGCGCACCAACTGCACGGTGCGCAACAACAGGCTCGACGAGGAGGACATCGATCTCGACAACGTCCTCAACCTGAAGACCGCACAACGCGATCAGGAACGTCTTCTGCGCTTCGTCATCGACCTCGGCGACTCCCGGAAGTGGGTGCGCTTCGGCAAGAGTTTTCGTCAGCAGATCGATTCCGCCGGTCCCGCGAAGACACTGCAGTGGGTTCTGGTGCGCGTGCCCTTCCGCGCCGCGGACGACACCGTGAACAACATACTATTGCGCCGAGTGCGCGCTTTACGCGTGACGATGGTGAGTGGCGCCGGCGCGCAGGACGACGAATTCATCCAGACGCCAATAGCTCGGCTCAAGCTCACCGGTGCGCCGTGGCTCAAGCGCAATGAGCAGACGCTCGCGGGCATCGCCGGTGAGACGCCAGCGGGCGGCTACATCCTGTCGTCGCTCATCGGCACGGCGGACAAGGGCACCACGAGCGGCGACGACTATCAACCGCCACCGGGCGTGACTGACGAAGCGGACACGCGCGCCGCGCAGTTCTCGGTGACATCGACGCAGATCAATGAGCGCTCGCTGCGTCTGCAGGCCGGCAACCTTCCGGTGTACGGAAGGGCGGAGGCATTCTACCGCTTTCCGAACGGGCAGCAGAGCTTCATGGGCTATCAACAGGTGCGGCTGTGGGCGCGCGGTCGTCGCAACGGCTGGGGGCCGAGCGGCGAGCTGCAGATGTACGTGAAGGTGGGCCGCGATGCGAACAACTTCTATCTGTATCGCACGCCGGTGATGTCGGGCCCTGGTGTGGAAGCGTGGAATCCGGAAGTGCGCGTCGACTTCAACAGATTCTTCGCGCTCCGGCAAAAGCTCCAGAACGCATATCTCGCCAACAAGGGCGACACGCTGCAATGCACTGGCGTCGATGCCGCGCTCGTGAATGCGTCGGCGACTCCTGCTGCGGCGGGACAGCAGCGCTACGTCGCCTGCGAAGGCGGCTACATGGTCTATACCGTGGAACCCGGCGCCGCGCCGCCGAATCTCGCCGCGGTGCAGGAGATGGCGGTCGGCTTCGTGCGACTGCCAACGACGTCCGGCGCGCCCAGCGTCATCGGGCCGGCTGATTCGCTGGAGCTGTGGGTCGACGACATACGCCTTGGGCAGGTGGTGAACAGTCCGGGCTATGCGGGGCAGATGAGTGTCGCGGTGTCGGCGTCCGACATTGCCGACGTACGTGTCGGCTTCACGAAGAAGAATCCGTATTTCCGGCAGCTCACCGACCAGCCGAGCTTCGTGGACGATCGCGTGCTCGACGTCGTGGGCACGATCCACCTCGAGAAGCTGCTGCCGATCGGACTTGGTCTCTCCGTTCCTCTCACCATCACGCACGTCTCCGCCAACAGCACGCCGCTCTTTCTCAGCGGGACGGACATTCCCGGCGCCGGAGTGCAGAATCTTCGTGCGCCGAGTACGGGGATTACGACGTATGCGATGAGTGTGCGTCGGACGGCGCCGCTTTCCAACCCGCTGCTCGGCGCATTGATCGACAACCTTGGACTGACGTCGACGTACACCGCTGGCGACAGCCGTAACGAATACCAGCGCGGCAACAGCGACAACTTCGCGCTGAGTCTCGACTACAGCGTCGCGGCCGATCCGCGCACGGCACGCGTGCCCGGTGTATTCGCGGTACCGATGGCGATCGTACCCGGGGTTCTTCGCGGCGGTGCGGACACGTCCAACGCGTCGCCGGTGTTCCGCTGGAATCCGACGGTGTTCCGCTTCTCGAGCGGCGTGGTGCGCGGCAGCGATCGCCGCTTCACCTTCTTCAAGCCTGCCGACGCCTTCGACGATTCGGCGCGCGTCTCGCGCAACGACCAGAATCTCTGGCGCAATTCCAGCACGCTCGAGTTCCGTCCGACCGCGGCCTTCACGGCGCGTTGGGACTTCATCTCGCTGCGCGACCTTCGCGACTACGGCGACACCACTGCCGCATCACGCGCCGCCACCGAGCAGCGCTCGCACCTGCTCGGCGCCAACGTGGGGATGGAGCGCGAGAGATCGCTGCTCACGTCGTTCGGGTTTGCGCCGCAGCGGTCACAGTGGTTCCGTCCGCGCGCGGACTTCGGCACGCAGTACGGCATGCTGCGCGATCCGAACTTCGGCGCGCTTGCACCGCTCACCTTCGGTAACACGGTGACGGTGAACGACACGCTGCTTCCCCGGCGGATTACGGTGTCGCAGAACATCGGCGGCGGTGTAACTCTCGATCTCGGCCGAATGCTGACGATCTATTCCGGTGACTCATCGTTGGCGCGGCGGCTCTCGAAGATCTTTGCGCCATTCGACATCAACCTGAATCGCAGCCTGCTCTCGGCGTTCGATGGTGCGAATGCCGGCTCCCCGTTGGGATTGCAGTTCGGACTCGGCGGTGTGGATGCGTTCCGTCAGGCAAACGGCCAACTCGCGGCGACGACCGGACTCACGCAAGCGTTGTCGGCCAGTCAATCGTTCCTGTTTCCGGGCAACATCGCCTTCGTGAATCGCTATCGTCGCACGACGACGCGCAGTTGGACGCGCCGCATCGATGATGCGCAGTCGGTGGCCGATGGCGCGCAGACGGTCTTTCCGGACGTGAGCGTGCGCTGGAACTGGACGCCACCGGTGCTGTTCCGGCCGTTCTTCAAGTCACTCGGCGCGAACGCAGGCTATGCGCGCTCACTGGCGACGAGCTTCCTTCCTGGCGACGAATTCGGCCAGCGTCCCGAGCTGCGTGGTTCGCGCGTGCGGACGATTCCCCTCAACACGTCGATCGCATGGGGCTTCGGGCGCGGTCTGACCACGTCCGCGGGCTACACGATGACGAACCGCACCGATTCGCTTCCGGGCAGCGTCGCCGACGGCAAGGCGGAGGAGATGAGCGTCGACGTGGGCCGAGCGTTCCGGTTTCCGAAGAGCCTGGGGTTCACGGTGGACAACGACATCCGCGCGAGGATCGGCTGGCAGCAGACGCGGTCGAGCACGTACATCAGCGACCTGACGCGCGGCGGAAGCAGTCGACTGCAGGACAACGGGCGCAGCGCGGTGAGCCTGAATGCGGACACCGATCTCAGCGAGACGGTGATCTTCACGCTGCAGGGGTCGCGCGTGATCACGTACGACAACAACTTCAATCGTCGTGCGACGCAGTACGTATTGTCTACGGTGCTTCAGGTACAGTTCTTCGGTGAGCCCAAGTGATGGGCGCTTGTCGCTTCGCTCCTCGCTTATGGGGCGTTCGGCGCTTCGCGCCTCACTTACGGGGCGTTCGGCGCTTCGCGCCTCACTTACGGGGCGCCGGCGCTTCGCGCCTGGCTCATGGCAACTTCTTTCGCTCTTCTGCCGCCTGCCGTGGTGAAAAATGCAGTTCAAGGTGTACTTGAAAGGAAGCCAAATCGATTTCTGCGTTTAGCCGTAAGCGAGGTGCGAAGCGCCGATGTGCCCCGTAAGCGGCGGCGCGCAGCGCCCCCCGCCCCGTAAGCCGAGCGCGAAGCGCTGGCGCCCCATGAGCACGGCGCGCAGCGCCGCGCGCCCCTTCTTCTTGCCGACACCAGACACAGAATGACATATCGAGTCGTGCTCAGCCTCCTGTTGGTCGCCGTACTGCCCGCGTTCTCTGCCTGCGACAAGCTGCCGTCGCGGCCGAAGACCGCCTTCAACGCCGACTCTGCACTCTCC
>JAQBPV010000403.1 GCA_028287345.1 Gemmatimonadota bacterium
GCTCATCGAGCACAACCTCGACGTGATCAAGCTCGCCGACTGGGTGATCGACCTTGGGCCCGAGGCCGGCGATGCGGGCGGTGAAGTCGTCGCGGTGGGTCGCCCGGAGGAGGTCGCCGCCGTGGCCTCGTCACACACAGGCAAGTGGTTGCGCACGGTGCTGCCGGACTGGGACAAGGCCGCTGGTGCGCGGCGCGCGGAGCACACCGGAAAGCCACATGTGGTCGCGCCGACAGCGCGGAAGCGCGCAAAGGCGTCATAGCGCTTGAAGCGCGGTTGACTTGACCTCGTGCCCGATTAAATTTGTGTGTCTGTACCAGACCATTCCCCAGTAGCTCAGTTGGTTAGAGCATTCGACTGTTAATCGAAGGGTCGTAGGTTCAAGTCCTACCTGGGGAGCTAGTGAAAAGAGCAGGCCGCCAAATGGCGGCCTGCTCTTTTTGTTGAAGACGCAAATGCAACCGAAGGGAGCGGATTGCACAGATTTCACGGACAACTGCCGGATCAAGCCCCGGGCTGTCCACTGCTCACCGAACTTGCCCGTCTCAGATTCAACCCTTCTTCTTTGCTGCAGTAGTGGAAGGCTTCGGCACCACCAAACCTCCGGAGGTTTGATCCGGCAGGTATCCGAAAGATCCGTTGAATCCGTTCCCTTCGGTTGCCGTTGCAGTTCTGCTTCAGTTCAACGCTACTCGACGATGAATTCGCTCACGCGCTCGCGAACGCGACGCGCCGAGTCGTTCAGCATGTGAGAGGTGGCCTCGAGCTCTTCCACGGACGCTGATGTCTCCTCAGTGGCCGCAGCGACCTCTTGTGCCGACGCCGCATGGCTCTGCGCCGTATCGCCGGCCTTGGCAATCGCCTCCTCGACGAGCAGGATGGCAGCTGCATTGCCGGATACCGCTTCGGACACGCGCGACGATGCATCCTCCACGCGCTCGACTGCCGCCTGGATCGACGTCAGCGCATGACGCGCCGCATCGGCAATCTTGGTGACGTCGCGCATTTGCGTGGTGCCGCTCTCCACCGCGCGCGAGGTGCCGAGCACGCCCTCACGGATGCGGTTCACGTTCGCCGTGACTTCGTGCGCCGCGCGTGAGCTCTGTTCCGCCAGCTTGCGTACCTCGTCGGCGACGACGGCGAAGCCACGTCCCGCATCGCCCGCACGCGCCGCTTCGATGGCCGCGTTGAGCGCGAGCAGGTTCGTCTGCGATGCGATCTCGGAAATCGTCGTCGCGAAGTCGTCCACGACGCCGAGCGAATCCCTCAGGCCATTGATCTCCTTCGCGCTGCGATCGAAGACTTCTCGCGCCGCCAAAAGGGTGTCGACCGCCTTGCCGATCTCCAGTGCCGTGCCGGTCGCCGAGGTGCGGATCTCCTTGCCGCGAAGCTGGCTCTCGCGAACCGCTTCATCGATCGTCCGCCCCGACTCCGCGAGCTGCGACACCGCGGTGCCAGCGCCCGTCAGCACATCGAGCTGCATACCCGCGCCATGCGCCATCTCCGTCACCGCGCTGGCGACGTGCTGCGTGCTGTCGGACGCGCCTCCTGCCGCAGCGGCAAGCTCCGCGGCAGCTGCCGCCGTCTCATCGGACTGCCGCTTCATCTCGCCGAGAAGTCCGCGCAGGCGCTCGCGTGCCTGGTCGAATGCATTGGCCAGCGCCTCGTACTCAGCTGCGCCGAGCGTCTCCTTTTGAAGGTCGCTGCGACGCAGGTCGCCGCGGCCGAGTGCCAGAAGGTCGCGCGTGAGCGACGCGAGCGGGCGCGTGACGGCGCGCGATGTCGTGATGCTCGAGACGACGCCGACGACGAGCGCAGCGAGGATCACGATGGCCAGCAGCGCGATGTTCCGCTTCAGCGTCGTGCTTGCATCCGCCTGCCGCTCGCTGAGGCGACGGGCGCCTTCCTGCCGCAGGGACTCGAGCGTCTTGTCGACTTCATCGAGTGCCGATGACGTCTTGCCGAGGATTGCCGTGGCGTCCGCGCTGCGGCCGATGGCGTTGTACGCGTGCGCTGCGCCGACACCCGCTTCGACCGTCGCCTGCAGGGTACCGAGGTCCTTCAGCTTCTGCCGCTCGACGGGCGAAAGCGCCTCGAGCTTGATGGCGTCGCGGCGCAGATGATCGGCTTCGTCCGCGAGTGCGACGTAGCGCGCCTCGTCGGCCGCGCTGTTCGTGTTGAGATAGCGCATGCCCGCCGCTGTCTCGCGCAGGATGCGAAAGGCCACCTGCTGCATCGTCTCCTGCTGCAGACGCATGTCGGCGACGAGCGCTTCGTTGCGCGAGCCCGCATGTACGAGCCCGTATCCGGCGAGCAGTCCAGCCGTGAGGATCAGCGCGAGCGTGATTCCGAACCCTGCCCTGAGCCTTCCCCTGATGGTGCTGAGTAGCTTCACTTGCCCACCTGCACGATCACGACTGGTTTGTTGATCGCGTCGTGATTCGCGTCGAAAGCGATGGGACCCGCGACGCCGGCTACCGCGGGCCTCGTGGTGCCGTTGATCGATTCGATGTAGTCGCGGATCTTCGCGCGATCAGGACCCACCTCCAATGCAGCGCGACCAATCAGCATGGCCGCATCGTAGGCGAGGGCCGCGCGCTGGTCGGGCTCCTCATGGTACGCCTGCCGGTACGCCGTGATGAATGCCTTCGCTTCAGGTGTCGTTGCGCGACGCGCGATGAAGAACGCGGCATATCGCGCATTGGGGAACTCGGCCGCGTTGGCTTCGAGACCGGACGTGGCGTCTCCGCCAACGAAGGGCGGAGCGATGCCGACGGCGGCCATGGCGCGCAGTGCGATGATGGCGTCCTCGGTGCTGCCGGGAAAGAGTACAGCATCCGGCCTGAGCTGCTTGACGTACGACGCATACGCGTCCCACGGCGTCACGCCAGCGACATACGGATCGCGCTGGACGACGACACCGCGTCCTTCGCGATATGCTTCACCGAACGACTTCGCCCAGTCCTTTCCGTACGAGTCGTTGCGATAGATCACGCTCGCGCGGCCGGCATGCAGCGAGTCCAGCACGTAGCGCGCGACGGTGCGGCTCGTCTGCACATCGCTGGGACAGACGCGGAAGAGCCACTTGCTCGCGCCGGATAACGCGGGACTCGTTCCCGTCGGCGAGATGGCGACGACGGCGTCCTTGCCGAAGTTCTTCGTGTCGGCGTACTCACCGATGGCGTCGAGCGTGGTGCCGCTCTCGGGATGGCCGACGACGCCGACGACCAGTGGATTCGAGCGCAGTGTATCGGCGATTCGAATGGGATCGCTGACGTCGGGCGCGCCCTTGATCATGCGGAGCGGGCGACTACTGCCGCGCTGACCGTTGAGCTGCGTGACGGCGAGCTCCACGCCGTTGTAGATCGACTGCATCCCGGCGCGCTTGGGATCGAGGGCGACGCCGATGCCGATCTCGCTGCCGGCAGCCGATGGCCGCGAACAGCTCGAGAGTGACGCGATGGAGCCTACGAGTGCGAACGCGCCGAGCGCGAGGCCACGGCGACGGCGACGAAGAATGACGTGCATGAGGCGGGGCGATATGCGGAGGGCATGGGCTTCGTCGCCCGAAGAGAAGTATGATAGCGGCATGTCGTGACGCAAGCGATTCTCGTGACCACGCCGGTGGCTTTCGACTTGGGGCAGGCGCTATCTTTCGCGCGCCATCACACCCGGCCTCTCGCCCCGCATAACGCATGGGATCCGTTCAATCTACGTCCACGCAGAAACCCCTCGTGGGCGTGATCATGGGCAGCCGCAGCGACCTGCGCGTGATGTCCGTCGCCGCCGAGCTGCTCACCCAACTGCAAATTGCGCACGAAGTGAAGGTAGTATCGGCACATCGTACGCCGGATTGGATGTTCGAGTACGCGCGCACCGCTGAATCGCGCGGCCTCGAGGTCATCATCGCCGCCGCGGGCGGCGCTGCGCATCTCCCAGGTATGGTCGCCGCGTCAACCATTCTGCCAGTGCTCGGCGTTCCGATTCCGGCAACGCAGCTCAACGGCATCGATGCGCTGTTGTCCATCGTACAGATGCCGAAGGGCGTGCCAGTGGGCACGCTCGCCATTGGTGAGCCAGGCGCGGCGAATGCAGCGCTCCTCGCCGCCGCCATCCTCGCGGGTTCGCGGCCGGAGTTGCGCGAGCGGCTGCGGCAATGGCGCGCCGAGCGTACCGCGGCGGTGATGTCAGATACGGATCTCTCCGTGTCGCCCGCCTGATGCCCATCCTCCCACCAGCGACCATCGGCATACTCGGCGGCGGACAGCTCGGACGGATGACCGCCCTCGCCGCTCGATCGCTCGGCTATGGCGTGCAGGTGCTCGATCCCAATCCCGACTGCGCCGCGCGCCCCGTCGTCGACCGCGTCGTTGTCGCCGCGTTCGATGATCCCGAAGGCGCTGCGGAGCTCGCGCGCGAGTGCGACGTCATCACGATCGAAATCGAGCAGATCGCCCCGGCGGCGCTCGAGGCGGCCACGGCCCATGCTCCAGTGCGGCCCGGCGCCTCGATCCTCCGCATCGTGCAGGATCGCGCGCGCCAGAAGGAGTGGCTCGCCGCGCAAGGCATTCCGATTGGTCCTTACGTCGTTGTGGAATCGGCCGAGACGCTCGCCGATGCAACGCGCACGCTCGGGCCAGAGCTGTTCGTGAAGGCGTGCCAGGGGGGTTATGACGGTCGCAGCCAACTTCGTCTCGACGCGAAGTCCGACGTCGCGAGCGCGTTCTCATCCCTGGGCAACCGGCGGTCGGTGGCCGAGCTCGGCCTTCCGTTGACCATGGAGCTGAGCGTGCTCGTGGCACGACGCAGCTCTGGTGAGACGATTGTGTATCCACCGGCTGTGAATCATCACGAGCGGCAGATCCTCGCGTGGAGCGTCCTGCCCGGTGAGCTGACCTCTGAGGTTGTGCGCGAAGCCGAGCGTCTCGCGCTTGCGATCGCGCATGCGTTGATGCTCGAGGGCATCCTCGCCGTCGAAATGTTCCTGCTCCAGGACGGACGACTGCTCGTGAACGAGCTGGCGCCACGGCCGCACAACTCGTATCACGCATCGGAGCTCGCGTGTCCCACGAGTCAATTCGAGCAGTTGGTCCGGAGCGTGTGCGACCTCCCGCTCGGTGCGGTGACGCCGGCGCGGCCGTCAGCGATCGTCAACCTGTTCGGGGATCTGTGGGAAAATGGACGCGTTCCCCGATTCGAACGCGCACTCGCCGTTCCTGGCACTCGGCTGTTTCTCTACGGAAAGTCAGGCGCTCGTGCGGGGCGGAAGATGGGCCACCTCGCGGCGAGCGGAGCCACCGCGCAAGATGCATTGCAACTCGTCCAACGCGCAGCGCGCGAGCTCTGATCGGTTCGGCACCCCCCTTGCCCGGTAGCGCCCACATGCCTCACCGCCCTGCTCTCGTTCCGGCGCTCGATCTTTCGACGATTTCGGGATCGTCGTTGACCGCTCTCCTCGCGGCACTGGGAGGCGGCATCCTGCTCGGCGCGCGACCGCGCGACAAGGGAGGAGCACGGCCGGTGGCGACGCTGGCGACGCTGGCGGGGCTGGCGTTGTTGGGCGTCGCCGCGCATCGCCCGTTGGCCGACGCGCTGAAGAGAGCAGGCACGAAGCGCCGCGCGGGAGCGGTACGCTTTTCCTTCGTCGTCGATCGGCCGGTGGAGGAGGTGTTCCGCTACTGCGCCGACTTCGAGAATTTTCCGCGACTCATCGGCACGCTGCGTGAAGTGCGCGACACTGGCGACGGACGGTCACACTGGTGCGCCTCGACGCCCGGCGGCGGTGAGATCGAGTGGGATGCGGTGACGACGAAGTTCGTGACGAACTCCGTGATCGGATGGCGAAATGTCTCGAATGCGCCTCTCGCCACGACTGGCGTGCTGCGCTTCAGTCCGGAGGGCGCGAGCACCTGCGTGCGCGTCGCGATCGACTATCGCGTCTTCGAGAGCGGAATGACGGACGCGCTCGCCGCTCTCGTGAAGCCGCGACTCACGCACGAGCTCGAGGCCGACATCCGAAACCTCGAACAGCGACTCGTCGGCGAAAAGGCCGAAGCCTAGGCTCGTGCGTCGACGCGATCGGTAGCACGTCGTCCCTGCTGGCGACGCTCCGCGGTACCGTCGACGTCCATTTCTGGCTCGGACGAGAGATCGACCTCGAACAGCCGAAAGTTCGGCTTGTCCGGGTATGCGTGCTTGAGCACAGAGATCGACACGTTGTAGACGGGAATGCCGGTGCTGGTCTTGCCCTCGGGCGCACCCTTGTGCGCGTGGCCATGAAAGACCGCGCTCACCTCGAAGCGTCGCAATGGTTCCTCGAGCCGGCTCGAACCCAGCCAGGGAAAGATCTCGACGGGCTCTCCCTCGACCGTCTCGGGAATGGGCGCGTAGTGCAACACCGCGATGCGGTGCCGAGTGGTGAGGCGCGCGAGCGCCGACTCGAGCTTGAGCGCTTCCTGAATGGCTTCCTGCACGAACAGCTTGATCGTGGGCTCACCCCATGGTCCGAGGGCGCCGCGACCGAATCCGCCGGCAAAGCCTTTCACTCCCGCGAAGCCGACACCGAGGACTTCGACGGCATCGCCGTCGAGGAGATGCACGCCGGCGCCGGTGAGGATCTCACGAACCTCGGTCACCTCGTCGCTCTCGTAGTCGTGATTTCCCAACACGGCGACGATGGGAATCTTCACCGACGAAGTGAGGTCGCGCGCAAGCACGCGTGCCTCTTCCGCCAGTCCGTAGTCGGTAAGGTCACCGGGGAGCACGAGGATGTCGGCGCTCTCGGTGATCTGCGTGAACAGCGGCTGTAGCGAGCCCTGCGATGTCTTCGAGTAGTGGACGTCGCTGACGGCGGCGATGCGGACGATGTTCGGTGGCATGCGGCGCGCTACTGAGAAATTCGGGCCATGGTGCAGGAAGATAGGGAGGATAGGAATGCAGATCTCCTGTCCGCCTATCATCCTGGCTAGCCTGTGTCTTGCAAAGCCCGCCGCCCATGACAGGCCAGTCTACGTTCGATGAATCCGCGCAGGACACCAACACCTTCTATCGTCGCACGCTGCACGTGCTGAGCGATGCCGCAGTGCCATTCCTCGTTGGCGGTTCGCATGCGTTTCTCGAATACACGGGAATCGTACGCAACACGAAGGACTTCGACCTCTTTCTCCGCCGCAGCGACATGGAGCGTGCGATGGAGGCACTGCAGGCAGCGGGGTATCGCACGGAGCTGACGTTTCCGCATTGGCTCGGGAAGGCGTGGCAGCATGACGACTTCGTCGATCTCGTGTTCAGCTCCGGCAACGGCGTCTGCACGATGGACGACGCGTGGTTCGAGCACGCGGTCGAAACGCAGGTCCTCGGCATGCCCGTGAAGATCGTGCCGTGCGAAGAGCTGATCTGGCAGAAGTCATTCGTGATGGAGCGTGAGCGATTCGACGGCGCGGATGTCATGCACCTGATCCGCGCGCGCGCCGCTGATCTGGACTGGAACCGGCTCGTGGCGCGTTACGATGTGCACTGGCCACTGCTGCACACGTATCTCCTCTACTTCACGTTCGTGTACCCGAGCGAGGTGTCGTTGCTGCCCGCATCGCTACTGGACGATCTCGCCGAGCGACATCGCGCGCTGCGGGCGGAGCCGGTGAAGGACAAGGTCTGCCAAGGCACGCTCAACAGCCGCGCGCAGTATCTGGTCGATATCGGGCAGTACGGTTATGCGGATGCGCGTCTGACGCCGCGTGGCAACATGTCAGCGGAAGACGCGATCTTCTGGACCTGGGCC
>JAQBPV010000416.1 GCA_028287345.1 Gemmatimonadota bacterium
ATGGTCATTGGGGCAGCGACAGTGTGACGAACCGTCTCGCCGCGCGCTTCGAGTTGATCGACCTGCTCGCCAGCGAAGGGGCGCGCTCCGAGTTGCTCGCAGAGTTGCTTCCCCTGGAGAGCAGGCCTGTGGACAGCTCGGCCTTGCTCGTGCGCCTCGCGCCGCTGTACCTGATCGCCGGCTCTCCGGCACGCGCCGAAGAGGCGTATAGACAATTGAGCCGGCGCACTCCGGCAAACGTCGCCGCATATGCCGGCCTGGGCGAGGTTGCCCTCTCGGAGGGTCAGTTTGAAGCGGCGCGCACTGCATTCGCGAATGCCGCGCGGCTGCGACCGAGCGACAGCGCAGTCGCGTTGCGACTGCGACTCGTTGACACATTGCGGGCGCTCGACCCGAACGCACGCCAGTTGAGTGACGCCGCTCGCGTCAACCGAAGCCGGGCGCTGCTCAGGCGCGCGCTCCAGTCGCTCGACTCCTGCGCTCCGCTCGTCGCGACGACGGACGGCGCGCTGCGCGATTCGACACGTGCCGTGCTCGCAGACGCGAAACAGTATCGCGACGCGGCCGCCTCGGTCGATCGGCTCCTGACCTTGGCGACCTCGCTCTGGCGAACGCGCACGACCGCTTGTGACTCTGGTTCTTCCGAAAGTGACGAGGTACTGAAGCGCCTTCTCGGTTCATGAAACAATTCGTCCTATGCCTCGCCCATCATCAACCCTTCGATGGTATGTCCCTGCATGATCGGCTCGAGCGCATCGACGACGCGACAGGCGAGATGCCGACGCACTCCCTCCGGCAAGGCCGCATGAAATTCGCGCGTGACCTGAAGGTCGTGTCGCTCCGCGTTCCGTGCATCCGATGCATCCACGCCAAGCACGAGCACGGGCCTGGATTTCTCGGAGTGATTCGCAGTCCCCCTGTGAATCGTGAGCGCCGAGCGCACGGAGATGTCTCCCACCCTTGGCATCTTTCGCTGTGCTCGCGCTTCATATCGCGCGTAGAGTGACTTCGGCGGAAACATCTCGTGTTCGAAGCTGGACGGATCATCCCACTGCGTGCCCGGCGCGATCTCGAATGGACCCATGTCGGCGTGCACGTCAACCGCCGTGACGTTGAACGCGAGGGAATTGAGCCGCCGTCCGACAAGTGTCTCTTGTGGCGCCGGAAAATCGCGGTGCCACGGCTGATCCTGCGCGCCCGGTCCCGGCACATCGAAGCCTATCTCCACGATGCGATAATCGGCACCGAGCACGGCTTCGCTCACGGCGACGACCCACGGATGCGAGACGAGCCCGACGAAGCCGCGCACATCCTCCGGATGAATCTCGACATAGTGACGCTTTGGCCCGCGCCCGACCGCACCTCCAGGACGCGCGAGCGCATCGCGATACAGCGCATCGATGTCCTCTCGCATGCGCTCGACCCACTCTCGCTCGAATGCACCCTTGAGCGCGAGAATCCCATCGCCATAGATGGCGCCCATGATGCCCGCGACGTCATAGGATTCGATCGCCGATTCCATGCTCATACGCTGAAGGCGTAGATGGTGCTCGAGTGGTACGTCGCACCAGGGCGCAGCACGATCGACGGAAAGTCCTGGTGATTCGGCGAATCGGGATAGTGCTGCGTTTCCAGCGAGAGTCCGCCACGATGTGGATAGATCCGGCCACGCTTGCCGCTTATGCTGCCGTCGAGGAAGTTGCCGGAATAGAATTGCAACCCGGGCTCAGTGGTATGAATGTCCATCATTCTCCCGCTTATCGGCTCGCGAACGTGTGCCGCGTGCGTCATCGTGTCGACGTCAGCGCGGCGCGCAAGAACGAAGTTGTGATCATACCCGTTCGCCGCGGCGAGCTGCTCATGACCCTCAGCGATGCGTGCGCTGACCGCGGTCGAGCGGCGGAAGTCGAAAGGCGTTCCATCCACCCGCTGTAGCTGCCCGGTGGGAATCAATTGCTCGTTCACCGGCGTGAAGTCGTCGGCGCGGATCGTCAGCTCGTGGCCGCCGATGTCTGCCGCCAGGCCCGCGCTCAGGTCGAAGTACGTGTGCTGTGTGAGATTCACGATGGTCGGCGCCATCGTGGTGGCCGAGTAATCGATCCTCAGTGCGCCGGAACTGAGGACGCTGTAGTCGACGCGCGCCTCGAGCGCGCCTGGATATCCTTCTTCGCCCGCGACACTCGTGCGCGTAAGCGAGACGCCAGCGGAATCCGGCGTCTCGAATGCCGCCGCGCTCCACATCATTCGATCGAAGCCGCGGACGCCACCGTGCAGATGATGGAGACCATCGTTCGTAGACAGTTGATGCTGCACACCGTCGAGAGTGAAGCGACCGAACGCGATCCGATTTGCGCAGCGACCGACGAGCGCGCCGAAGTACGGCGAATACACGACATAGTCCGCGAGCGTGTCGAAGCCCAGCACGACGTCATCCATGGTGCCATGGCGATCGGGGGTACGTAGCGCCCTGATGATTGCGCCGTATGAGAGCACCTCCAGTTCCAATCCGCCTTCGCGCACGACATACCGCTCCACGTCGCGGCCATCGGGGAGACGTCCGAACGCGGATTGCTCCACTCGCGACGAGCGGGTGGCGACGGGGGCGCTCACGCTCAGGGACACTCGCCGGATGGTCGCCCGAGCTTGGTGCCTGCAACGACGGCGCTACCGAACACTGGCTCACCGGATGCGCTCCACGTGAACTTCTGCATCCGGATGTCGCGATCCCATCCGGGCGTCGTCGAGATCTTCGAGTGATACACGATCCAGTCTTCGCTGCCATCGGGCGACGTCGTGAAGCTTGCGTGACCCACGCCGAATACCGCGGCGTTGCCAGAGAAGACGGGGCCCGTCTTGGTCCAGCTCGCAGCATTCATCGGGTCTGCCGCGGCACTCTGAAGATGCAGTTGGCCGAGCTGATAGTCCTTCAGCCATGACTCCCGCGTACTGTATTCGATGAAGACGTCGGCGCCGTGCTGGATGAACTCCGGACCTTCGTCGAGATCGAGCTCGGTTCCGCGCTCCCAGCTTGCGGTCGGTGCGGTGAGCAACACGCGATTCGTCGCGATGCTCGTCGGCGTATCCATGCGTGCGATGTACAGCTGCTGCGGCGTCTTGTCGGTGGACGCGTTGTTCGCCCAGCCCGACCACACCGCGTAGATCTGTCCTCCTAGCTGCGAAACCGTGAGATCGATGGCCCACCGGTTTCCGGTGCCTGTGCCAAGGCTGTCGCCTGTGTACAGCATGCCCTTGTCGGTATATGGGCCCAAGGCATCTGTGCCGGCCGACTGCAGCACGCCGGCGTGCTGGGTGAGAAATGGAGGACCCGAGACTCCAGCGGCGTAGTAGATGTACCACCGGCCGTTGATGAAGTGCAGCTCCGGCGCCCACACGTTCGTGCGATTCCAGCCGGTGTCCGCCGGCGCCCACACCTTCGCGGGCGGAGCTGCGATCACGCCCGAAAGTGTATTCGACTTCGCGACCCAGATGCCGTTGGAGATCGACTGTATGTAGTAGTAGCTCCCGCCCTGCTTCACGACCCACGGATCCGCGCCAACACCAAGTGGGTTGGTAAAGGTGCACTGCGCCGGAGGCGGTTCGACGATTGGTGTCGTCCCCGAGCCGCCACCGCCGCAACCGACGAGGCTCAGCAGAATGAGCCCCGCCGCCTGCAACAACGACAATGAGTCGCTCAGCATCACTGCACCGCTACCATTTGGGATTCTGCTTCACGTTCGGATTGAGGTCGATCTCGGACTGCGGAATTGGAAGCAGCTCTGTCTTCCCCACCACGAAGAAGCTGAACTCGGCGTCGCATCCAGCTGCCTTCACCGTACGCGCCGCGCACGCCGGCGAGCCCTCGTCTGACCCAACCACGGCGGTGAAGAGATTCTGACGCTGCAAGTCGAGCCACCGCTGTGACTCGAGCCCGAATTCGACGAGCCGCTCGTGCAGGATTGCATCACGCATCTGTGCCTGGTTCAAGCTCGTGGCGAGAGGTGTGAGCGCTACGCTCGGCCGTTGCCGCACCTGGTTGATGTACGGCGCCGCTGCCGCTGGTTGTCCCTGCTCATTCAACGCCTCCGCAAGCATCAGCAGAATGTCGCTGTACCGCAGCACCTTGTAGTTGAGCGATGCTTCCCAGCTCTGGTCCCCGTTCGTGCCGTTGTATTCGCTGTACTTCTTGAAAAACACGTCGTTGGCGTTGCGACCACTGCCCGGATTGACGAACGCCTGGCCATAGACGTTCTCCCCGGGATGATTCCAGAACATTGTCGCATTCAATCGTGAATCGTACACGGCCCTGTTCGTCGTATCCGGGAAGAACTGATTGAAGAACCACCGCGTCGGACGCCCATCGCAGTAGCTCGGTCCACAGGCACCAACCATCTTTGCGATGTTCAATCCATAGATCGACTGCGATCCTGCCAGCTCTGGATTGCCGAACTGCACCTCGAACAGGGATTCCTGATTGTTCTTGCCGGCGGTGGTGAAGTTGGTGGCGTAGTCGGATACGAGAGTGTATCGCCCCGACTGCACGATGGGCTGCAGCTGGGCTGCCGCTTCGGCCCACTTGCGCTGCTGCAGCAACACCTTGCC
This sequence comes from Gemmatimonadota bacterium, assembly GCA_028287345.1. GTDB lineage: Bacteria > Gemmatimonadota > Gemmatimonadetes > Gemmatimonadales > Gemmatimonadaceae > AG11. The sequence continues at coordinate 4,600 of JAQBPV010000416.1, forward strand.
GAGCAATCCCTGCGCCGCGCCGGATGTGGCGCGACCGATGTCGCTGCCTGAGTATGCGGCCGGCAGTGTTGGGATTGCGTCGGTGAGATCCTTCTGAATCTGTGCCCACACCGCGGCATCTCCCGCACTCGCGGGCTGATCCGTTGGGCTCGACGGCGTGAGCTGCAGCGGGATATTGCCCCCGTACAGCGTCATCAGGTGGAAGTAGTACAGCGCGCGAATGAACTTCGCCTCTCCCACGATGCGCGAGCGCAGCGTCGCATCCATGCTGATGCCCGGCACATTCGCGATGACCTGATTGGCCCGGAAGATCCCGAGATACGTCTCGTACCAGGTGTCGCGGTTCACGTCGAAGTCGTACGTGACGAAGGTGAACTTGTTGAAGTTCGAAAGATCGGTCCACGGGCTCGGACTGAAGCCTTCGTCGGAGCGAATGTCATACGAGAAGGCCTGCCATCGCTGGAACGTGCCGAGCCGGATGAGCGAGTTGTAGGTTGCGTTGATTCCCTGGATCGCTCCATCGGACGTCGTCCAGAAGGTTCCGGAGCTGGGCTCATTGGGGTCGGTGACATTCGTGTCTGCCCGGCAGCCTAGTACCATGGCGCCGATGACGAGTGTTCCAACAGCGGCGCGGAGGCGCATGGCGAATGGATGTGAGAGTTGGGTAGCGATGCTCGAACGTCGGCTGAGGTTTGTCATAGCCGGAAGTCCAGTCCGAACGTGATGGTGCGCGCGTTGGGGTAGATGAATCCGTCGTCGATGCCACGGGCGAGCGGATCGCCATAGCCGAGGATTTCCGGATCCCAACCGGTGTACTTCGTCCACGTGGCGACGTTCTGCACGTTGAGGTAGATGCGCGGCTGTCGAATGCCGCCGAAGCGCGCGGCAAACGTGGCCGGCAGCGTGTAGCCGACGATCACGTTCTTGAGTCGCGTGTAGCTGCCGCTCTCCAGCCAACGGTCCGACGCGACGGTCGCGTTCTCCGCACCGGCCGCACCGAAAACAGCGCGCGGCGTGGTGGTGCTCGGATTCGTGGGGCTCCACGGGCTCAGCCCCGCCTGCGAGTTGTTGAGGTCATCCATGCGCTGGGTCCAGTAGCGCACGGCATTGTAGATCTTGCTGCCGTACGCACCGGTGAAGTTGAGGCCGAAATCCACCGCGCCGCGACGGCCGTCGAAGAACAGGCCGCCCTGCACCTTCGGGACACCGTTGCCTGCATCGTAGCGATCGTTGTCGTTGATCGTGCCATTGTCGTCGATGTCGGCGTAGCGCACGTCGCCGGCCTTCGCGTTGGCCTGGATCTTCACACCCTTCGAGTTCACGTACGAGTCGACCTCGGCCTGGCTCTGGAAGATGCCGGTCATCTTTCTCACGTAGAACTCGCCGATGGGACTGCCCACCGCGGTGCGCGCGATGTTCTGTCCGTTGATCCCGCCGGCGAAGATCGGCTGGCCGCCGTTGCCGAGGGACAGCACGCGATTCTTCGTGGTGGTGAGGTTGAACGACGTGTTGAGCTGCGACTTGCCGCGGTCCATATGATGGCGCAATCCAAACTCGAAGCCGGCGTTCCGGACGCTGCCGGCGTTCACGATGGGATTACCGCCCGAGCCGAGATCCGGCGCAAGCGGGACCGACACGAGCAACTGGTCGGACGTGTTGCTGTAATAGTCGGCAGTGAGTGTGAGCGCCTGTCCCATGAACGCCATGTCGATTCCAACGTCCTTTGACTGGTTGCGCTGCCACTTGAGGTCAGGATTCGTGAGCACGGTCTGGATGGCGCCGCTCACCGGCGTACCGTTGAACACGTAGTTCACGTTCGTGGCGATGGGGGCGAGATATGCGAAGTCGCCGATGTTCTGGTCGCCGAGGACGCCGGCGCTCGCCCGCAACTTGAGGAAGTCGAGGCGGTTGAGCAGCGGTAGCGACTTGTAAAAGGACTCCTCGCTCAGCACCCAGCCGATCGACGCCGCCCCGAAGTTGCCGCAGCGATTGTCCGGACTGAACCGCGAGGAGCAGTCGTGACGCGCACTGCCCGTCACGAGATAGCGATCTTTGAACGCGTACGTAGCGCGCGCCAGCAGCGCATTGGTGCGGAACGGAATCGCGAACCCTGAATTGCTTGCGCCCGAGTTGGCGCCGGCGTTGATCTGCTGCAGCGTCTCGTTCGAGTAGCCCTGCCGGTACGCCGAGAGGCGATCGAAGTCCACGCGCTGCGACGACGTACCAACCACGCCACTCAGGCGATGCGACCCTTCGCGATAGCTGTCGTCGAAGTTGAGGAGATTCTCGTACAGCACGGACGTCGAGTTCGCATTCGCATTCGTGAGCGTCGCGTACGGATTCGCCGTCAGGTAGCGGAGTTGCGAGATGCTGCGCCAATTGGCGGTGGTGGAGTCGTTGTAGTTCAAGCCGACATTCAGCCGATAGTGCAGCTTCGAG
>JAQBPV010000419.1 GCA_028287345.1 Gemmatimonadota bacterium
TCATCGCGATGGATCAGCTTCTGGTGGGCATCGCAAAGCTCGGCGTGCTCAGTACCGCGGCGCTGACGCTCACGCTTCCGCAGTGGATGGCCAACGGAGTGGCCGCGCTCGCGATCGGCGTGATGACTCTCCTCGTGTGCACTGTGCTCGCAGCCTGGCAGTACAAGGCCATCGCGGCGCGTGCCGAGCGATTGCTGCCCGCACGGGCCGTCACCGCTATGGGAAGCATCGGGCTAGCGCTCGCCCCTCTGCGATCGCCGTCGCGATTCGGTGGCGCGCTGGCGCTGGCGCTGCTGAAGATGTTCGTGGAGACGCTGGCGATGGTCTGCATCCAGCACGCATTCGGCGTCGAGCTGCCGTTCGCCAGCGCCGTGCTCGTCCTCGCAGCGCTCAACCTCGCGACGCTCGTGCCTGTCGTTCCCGGCAACCTCGGCGTCTATGAAGCCGCCGTGGTTCTCATCTACTCTCGGTTCGGGGTTCCAACCGAGCAGGCGGTCGGCATGGCGATTGTGCAGCATGCGTGCTTCCTTGCTGCGCTCGCGCTGCCGGGTTACGTCTGGCTCGCGGGTGCGGGTGCCTCGCGAAGCGCGGCCGCCGCGTCGTAGATCGCGGCCGTGCCTACTGTCCGATCCGGAGGCCGACCTGCGCGACATAGTCGCGCCGACGTCCACCCTGGAAATCTGCGTTGCGGATCCGCTCACCGCCGCCGCGAATCGTCAATGCGATTCCGTCATCGTTCTGGAGAATCAGCGACGCGAGCACGATGTCGCGCAGTTCGTCATCCGTGTGCGACACCTTCTGCACGACGAATCGCGTTCCCGCCGAATCGGAGTAGAACGATCTGTAGGCTGCGTTGCTGTAGATCGCACCTCGCCCCTCGAGCTCGAATCGCGCCGCGCCCGACATGTCCCATCGCACCTGCGCAGAGAAGCTCTTCGCGTCCGGGCCGAGTTCATCACCCAGCAGCCGGCCGCGTGTCGTGATGCCGTCGAGCAGCGCGGGGTGCGTGTAGGTGATGATGCCCATGTGCTTGGCCGACAGTTTCATCGACAGGGTGGGCGTGAAGATCTGCGGAACGATGATCTTGATGGTCTGCGAACCATACCCGGTGAGCAACTTCGGAATGCGATGAACATCGAAGTCATCGATCAGCAACTCGCCGGCGAGCGTGATACCAGCCAGTACCGGAATCCGGAGTCGTCCGTCTACGCCGAGGAGCTTGTCGGAGTCGACGTCGAGCGTCCGCGTCGGGTCGACATAATTATGCTTGCGGAAAACGTCGATGAAGGGCAAGAAGTCGATGATGCGATCGCCGAAACTCGACGGACGCGCCCCTGCGCCACCGTAGTGATTCATGAAGGTGCCGCCCAGCTCGAGCACACTCGCCGGCTGCACACTCACCTTGTACGTCAGGAGCTTCGAATGGGATCGCGCCACGCTCGGTCCGAGGTCCGCGAAGATCAGCGTTCCCTGCACCGGTCCGAGATAGCGTAGCACGCTGGGAAGTACGAACGGGTGGTCGGACGCCAGCGAGATCTGGTCGAGCGCCGGCGCATCCGATGCGAGGAACAGCCCGTCGCCCGCGCTCTGCGACCACGCGAACTGCTGGCGGCCCACCGTGATCGCCGCGTTCCGGTATCGGGCGCGCACCGACGCGAGCAGCAACTCGCTGCTTCGACGAGAGACTGTGGTGTCATCCGGCCATCGATACTCGAATCGCTCGCGCGCCTGGAAGGCGAGCCAGTCGAACGGCTCGATGCGCTGCGACAATTCCATTCCCGCGGTATGTCCCGTTCCGGCAGGCAGACCCAATCGGCGCGCCGCGAGCGGATCGATGGTCGCCTCGGTAGCGCGACCGAAAGGCGAGGCGAAACCCCTTCTCTCCGCATCCGTGCCGTTATACCACAGAGACGCTGCGTCGATCAGGGCTGTCACAGGACCAGCGAACGACACATCACCGGCATCGCCGGAAAAGCGGTCGAGTCGGCGCAGGAGTTCATCGGCGTAGCGACTCGCCTCGTCGCTCAGGCGACTGCGGCTCCGCGCTGCGTCGCGGTCGAGCCGATCGCGAGCGATGCGCGCCATGCGCGCAATCGCCTGCCGTGAGTAGGGTCGCTGTCCGACGATGACCGAATCGAGCAGGCCCAGCTCGGAAAGCCGATCGATATCATTGTAGATGAGATCGGTAGGGGGAACGACCGCCGTGCCTTGCGCATGGGCCGTCGGCGCGAGGACCATCAGTGCGCCCACGCAACAGGCGAGCACACGAAGTCTTATCGAGTTCAATAGCATGACACGCCCAAGTTACCTAGCGACGCACAGTGTATCACCTGTCCGTCGACCGCCACCGTCAGACCGAGGTAACCCGCACCGGGGCGCCATTCTCCACGCGCACGTCCGCGCCCGCCTGCTCGAGACGTCCGCGCAACCGCTCGGGCAGACGCGCGCGAATCACCAGCTGCTCGCCCTCGCTCCGCTGGTCGAGCACTTCGCCATGCTGGTGGATCTCCGCGAGCAGCTTACCGTCCTTTGGCTGCAGCCACACTTCCGCGACCGGCCGACGCGCACGCATGGCGTGACGCAGCGCACGACCGAGCGGATCGAGTCCATGCTCCATTTCGGTGGACACGAACACGGCGTTCGGCACGAGCGCCGTGACGCGCTCCTGCAACGCGAGGGCATCCGACTCGCTTAACAGATCCATCTTGTTGAACACGAGCAGTACGGGCTGCTCGGCGAGTCCGAGCTCGAGCAACACCTGGTCGACGACCAGTCGCTGCTCTTCCCACAGCGGATGACTCGCGTCCACGACGTGCAGCAGCAGGTCGGCGTCGCGCGTCTCTTCGAGCGTCGCTCGGAATGACGCCACCAGATGGTGGGGCAGCTTCCGGATGAATCCCACAGTGTCGGTGAGTAGGACATGCGCATTCTCGCCGAGGTCGACTTCGCGCGTGAGCGGATCGAGCGTGGCGAAGAGCCGGTCCTCAACGAGCACGTCAGCTGCGCCGGTCATGCCGCGCAGGATGGACGACTTGCCCGCGTTCGTATATCCGACGATCGACGCCTTGAATGCATCCGCCCTGCTCTGTCGCTGCACGGCGCGGTTCTGCTGCACGTGCGCAAGCCGCTCCTTGAGCAGCTTGATGCGGTGGTTGATGAGCCGGCGGTCGGTCTCGAGCTGCGTTTCACCAGGACCGCGCACCCCGATGCCACCGCGAAACTTCTCGAGGTGCGTCCACATGCGGGTAAGGCGTGGCAGCGTGTACTCGAGTTGCGCGAGCTCGACCTGCATCTTCGCCTCGCTGCTCCGCGCACGCGTGGCGAAGATGTCGAGGATGAGCTCAGCCCTATCTACGACCCGTGTTCCAACAATGTCTTCGATATTCTTGCCCTGGCTCGGACTCAGCTCGTCATCGAAGATGATGAGCGTCGCGCCCTTTTCTGCCACCAGGGACTTGAGCTCGTCGATCTTTCCCTTGCCCAGGTACGTGCCCGGATGCGGCCGATCGAGCTGCTGGGTGAGGATGCCCACCACTTCGGCGCCCGCCGTGTCGGCAAGGCGCGCGAGCTCCTTCAGATGTTCGTCGAGCGACTTGCGTGCACCGGCCCGCTTGAGCGGCGCGCCCACGAGGAGCGCCCGCTCGACGAGTGGCGTGACGGAGATGAGTTCGCGAGAGATGTAGAAGCCTCGATTTACTGGCGCGAGTTGCCGCTGAGAGCGTTGAAGCGCCCGGTCGCGGAATAAGGAACGGTGAAGTTACCGACCACCGTGCCGACAGTAACGTCACCATTGACGCGATAGTTCACGCCGCCCGTGTTCAGGATCTGCCGGCCCGCGGCGCCAATGCCGGAATACGAGAAGATGACCGGCACCGTGACGACAGTCGAATCGTTCTGGTTGACCGAGAAGCGGCTGTCGACAGTGCCCGTCGCCATCTTCACGCTGTCGCCGACGATGACGTTGTACGTCATCCGCGTGGCGTCCATGCGATAGCCGTTGGGGTTGTAGACGCTGAGCCTCACATCCAGCGTGCCACCCGTGACCCCGACGCCATTCACCCTGACATCCTGCAGGTGCACGATGGGCTGCTGGAAGGCCTGCTTGCCGAGCGCGCTGCACCCGGCGACGATGGCGATTGCGGCGGTTGCCGCACCAAACACGAGACGACGCATGACTTACTCCTCAGTTCGTGGTTCCCTAGTGTCGCCGGCGTCCGTCTTTTCCTGCTCACGTCGCCGCAGCTCCTCCCACCACGCCAGCCGCTTCGCGATCTCCTTCTCGAAGCCGAACGGACCCGGCGCATAAAACGCCGATCCGGCCAACGCGTCGGGCAGGTACTCCTGCGGGATGTATGCCTCCGGGACGGCATGCGCGTACTGATACCCCTCGTGATACCCCAGTTCCTTCATGAGCTTCGTCGGCGCATTGCGAATGTGCATCGGCACGCCCTCGGCCGGATACTCTCGCGCCGCCTCCATGGCGGCTGACAGCGCCCGATAGCTGCTGTTCGACTTGGGGGCTGTGGCCAGGTAGATCACCATCTGCGACATCGGCAGATAGCCTTCGGGCGCACCCAACATGTGATATGCATCACGTGCCGCGACCGCGAGCTTCAGCGCTTCCGGATCTGCGAGACCGATATCCTCGGCGGCCATCGCGATGGCGCGACGGAAGATCACCATCGGATCCTGACCGCCTTCGATCATGCGCGCCATCCAGTACAGTGCGCCCTGCGGATCGCTGCCGCGCAGCGACTTGTGAAACGCGCTGAGGATGTTGTACGTCTCCTCGCCGCCCTTGTCATAGCGTGAGAAGCGCAACTGCGCCGCTTCGCGCACTGCCTGAAGGTTGATCACGCCGCCTTCGCCCACATGCTGCGCCGCGGCTTCGAGGATCGTCAGCGCGCGTCGTGCATCCCCATCGGCTTCGCGCGCCAGCAAATCGATCGCGTCCTCGTCAACAGTGAGGCCCATTCCGCCGAGCCCGCGCTCCACGTCACTCAGCGCGCTGCGAATGACACCGATGATCTCGTCCGTCTTGAGCGACTGCAGCACGAATACGCGCACGCGAGACAGCAGTGCGCCGTTGATCTCGAAGCTCGGATTCTCCGTCGTCGCGCCAATCAGCGTGATCGTTCCCGCTTCGACATGCGGCAGAAACGCATCCTGTTGCGCCTTGTTGAAGCGATGGATCTCGTCGGCAAAGAGAATCGTCCCGCGGCCCGTCTCGAGACGATCCTCCGCCTCGCGCACGATCTCGCGCACGCGAGGAACGCCTTCCGTCACCGCACTGAACGGCACGAACTCGCGATCGGTATAGCCGGCGATGAGTCGCGCGAGCGTCGTCTTGCCAGTGCCGGGTGGTCCCCAGAACACCATCGATGTCACGGTGCCCTTCTCGATGGCTTCCCGAAGTGGCTTGCCTGGTGAGAGCAGGTGTCGCTGGCCGGCGTATTCGTCGAGCGTGCGCGGACGCATGCGCGCCGCGAGTGGCTGTGGTGGTGCGGCTCCAGCGAACAGCGAAGGGCCTGGCGGTTTTGCGCGCTGGCCGCGGTAAGGCTTCGGCATCGTCAGGCCCCCGCCAGCACTCGCGCGAGGAAATACGTCGCAGTTCCGCCAACGAACGCCACCGGTAACTGCCACCCACCGCGCGCGCGGAACTCGGGGACAAGATTGGACATGCCCACGTACAGTGTCACACCGGCCGCGAGAGCGAGTCCGTGATCGCGCAGCGCCCCGATCTGGTCGGTGAGCACGACACCGGCGATCGTTGCCACCCCGAGTGCGGCGGCAGCGAGCATGGCGCGTCCCTTTCCCTGCCCGGCGGCCAGGAAAAGCGACGAGATGGCGAGTCCTTCAGGCACCTTGTGCAGAATCACGGCGGTGAACACCAGCGCACCGACCGCGCCACCGATGCCGAAGCCGCTCGCTACCGCCACGCCGTCGACGAAAGTGTGCAGCAGCAACCCGACCAGCGCCGCCACGCTCACGGCCTCGCTGACGTGGTGCGTCTCCTGGCCAAAGTGGAAGTGCGTGCCAATGACGTGTTGTGTGATATGCACTGCCAGGTATCCGCCGAGTGCGACGACGGCAGCGACATGCCCACCGCGATGGAGCGCCTCGGGGAGCAGGTCGATCATCGCCACGGAGATCATGAAGCCAGCGGCGAACGCGAGCATGACGTCGAGCGCTCGCTCGCTCCAGCGGCTGCGGCTGACGACCACCGCAGCGCCAAGCAGGTTCGCGCCGGCAGCGGCGAACGCGTAGATGAGCTTGTCGGTTGTCACGGACGACTATCTCGAGACCATCAGGCGTGCTGCAATCCCAGTCGCTCTGCGGCACCGGCCAGCGCGTTCACCAGATCCGGCGCTGCGGGGAACGCCTGGCGCTTGATCTTCCAGCTCTTCGTGCGCACACGCGGCATTTCCTCGAGTCCGCGCCCCTCGAGCAGGTAGAGCCACTTGTCGGACTTCGAGTAGATGAACAGCTCGAGATGCTCGTTGAGAGAGAGTTGGTCTTCCGACGTGTAGATGCTCACCTGCGTTCCGCCGAAGCGCGCCAGCAGTAAGCGCAGTCGGGCGATGGCGTCGCGCACGTCTGGTAGCGGCAACGACTCGCCATGCCAGCTCCGTCCGCTGCGCAGGTCGTCGATGTGAACATCCACCGCCGGACCGAGAAGGTCCGCCATGGTCCAGAACAGGTCGACGACACGCTCGGCATTCGCGACGATGTGCGCCGTGTAGACGCCATCCTCTTCGTCGAAGGTGAAGCCGTCGCTGCTGGCGCGAAACCGGCGCCAGATGGATGCCTCGGGCTGCTTGCCGCGGAATAACATTCTTGGTCTAGTGCTTGGCCGAAGGGGGCGATTCCTGAAGCGCTGCGACGACCTGCGGCAGCGATGCCAGCAGCGCCTCAGGCGTGTTTCGTGCCGGGTTCTCGATGACCCGCTCCAGCAGGGCGTGGAGAATCTTAGCATAGATCGGCCCGGCGGGGATGCCCGCGCGACGAAGGTCATCCCCGCTGATGGCGAGATCGCCGATCTCCACCGCCGCTGAAAACAGGCCCCTCGCCATCCGCTTGTGCAGGGAGCGCACCGCCGCGCTTGACGGCGCGGACAGACCGCCAGCGCGCATCGCCTGCCACCGTGCATCGGCAACGCGAAGGAATCCGCCCGCATGCAACCGCCCGATGGACGCCAGCCATCGCCGCGCATCTGCGTCACTCACCGAGTCCGCGCCGAGAGCCTCGCCGATCCCGGGGCCGAGGCGCACCCAACGCTCCACGATGTGCGTCGCCCAGTTGGTCTCGTGCTTCGAGAAGCGGAGGTCGCTCATCGCCGCGCGCACCTGGTGCGGAGGTGTGTCGAGAAACATCGCCGCGATGCGATTGCTCGTCCGCTGCGGTAGGTCGCGTCCGGCCGCGCCATCGCGGGCCAGATGGTCGAGCGTCGCGAGTGCCACTTCGTCGACGGCACCGAGCGACGGAACGAGCACGCCGAGCGCGCCGGTGTCCCGCCACATGCGCAGGGCACCGCTTGGCGCGTCGACCTGCTGCATCGTCTTCACGAGCTCCTGCTGCACTCGCTCGGCCGAGAGCCTGGTGAGGTGGTGCGCCGATTCGCGGATGGCATCGAGCGTGGCGGAGTCGATCGCGAACCGGTATCGCGCCGCAAAGCGGATGGCGCGCAGCGCGCGTAGCCGGTCCTCGCGCATGCGCTGCTCCGGATCGCCGACGGCGCGGACGATGCCCGCCTTGATATCATCCTGGCCGCCGAATGGGTCGCGGACCTCGCTGGTGCGCGGCCGGAACGCGATGGCGTTGATGGTGAAGTCGCGCCGCGCCAGGTCGTCGTCGAGGCTCGCGCCGAACTCCACCTCGGCGTGGCGGCCATCGGTGCGCACATCCCGTCGGAAGGTGGTGATCTCGTGCGGGACGCCCGCCTCGTCGAGCACACTCACGGTGCCGAATGCGATGCCGACGGGGATCGTCCTCCTGCGCCCGAAGATCTCGCGGACTTGATCGGGCGTGGCCGGCGACGCGAGATCCCAATCGAGAGGTTCCCCGCCCAGAAGCGCGTCGCGGATTGCGCCTCCCACGCACCACGCCTCGAACCCCGCCTGCTCGAGGCGGCTCGCAATGTCGAGCACGCTTGGTGTGGGCCGGAGGCGGTGCATTCGTAACTCGGAGCTGATGGCGTTCTGCGGAAGCCTCAGCTTAGAGTGGCTCGCGGAAGATTTGAAGCCCCAAGGGGTTGGCTTGAGGAAACAAATGTAGCATATTTCCGGACCTTCCTCCCGCCTCATCTGCCGCCGATGCCTGAATTGCTTCCCTACCTCGACGCCGCCGCAGTCCACCCCGAATTCAAGCGTGAGCTTCTGGAGTTCGTCCGTGGGGGCGACGCATCGCGCATCGAGCTCGAAGGCTACACGCCTCGGGTAAAGGTCGAGCGCGTACTCACGCAGCTCTTTCACGCACATCCCGATCTCTCCGTGGAGCGTGTGCGACTGCGCGCCCGTTCGGGCTGCTCCGACTTCTCCGGCGAGATCGTCGCGGTGACGTCCGACGCGACCGAGCACACCTTCAGCTTCACGTGGTGCTGCTCATGGAAGGCGGAGCAGGAAGGCTGGAAGGATTGCTTCGGCTTCTGGGACCAGGCGCGCGCGGCTCGTGAGTTTGGGTGGCGCTGCTTTCAGAAGTGGGAGTTGGTCAGCTAGGCAGCGGCGGCGGTGAACTGCGTTTGGCGTCTTGAACTGCCTCGACACGGATTTACAGGGAAATACCGGATCTTCACGGATACTGCGGGCTGGCTTCGATTGACGAAGCCAGCCCTTTTTTGTTGGAAGATCTCACACGCTTTTCTTTTCATGGTTGTCGCCGTTCTGCAGCCGCCGTTCGTTGAGTTGTAGCGTGACGAAGGCCGCCGTACGCCTCCCGAATCGCCGCACACCTCACGCTTCCACTCCGCACGTCGCACCGTACGCCGCATCGGCTTCTGCGCCGCACGCAAAACGTCGCACGCGACGTCTCACCTCGCGGCCGTGCGCGACAAAGTCTTTCCGCGCGTCCGGGAGCGGGAGGCTGGCTTAGGAAGAGCATCGAGCGCCCGAGTCAGATCCCCGACCAGATCCCGAGCATCCTCGATCCCCACCGACAACCGCAGCATCCCGTCGGTAATCCCCGCAACACGCCGCGCTTCCGGATCCATCGAGGAATGCGTCATCGTCGCCGGATGGGCAATGAGACTCTCCACTCCGCCCAGCGACTCCGCCAGCGTGAAGTGCTCGAGATTCTCCGTCACCGCGGCCGCCGCTTCAAGGCCCCCCACGAGCGTAAAGCTCACCATCCCCCCGAAGCCCTCCTGCTGGCCCGCGGCAATCGCGTGTCCCGGATGCGTGCTCAGACCCGGATAGTGCACCGCCAACACGGCCGGATGCTCCACCAGCGCCGCCGCGACCGCATGCGCATTCGCCTCATGCACGCGAATGCGCGCGAACAGCGTGCGGACGCCGCGCAACGTGAGGTAGCTGTCGAACGGCGCGCCGGTGAGGCCCAGGCAGTTCGCCCACCACGTCAACTTCTCGACGTTCGCTGCATCGCTCGCGATCACTGCGCCGCCAACCACATCCGAGTGTCCGTTCAAGTATTTCGTCGTCGAGTGCACGACGAGATCGGCGCCGAGCGTCAGTGGGCGCTGCAGCGCTGGTGAAAGAAAGGTGTTGTCGGCGACGACGAGCGCGCCCGCGCGATGCCCTGCCTCGCACACCTTGCGCAGGTCCGTGATGCGCAACAGCGGGTTGCTCGGCGTCTCCACCCAGAGCAAATCGGGCTTGCAACGCGCGATGGTCTGCTCCGCATCCGGCGACGTCAGGTCCGCGAGCTCGAGTTGAATCTGATTGCGCGCGGCGAGTGCCCTGAGCAGGCGATACGTCCCGCCGTAGGCGTCGTGCGCCGCGAGCACTTTGCCTCCCGCCGGCGCGAGCTGCAGCGCGAGCGCCACTGCCGACATGCCTGAGCTGGTCACCACCGCGCCAGCGCCCTCCTCGAGCTCCGCGAGCGCCTCGGCCAGCAGGTCGCGTGTCGGGTTGCCGGAGCGTGTGTAGTCGTACTTTCGCTTCTGGTCGAAGCCGGCGAACGAGAAGTTCGTCGAGAGATGCAGCGCCGGTACGACGGCGCCGTGATGTGTGTCGCTACAGATGCCAGCGCGCACGGCGCGCGTGGTGGTCGTGTGATTCGAGTTCTTCTTGGTCGGCATCGTCAGTCAGCAAGCGTGGCAGTGAGAAGGCGTCCGAGCTTTCGCTGCTCGGTGAGAAAGGCGTCGTGTCCGAAACGCGTCTGCAGCACGTGGAACGCTTCGAGACGTGGCAGACGCTTCGACATCGCGCGCATCTGGGCGAGCGGCGCGAGCGTATCGCCGCGCGCGGCGATGACCGTCGTCGGCACGGTGACCGATTCGGGCACGACGCAATGGAGGTCCACCGAAAGGGACAGCGCGAGGAACCGCTCGGGGGCCATGCGCGCCGCGAACTTCTCGCCGGCGCCGATGAGGTAGCGCTCCACTTCGAACTCGGTGCCGCGATCCGTGTCATAGGGAGTCACGCCGAACCGCTCGGAGAATTCGCGCGCCGTGCGATACGTCGTCATCGCGACCGCGCGGCCGAGCACCATTCCTTCCACGCTGCTCCCGGTGTCCAGCCCGAGCTCGACGATGCGACGCTGAATCGAGCGCAGCCCGATCGACATCGGATGCGGCTCGTGCGCCGCACTGATCACCAGTAGCCTGCCTACGCGCTCTGGCCAGTGCTCCGCGAGCGCGAGAACGACCATGCCTCCGTACGACGCACCCACGGCGACGGCCAGCTGTGGAATCTCCAGCTCATCGAGCACGTCGACGATGTGTGCCGCCTGGTCACGCGTGGTGATGCGCTCTGCTGGACGGCCGTCGCGGGCGCGGCCGCCATCGCGGAAGTCCACGCTCAGCACGCGAAAGCGCGCGGTGTCGATTGGGCGCTCGCGACCGACGATTCCTTCCCACCAGCCGGGGGTCGCATCCTGCTCGGTGCGCACCACATGGCGCGTCGCGGAGATGCCGCCGAGCGCGAGGACGACAGGCGCGCCCTTCGGTCCAGTGATTTCGTAGCGCGCCCCAGCGGGCGCCTCTCGCAGCACAGTAGCACTCACGAGAGCGCCTCGTCGAACCGTGCGACGATGGGCGACGCGCCAGCCGCATCGAGCTCCGCCAGCAGCGACGCGATTCCGCTCGGCGTCGTGCCACGCACGATCGTCCACGACTCGCTCGCCGTGTCGTTGGTGTGGACGAGTGCACAGTTTGGCACGGAGCGATGCAACACTGCTGGCTCGGCGCGCACTTCCACTGCCCATGTCTGCTCGCGCGAATCGCTCGTCGCCACTCGTGCGCCGGTCGAGCGGCGAGGCGCCGTGCCGGTACACACCAGGTCACTCAACAGGGCGGTAGCCGTCGGCAGTCCTCCAGCACCCGGGCCGGACGCGCAGAGTGGCGCGCGCCATCCGGCAAACACGTCGACGTGATTGCCTTCATCTCGTGTGCGCGCGAGTGCGCTCTCAGGCGAGACGAACAGGGGTTCCACGGCCGCGACCACTTCACCGCCAACGAGCGAGCACTCGGCCACGTGCCGCACGCGTGCTCCGACACGCGAGGCGAGTCGCACGAACCTATCAGGCTCGGGCAGCAGCGACGACCGCCGAACCGCGACCGACTCCGGCGCGACGCCGAACGCGGCCCACGCCACGAGCGCGATCTTGTCCGCCGCATCGCGTCCATCCAGGTCGCGCGACGCATCGGCCTCGGCGAAGCCAGCAGCGCGTGCCTCATCCAGCGCTTGGTCGAACGTCGCACCGCCCTCGAGTCGCGTGAGGACGAAGTTCGCCGTGCCATTGAGGATGCCGCGCACGCGCGCCGGTCCGCCGGCGCCGAGTGATTCGTCGATCACGCGTAGGATCGGCACTCCCCCGCCGACTGCTGCGTCATAGCGCAGCGACGTCGCGTTGCGCCGCGCAAGTGCGGTGAGCGACGACCCATGCAACGCGAGGAGCAGCTTGTTCGCCGTCACGAGGCGCTGTCCGCGTCCCAGCACCGTCTCCGCGATGCGCCGTGCCGGATCGAGTCCGCCAATCGCTTCGACGACGACGTCGGCGTCGGTCGCAAGGAAGTCGTCGACGTCGTTGGTCAGCAGTGCGGGATCGAAGCTCGCGTCGCGCTTGCGCTCGAGGTCGCGCACGAGAAGGCGCGTGAGCACGATCTCGACGCCATGCCGGTCTGCAATCGCCTCGCGCCGCGCCGCGATCTCTCGCAGGAGTGCGCTGCCGACCGACCCGCATCCGGCGAGCGCGATGCGCACGACCGTCAGCGTCTCGCCCTGCCATGGCTCCTGCTCTCGACACTCCACTCCGGCTACGCTCGTCATGCTGGTCCTCGCGGTGAAAAAAGAAAAGCCCCGATCCTCTGAGAGGATCGGGGCCCGTCGGCAGTGTTCCGCCGAGTCGTCGACTACGCGCGCGTGCGCTGTCGCCCGTCCATCTCTCCCAAGGGGAAAGCGGTGGTAATCGACATGCACATGAGCATTCGAAGTGCGCGCAGCACGGAGATGATCGGTGTCGAAGTTGGTGAAAACAAAAAAGCCCGGCGAGCCGCCAGGCATGTTCGCGTTTTTAGCTCTTGTTTAACGTGGCGGCAATAGGCGGCAAATGACCACGGCACAGCAGTTGTGAGATCGAAGGTAGACGCGTCGCCTTCGCCTGTCAAGCTGCATGCTGCGGCTTCTTACTTACTGAATAGCTCGCGGATTTCTGAACAGCTCATCCCCAACCCAAGCGCCAGCATCGCATCGATCCGAGCCTGCCCCGGACGCTTCCCATAGGCGAAGATCGCCCCAGCCTCGAGCACCCGCCGGCCGCCACCAGGATAGCCATACGTCGGCCCGACGCGTCCGCGCAAAGCTCGAGACGTGATCATCACCGGCCGTCCGCTTTCGACCCACCGCACGATACCCTCGAACGCTGGAGGCGGAACGTTCCCCCTGCCCATCGCCGCCACCACGACGCCCTTCGCGCCGCTCTCGCGCGACGCATCGAGCAAACGCGCATCCGCACCCGCCCACATGTGCACGATGTCGACCGGCTCGGCCGGAAACTCAGGCATCAGCGGTGGCGGAATCTCGATCAGATTGCGGCGATAGCTCACGTGCCCTTCATCGATGTCGCCGAGCGCGCCAAGGCTGGGACTCTCGAACGCGTCACGCGCTTCCGTGTGCGTCTTCGTCACCTCGAGTGCGCTGTGAATGCGCTCCCCCAGGCAGACGAGCGTCCCCTTGCCGTGAGATAGCGGACTCGCGGCGGCACGCACAGCATCGAGCAGATTCGCCGGGCCATCCCAACCGAGGTCACTCGCCGGCCGCATCGCACCCGTGAACACGATCGGCTTGTCCGCTGGCAGCGACCGCGCGACCATGTACGCACTCTCCTCCAGTGCATCCGTCCCATGAGTCACCACGACGCCGTCGACCTCGGGACGCGCGAGGTGCTCGCGGATGCGATTCCTCACCTCCCACATCCGCGCCACCGTCATGTGGGGACCAGGATACATCCCCCACTGATCCACTTCGATGTCGGCGACGTCGGCCAAACCACGCGTCGCACTTACGATCTCATCGCCTGTGAGCGTCGGCACCGATCCACCGACGGACGGATCGTGCTTCATCGAAATGGTGCCACCTGTAAAGACGATGACGATCATCCGCAGAGCACGCTCCCGCCGTTCACATTGAGGATCTCGCCGGTGATGTGCCGGGCGAGCGACGAGCAGAGAAACACCACGGGGCCCGCGATGTCCTCGGCCGACGCGATGCGCCCAATCGGAATCGAGGCATCGACCTTGGCTCGTCCCGCGTGCGCCATCGCCTCCGCGACCATCTCCGTGTCCACCCAACCTGGCGCAACGGAATTGACGGTCACGTCGCGCGCGCCCAGCTCCACCGCGAGCGACTTGGTGAACGAGATGACGGCGCCCTTGCTCGCACCGTAGTCGGCGTGGTACGCCTCGCCGCGCTGCCCCGCCGTGCTCGAGATCAGCACGATGCGGCCGCCGCTCGTGATCACTCGCGCCACCGCGCGCGTCGTGTAGAAAATTGAATCCACGTTTTCGCGGATTGTGCTCGACCACTGCGCGTCCGCCATTTCCGTCAGGCTGACATCCTTCACCGGCCAGACGCCCGAGTTGCCGACGAACAGATCGAGTCCGCCGAGCAGGTTCACCGTCGAACTCACGAGAAATTCAGCGCCATCGGGTGTGGAGACGTCGGCGGCGAGAGCCGCAGCCTTCACACCCATGTCGCGCAGCTCCCGGACGACGCTGTCTGCATCGGCGACGCGCGACCGATAGCCAACTACGACATCCGCTCCAGCGCGAGCCAGCAGCCGCGCTGTTGCCGCGCCAATCCCGCGCGATCCTCCCGTCACCAGCGCACGGCGTCCATGCAAGTCGATCACAGGCTTTGCTCCACGATGTCACAGATGATGTGTTCGATGCAGAGGTGCAACTCCTGCGCGCGGTCGGTGCGATTCGTCGGGATCACGACGCTATGATCGGCCAGACCGCGAAGTTCGCCGCCGTCACGTGCGCTGAACGCGAGCACCGGAATGCCAACGGCGTGCGCGGCTTCCGCCGCGCGCAGCACGTTCGGCGAGTTCCCACTCGTCGAGTGGATGATCAAGAGATCGCCTGGTTTGGCCAACGCCTCGATCTGGCGCGCGAACACATTCTCGAAGCCGATGTCGTTGCCGGCCGCCGTGAGCAGCGAGGTGTCGGTGGTCAATGCGATCGCTGGATATGCGCGTCGATTGCGCATGTACCGCACGACATACTCGGTGGCCATGTGCTGCGCGTCCGCTGCGCTGCCACCGTTGCCGCAGAAGAACAACGTGCCGCGACGGCTCACCGCGTCCTGCACCATCCCGAGTGCTCGATCCATGTCCGGACCCAGCTCCACCACTACTCGCTCGGCGGTGGCCGCCAGCTCGCGAAGCGCATCGGCGAATGGAGTCTTCATTTTCGGGATCGGGAGTTCGACGTCAGAACGCTAGAGCCGCGAGAGAAAGAGCTCTCGCAGACGGCCGAAGATGCCGCCGCCCAGCGACATCGGCGGCACGGGAAGCACTGGGAGATTATCGAGGAGGCGTCGTGCATTCGTACGGGTAAGAAGGTCGGCGTGTTGTGGCGTCGCCACCTCGCGCAACCAGTCTCGCGCGGTCGCGAGTGCGCGTGAGTCGCCATGGTTGTCACTGCTGAAGAGGTCCACCAACCCTTCTTCCACCAGCGCGCGCGACAGCTTCGAGATGGCGCCCTTTCCGAGCAGCCCTCCGGTGTCCATCTGGATCACGGCGCCGGCGTCGCGCCACGACTCCACACTCTCCACGGTGCATCCGTAGTACCGCTCCGGATGCGCCAGCACCGGCGTAACGCCCGACGTCCGAAGCCGATAGAGCTCCTCGGCGGCCTTCATCGGGACACGATGGTGCGAGAACTCCACGAGCACAGCACGCGACCCGCCGAGGCCGAGTCGTGCCCCTCGCAGATCGACGTTCGGCTCGTCGAGCATGATCTCCCAGCCGAGACGCAGGTCGATCGTGCGAGGTGCGACACGGCGCAGCTCCTCGAGCAAGCCTTGGTTCCGCTCGTACGGCGCACTCGCCGCCTCGGACGCCTTCAAGTGCGGCGTCAGGACGAGACACTCCACGCCATCAGTCGCGAACCGCTCGAGTACGGGCACCGACATCTCGATCGACTTCGAGCCGTCGTCCACGCCGGGCAGGAGATGCGAGTGGATGTCGATCATGCTACACGGGACGCGTGTCGCAGAGCGCCGCGATACGCGTCATTGCTGCCGACGCGCGCGCCTCGATGGCCGACGGCTGCTCGCTCGCCGCCTCGAACGCGTACGTCACCAACGCGTCGGCCGTGAGCAGATCGAGCGCGGATTGCCGCGCTTCGCTATGTGTCTGCAGCAGCTCGGCGACGAGCTGCTCTCCCTTCTCGAGGAAGACTTCGGGAATCGCATCGGACGACAGCGACAGCGAATCGCCGAGCACCGCGTCGAGTCGCGCTGCGAGCGCCGCCGGAGGCCGCGAAGCTCGCGAATGCAGCCACTCGGCCACCGTCACGCGCCGGTCACTGCCTTGGTGACGAGCGCCGGCGCCGCCGCCAGCGCTTCCGCGATGCGCGACGCGTCGGGAAGTCCAGCCTGCGCCATGTGTGGCTTGCCACCACCTCGGCCACCGGCAACGGCAGCCACATCGCGCACGATCGCATCCGCACGCACACCCTGTTCGCGCAGGTCGTCCGTGACCACCACGAGCAGCGAACCCTTTCCATCCTCGAGCTTCGCGGCGAGCAGGCCCACACCGCTCTTCAGCTGTTCGCGGAGAGCATCGCCCATGGCCTGCAGCGCCTTCGCGTCGCCGACAGCGACCTCACCCATCACCAGACGTGCGCCATTGCCGCCGATCGCCTGCCCTGCCGCGAGGAGCTTCGCGAGCTCGTCACCGCCGCCGCGCATCGCCTCTTCCAGCTTTTTGTCGAGTGTGCGGCGCTCGTCGAGCAGCTGCTGCACTCGCTTCTCGACGGAATCCACCGGCGACTTCACGAGCTCCGCCACGCGCATCAGGGAATCCTCGCGCGAGCGCAGCTGTGCGAACGCGCCCGGGCCCGTGAGCGCCTCGATGCGGCGCACGCCGCTCGCCACGCCGGTCTCGCCAAGGATCACGAAAAGCCCGATCTCGCTCGTGTTCCGGACATGCGTTCCGCCACACAGCTCCATCGACACACCTGGCACGTCCACCACTCGTACGACGTCGCCGTACTTCTCACCGAACAGCGCCATGGCGCCCTTCGCGCGCGCGTCGGGGTACGGCATCTCGCTCCACGTCACCGGCAGCGCGCGCCAGATCTCGCGATTCACGATCGCCTCTACTTCGGCGAGCTTCTCCGCCTTCACCGGACCATGATGCGTGAAGTCGAAGCGGAGCCGATCCGGCGCGACGAGCGAACCCGCCTGATGTACAGCGTCGCCGAGCACTTCGCGCAGCGCCGAATGCATGAGGTGCGTCGCAGTGTGATTGCGCTCCGTGTCCCTGCGCCGATCGCTCGGCACGCGCGCAGTTGCCGGACCCCAGTGGAACTCACCGGACAACTTGCCGAGCGCCGCCGAGCGTCCCTCGACCTTCCGTACGCCATCGACGTCGATGCGCCATCCGTCGCCGACGATCTCACCCTCGTCGGAGATCTGTCCGCCAGACTCCGCATAGAACGGTGACTCGCGCAGCAGAACGGCCACGCGATCGCTGTCGAGGTGCCGCAGCGCAACGACCTCGCTCTGGATCTCGATGGTGTCGTAGCCGACGAAGCGCGAGTCGACGGAGTCGCCGGAGCGGTCCCAACTCGCTACATCGCCAAGAGCGTCGGCGGTGACGCCGAGCTTGCGTGTCTTGCGCTCGTCCTTGGATCGCGTGCGCTGCTCGAGTAACGCTGCCTCGAAGCCGGGAATGTCCACCCCATAGCCGCGCTCGTGCGCCATCAGCTCCGTGAGGTCGATCGGGAAGCCGAAGGTGTCGTAGAGGCGAAACGCATCTTCGCCGGAGATGGTGCCGCGAATGGCATCGCCGCCCTGCGTCGTGTGCAGGGGCGCGAGCTGCTCGAAGCGCGAGAGACCACCTTCGATGGTCGCCAGGAACGCCTGCTCCTCGACACGCGTCGTCTGTATCAGGTGCTCGGAGCGCGACTTGAGCTCGGGGTACACGTCGCCCATTTCGTCGATGACCGTCTGGACGACGTTCACCAGCGTGGGCTCGCGACGGCCCAACAGGTAAGCATGACGAACCGCGCGGCGAAGGATGCGCCGCAACACGTACCCGCGCCCCTCATTGCTCGGAAAGACACCGTCGGCAAGCAGGAACGCCACCGAACGCGCATGATCGGCCACGACCCGGAACGACGCGGGATCGACGGCGTTCTGGACGACGCCACCATCCTTCGCCCCAGCGACGCGAACACCCGTGCGATGCTCGTCGCTCTGGCGTCCCCAATAGCTGAAGCCCACGGTGTCTTCCACTGTTTTGATCAGCGAGAGGAAGCCGTCCGTGTGAAAATTGTTCGTCACCTTCTGCTTCACGGCCGCGATGCGCTCGAGTCCCGCGCCCGTGTCCACCGACGGCTTGGGCAGCGGCTTGAGCGTACCGTCGGGCTGCTTGTCGAACTGCATGAACACGAGATTCCAGATCTCGAGGAAGCGGCCCGACTCCGCGCCTTCGACGAATGCATCGTGCGAGAAATCAGCGCGGTCGAGGTCCGTCCACTCGCCGGTCGCACCGGGCGGGAAGCGGAAGTCATCGGCCACCTTCGCCAAGTCGACGTAGATCTCCGTACACGGGCCGCATGGGCCGGTGTCGGCCATCTGCCAGAAGTTGTCCGCGTCGCCGAGCCGGTAGATGCGCTCCGGCGGCAGCCCCGCGATCTCCTGCCATAGCGCGAATGCCTCGTCATCGCTGTAGTGCACGGTGACGCGCAACAGCGACGGATCGATCGCCAGCTGGTTCTCGCTCGTGATCAGGTCCCACGCAAAGCGAATCGCGTCACGCTTGAAGTAGTCGCCGAACGAGAAGTTGCCGAGCATCTCGAAGAAGGTGTGATGCCTGGCAGTGTGGCCTACCTGCTCGAGGTCGTTGTGCTTCCCGCCCGCGCGCACGCACTTCTGCGCAGTGGTCGCCCGACGCTTGCCATCCGCCGGCTCCTCCATGCCGAGGAACACCTTCTTGAACGGCACCATCCCCGCGTTGACGAACAGCAGCGTGGGATCGTCGGCCGGCACGAGCGAGGAGCTCGGGCGAACGACGTGTTGCTGCTGTGCGAAATAGTCGAGAAACCGGCGGCGGATGTCGGAGGAGCGCATCGTCGCAATATAGACGGGCCGAACGCTGGCCAGCTATTGCTCGCTCGCGTCCAACTCCTCGCCGGCAATCTTCATCGCGGACCGAATGTGCTCTCCATCGTAGCCGCGCCGAGCGAGGAAGCCGTACAGTCGCCGTTTCTGCACGGCCGGCTCCAGCTTCGCGAGCGATCGCAGCTTCTTGCGCGCCGCTTCCGCCACGATCGCGAGCGCGTCGACCCCCTCTTCCTCGAACACATTGTCGATGGCCGCGTCGCTGACGTCGCGAGCCACGCCCTTTCGCGACAGCTCCTGTTGCACGCGTCGCCGGGATTGGCTGGCGCCAACGACCTTGGCGCGAGCGAACGACTGGGCGAACGCCGCATCGTCGAGAAAGCCATGCTCCTTCAGTCGCTCGACCGCGCGATCGACGTGCGCTTTCTCTTCTCCCTTGCGCACAAGCGTGCGCGCGAGCTCCGCGGACGAGCGCGCGCGGAACGCGAGCATGTTGAGCGCGCGATCGTAGACCTTGAGCTGCGCTGCCTCCAACGCAATGCGCTCGGTGAGCGCGCTGACGTTGCGCCCCACCGCGAGCTGCAGGCGTTCGATGATGTCGATCGACAGGGTCGCGATGGCCTCCCCCTCGACGATGACGTCGAATCGTCCGGGGTGCCTCGGCGTCGGAATGATGCCGGATATCACAGACATGATGTCTCGCGAGTTATCCAGATCGCTCGGTTCGGCGAGAGCGGACGCCGCCGTTGGAGTTATCAACATGACAGGGCCTCACTTCACGCAATACTTGAACTAACTGACGTAAGTGTATGAGTTGCCGACACGTATAGGCATAAAAGGAAACCGAGGAGAGTGCCCTGTCACGCTGGGGATTCCGGGCCCCATCGATTCCAGAGAACTACCCCTCGGCTCCTTACCTACCCAACATACCACTTGAACCGCACGTGCGTTCCACCAATCTGCAGTCTCTTTCGGACTCGCATTAGGGATGCCAACATATGGCTGGGAACGTCACGAATGTGACTCTCTATTCCGCGTCCTCGGCTTCAGGTGCTCCCCCAGTCTGCTCTGCTCCGATGCCAAGCACAACCTTTACTTTTTCCTCGATCTCTGCCAGGATGCCCGGATTGTCCTTCAAGTACATCTTCGCGTTCTCCCGGCCCTGGCCAATCTTCTGGCCGTTGTAGCTATACCACGCGCCCGATTTCTCGATGATGCCCGACTCGGCACCGATGTCGACGAGCAGCGACGTATGGCTGATCCCCTCCGCGTACATGATGTCGAACTCGGCCTGCTTGAACGGCGGCGCGACCTTGTTCTTCACCACCTTGACGCGGACGTGCGACCCGACGATCTCCTCCTTCTCCTTCACCGGCCCGATACGACGGATGTCCAGACGCACCGACGCGTAGAACTTGAGCGCCTTGCCACCCGTGGTCGTCTCCGGGTTGCCGAACATGACGCCGATCTTCTCGCGCAACTGGTTGATGAAGATCACGATGGTCTTGGAGCGCGCAATGGAGCCCGTGAGCTTGCGGAGCGCCTGACTCATCAAGCGCGCCTGGAGACCCATGTGCGACTCGCCCATGTCGCCCTCGATTTCCGCCTTGGGCACCAGCGCCGCCTCAGAGTCGATGACCACGATGTCCACGGCCCCAGAGCGCACGAGGATCTCGCAGATCTCCAACGCCTGCTCACCAGTGTCCGGCTGGGAGATCAACAGCGCCTCGACGTCGACCCCAAGCTTGCGCGCATACTCCGTGTCCAACGCGTGCTCCGCGTCGATGAAGGCGGCCACGCCACCCATCTTCTGCGCGTTCGCCACCACGTGGAGACACAACGTCGTCTTTCCACTCGACTCCGGACCGTAGATCTCCGTGACCCGGCCCCGAGGAATGCCGCCGACACCGATCGCCGCATCGAGATTGATCGCGCCGGTGGGTACCGCTTCGACGCGCACCTTCTCCTTCGCGTCCATCCGCATGATGGACCCTTTGCCGCAGCTCTTCTCGATCTGCGCGATGGCGAGGTTCAGCGCCTTCTTCTTGTCTTCTGCAATCGTGGACACAGCCATTGCTCTACACAGCCTCTCGTTTGTCGTGGATTCCTCTGGCCCACGCGGGCATAAGCGTACCGGAAAAACTGGGCTTCCGATACCCGAATAGAATACGAACATCGACACCCGAAATCAAGCCGAAAGGTCGAGCATGAAGGCGCCCTCCACGTGGCGGACTCGAACCTTGTTTCCGTCCACTAATACGCCGACCACGTCGAAACGATACGCCTCCTCTCGCCGACCGTGCCGAGCGATCCAGACTCGCGCAGAACGACCTAACTCCTTCTGCTTGCGCCAGTTGACAGCGGCAACCGGATCTCCAAACCGGTCTCCCTGACGAGCCTTGACCTCCACGAACGCGATCATACCCTCCTGCTCGACCACGAGATCGATATCCCGGTGCCCGCTCCGGAAACGACGCTGCACCACGCGCCATCCCTTTCCCCGAAGCCACCGTTCGGCTATCCGCTCTCCAAGTTCGCCAAGTGCCTGCTGGGCGGCTGACATGGGGTAGAGAATAGGCGTGGTTCGTCGGGGAGCGTCACCGCTTGAACGCAGTTCGTACCGAACGGACGCATGTCGGTGAGCGGCGCCGCTTTCTGGCGGCCTTACGGAGCGCGTGCGGCTACGCCGCGCGCTTACGAGCTGCTCGCTACGCTCGCTTGCGGCAACGCCAACCGACAACGCTGTATCCATGCGCGGCGTGGCCGAGTGTGCAATGCACGAGTCGTCCACACGCCGCCCCACGAATCGCCGCACGCCGCGCGCCTCACTCGTCACGACGCGCCGCACGCCGCACGACTCGCCTCACGGCCCCGCAGCGGCGGCGAGGGATTTCATGAACATCGAATCGCGCCGCAGCAACCGTTAACAAGGCTCGGATCTAAGGATCAAACGATTGAAGGATTGCTCCCTGCACGAAGAGAGGAGCGAGCGCCGAGTCGTCAACAGGGATGTTCCGCGTTGTACCTGGCGCGGCGCTGCGCTTCGCCGCGGCGTTCAGATCCCTTTGATCCGCCAACCCTTCGATCCCGGCCGGCCGCTTCGCTCCTTCCACCGAGGGTAAAGGAGCCAAGGCGCGTAGACCGAAAAGCGAGGATTTCGGATTTGCCGGAATTTTCCGAAACTGCCGGATACTACCGAACTGCCTTTGGCGGGCAACTCGTCGGGGCGGCAGAGTCGAAGAAGCTTCCTTTGCTTTGCAGCGAAACATCCATGCGCGAGGAGAAAATCCGGCAGTTTCCGAAGACTCCGGCCAATCGGAAATCCTCGCTGTTCGGTGCGCCGAGGAGAGGCTGGTCGCGCGAGAAGCCGTTGTACGTCGACGGGCGCAGATTCTACGGCTGCAACACCGAGGTGAGAACGCCATCGGGAACGGTCTGCTCGACTCGCACGACACGAGAGTCGCGTTTGCTCACCCACAGCCGCTGCTCGAGCGCACCAGCGCGAATGGACACGACCCAGCTGTCCATGCCATTCACTCGTTCTTCACGATCGACCACGATCTCTGCGGGCAGCGCGCGCGGAGATGCGCCGTCGACGATCACCAGTGACGCAGTCGCACGATAGCCCACGCGCAGTGGCAACAACTCGATCACGCGTTCGACCATCCCTGCGCTGAGCAGCGCGCCGGGCGGCAGCGCCATCGCGAACGACGCCTGCCCCTGGTACGTCGCGATCGCACCGAACACCGAATCGCGCGTGAACGACGCACCCAACTGCGCTCGACCAATCGTCGCCGACCAGCGCTCCGGCGCCAGGTCCGCGCGAGCGAGATAGACGGAGTCAGTGGTCTCGACCGCCGAGCCGGTACGCGATTCTGCCACGAGCCATCCCTGCGTTCCGCCGATCGACGTCTCGCTGACGTTCACAGTCCGGATGCCCAATGGAACGACCTGACCGCCTGGCTTAGTGAGCGACAAGGCGTACGTCAGCGATCCGGTTCGCATCAAGCTGCCGTTTGGCCGCTCGAACACCGGAATGCTGTCAGCGAGCATCGGCGCCGGCGTGATGGGAACCGGCGTTGGTGGCTGCGTCGGGATCGGCACTTGGGCGTGTGCGATCGCGCCGGCGCACCCAAGAGCTGCTACGGAGAGTCGAAGCAATTTATTGGAGAGAAGAGACGTTACTGAACATCATTGCCGCCGGCGTTGCCGTAAGCGAGCCGAAGGCGAGCGCCCCGTACGCGTGCCGGCGAAGCCGCACAGCGCCCCGCAAGGCGGCGCGGCTGCCGCCCCATCAATTCCCGCAGATGCGATCGAGATCCTCGAGACCGACGCGGACCTCACGGCCCTTCGGACCCGACTTCGGATCGAGCACTCCGGCATCCGCGAGCTGGTCGATCACGCGCGCTGCACGCCCGTACCCGATGCCGAGTCGGCGCTGCAGGAGCGACGTGGAGCCGCTCTGGTTCTGGATGCACAGTTCGGCGGCTTCCCGAAACAACGGATCGCGTGCGCCTTCGGTGACGCCCGCGTCCTCGCCGCCGCCTTCGAGCGCCGCCCGCGCTTCGGCCTCACGCGTACGCACCGTCTCGAGGATGTCCGGTTCATCCGGCGTCATCTCCGCCTCGTACACCAATCCCGCTTCGGCGAGCGCTGCGCGGCGACGGTCGCGCTGCGCTTCGTACCAGCCCATCAGCTTCTCGGTCTCTTCGCTCGAGAGATATGCGCCCTGGAGCCGACTCGCCTCGCTCTTGCCCGGCGGAATGAAGAGCATGTCGCCGTTGCCCAAGAGCATCTCGGCGCCGGATCCATCGATGATCGTGCGACTGTCCACCTGACCGGCCACACGAAAAGCGATACGGCTCGGAAAGTTCGCCTTGATCAAACCCGTGATGACGTTCACCGACGGTCGTTGCGTCGCGAGAATGAGATGGATTCCGATGGCGCGCGCCTTCTGCGCAAGCATCGCGATTGGCGTCTCGACTTCGCCCTGCACCGTCATCATGAGGTCTGCCATCTCGTCGATCACCACGACGATGTACGGCAGGATGCCGCCGCGATAAACGCTGTCCTCGAACGCAACTTCCTTCCGTCGCGGCGTTTTCAGCGGCGAATTCTCCTGCACACGACGATTGAAGTCCTGAAGATTTCTGCAGCCATTCGCAGCGAGAATCTCGTAGCGCTCCTGCATCTCCATCACCGCCCACTTGAGGACGGCGGCTGCATCGCGATTGTCGGTGATGACCTTGTGCCGCAAATGCGGCAGCGTGTTATAGACCGACAGCTCGACCATCTTCGGGTCGACCAT
>JAQBPV010000439.1 GCA_028287345.1 Gemmatimonadota bacterium
TGCCCGAGCATCCGGACGATCGTCGCGTCATCGAACAGGTCGGTGCGGTACTCCATGCCGACGCGCAGTCCGTCGTCGGTGAACGCCGGGCCGATGGTGAGATCGAACTTCGCGACGCCGCGATCCAGGGCGATGGGAACGACGACCGCGTCGCCAAGCTCGCCGAGTGCGGCGCCCTCGTCGATCATGGCGAACATGACGTCGATACCGAACGCGATCCGCTCGTACGGCAGGTCCGCATGCTCGTTCGCGCCAAGGGTCGCGTCGCGCACACGAGCGATGATGTCGGAGAACGTCGGCGCGTTCTCGAACGTGACGCGCACCGGCAGCGTGTTCGAGAAGTAGCCGATCAGTCCCTCGAGCTCCGGCTGTCCGCGCCCGGTCACCACCGTGCCGACGACGATGTCGTCCTGCCGCGAATAGCGATGCAGCAACACCTCGAACGCCGCGAGCAGCACGACGAACGGCGTCGTCGCATGCTCGCGAGCCGTCTGGTGGACCGCGTCGGCAACGTGCCGCGGAAGCAGCGTGGTCCGTCGAGCGCCGGCGAATGCAGGAGCGAGCGGCCGCGGACGATCGGTCGGCAGCTCGAGTCGCGCCGGCGCTGAGGCGAGCGTCGTGCGCCAGTAGCCGAGCAGTTCCTCGACGCGTGCGTCGTTCAGCTGCGAGCGCTGCCACGACGCGAAGTCGGAATACTGAATCGCCAACGGCGCGAGCGTGCCGTCGTCGCCACGATACAGCGCGTCCAGGTCGCGCAGCATGATGCCGCCCGACGAGCCGTCCGACGCGATGTGATGCGAGAGCAGCAGCAGCACGTGGTCTTCGGGCGCGACGCGTACGAGCGTGGCGCGCAGCAGCGAGTCCTTTGCGAGATCGAACGGCGCCGTCGCCTGCTCGCGAATGATGCGATGCGCTTCCTCGGCATTCTCGGCATCGAGCTGGGTCAACGACACCGCACGCGGCGGCCGCACTATCTGCACAGGTTCGTCGCCATCAGCAATGAACGACGTCCGCAGGATCGCATGCCGCTCCACCAACTTGTCGAGCGCAGTTTGAAGGAGCGAGACGTCGAGCTCACCGCGCACCTGCATCGCGCGCGGGACGTTGTACGCGGAGGTGCCGGGCGCCGCCTGCTCCAGGCGCCACAGCAGCTCCTGCGCGAACGACAGCGGCACCGGTTCGCCTTCCTCACCGCGCGGAATTGCCGACGACGCCGCACGCGCTCGCGCCTCGCGAAGACGCTGCTCCACGAACGCACGCTTCGCCGGCGACAGCCCATCGAGCTGTCGCAGCAACGTGTCTTCGCCGGAGGCGCGCGTGATCGCGTCGGTCACGACCTAAGCACCCGTCTCGGTGGGCTCGTCCTTCATCAGACGCTGCACGTCCGCATCGGACAACCCTTCCATCGACGCCAGCGCCGCGGCGAGCTCGCGCTGCCGCACGGCGTCCATCTCCGCATCTACTACCTGCGCCAGCTCGGCGATCGTCGGCGTGTCGAACAGCGAACGCAGTGGCAGGCGCACGCCGAATTGCCGGCTGAGCTTTCCGAGCACGCGAATGGCCAGCAGCGAATGTCCGCCGAGTGTCATGAAGCTTTCGGTGACGCCGATGCGCTCCTTCTTCAACACATCCAACCAGATCGCCGCGAGCTTGGTCTCCGTCTCCGTGCGCGGAGCGACGTATCCGTCGTCGACGGCGACCGACTCCGGATCCGGCAGCGCGCGACGATCGATCTTGCCATTGGCGGTCATCGGCAGCGCGTCGAGCATCACGATCGCCGATGGTACCATGTACTCGGGCAGTCGCGCGGCAATCCACTCGGTGATCTCGCCAGCCGTCACCTTCGCCGCGTGTGCTGCCGCGTAGCCGCTCGTCTGCGCCACGACGTACGCCACGAGCCGCTGTTCGCCGTCTTCCGTCGCATGCAGCGCCACCGCCGACTGCGCGACGCCGCGATGCTCGGCGAGCACATGCTCGATCTCCCCTAGTTCGACGCGGAATCCGCGCACCTTCACCTGATCGTCGGAGCGACCGCGGAACTCGATCGTACCGTCGGGCAGACGTCGCACGCGATCACCGGTGCGATACACGCGGTCACCGCGGTAATCGGTGAAGCGTTCCGCGGTGAGCTCAGGTCTGTTCAGGTACCCATTCGCAACACCCGCACCGCCGAGCAAGAACTCGCCTGGCACGCCGACAGGTTGCTCGCGCCCGGATGCATCGACGACATACGCCCGCGTGTTCGCGAGCGGCTTGCCTACGGGCACTGTCTGCGCGCCGTGCTTTTGCGCCACTTCGAGCGAGTCCGCAGTGACTTCGAACGTGCACACACCCACGGTCGTCTCAGTTGGGCCGTAGTGATTCAGCACGCGACACGAGCCAGCACCGAGCAGCACGCGCGCGACGTCGGGGCGCAACGCCTCTCCACCGAGCACGATCCACTGCTTCGGCAACACCGCCGCAAGCTCGCCCCCCGTGCGTCCGGCAACGAGCGCGAGCAGATGATTCGGCGTGAGCTTCAACACGTCGAGCGGGTGCGTCGTCACGTACTCGGCGTATTGCGCGGGCTCGGTCGTCACGGACTTCGACAGCGTGTGCAGTGTTCCGCCCGAAAGCAGCGCAGGGAACAGGCTCGTGTTGCCGAGATCCGCCGCGAGTGTAGACGCGAGTCCGAAGTGGCGCCCTTCGCTCGCACCCAGCACACCACCTATGGCACGCGTGTAGTGCACCACATTCGCGTGCGTCACCGCCACGCCCTTCGGCATACCAGTCGAACCACTCGTATACAGCACGTACGCCACATCGTCCGGCGTCGCAGCAGCCAACGGATTTTCCGCGAACAACGCACGCAGCGCCGACGACTCCGTATCGAGCGCCACGCGACTCACCGTCGTCGGCAGTTTCTCGCACAGCGCCGCATTCGTGATCACTACGCGAATGCCCGCCTCCGCGATCTGCTGATCCAGTCGCGCGGCAGGTGCATCCACGG
>JAQBPV010000490.1 GCA_028287345.1 Gemmatimonadota bacterium
GCGCGAACGTCGCCCTCGCCTGATCCGGTGGTGAGGTGGCCCATCTTCCACATGGACAGGGAGAACAGCGAGACGCCGATGAAGATCAGAATGCGAGCATCCACGAGCGGCTCCTTTCCGCTCAGCAACCGGCCGCAGATCAGGGCACTGGCCATCGTCGCGAGGCCACCGGGCAACATCGCGAGTCCGGTCTCGGTCGGCGTAAAGTGGAGGATGCCCTGTGCGAACATGGGAAACAGGAACACGCCGCCGTAGAGACCGAAGCCAAGTGCGATGAAGAGAAAGATCGACGCAGCGAGCGTGCGGTTCTTGAGCACGCGAAACTGCACGACGGGATGTTCGTTGCGCTCCGACAACTCCCACCAGAGCATGGCGCTCAAGCTCACGACAGCGATGATGCTGAGCCGAAGGATGTTGGCGTCAGCGAACCAATCCTTGGAGTTGCCCTCCTCGAGGACGTACTGAAGCGAGCCCACGCCGACGGTCAGGAGGCCGATGCCCCACCAGTCGATGGCCGTGCGCTTTCTCGCGACGTCCGGTGGATCCTGGAGAAAGGAGCTCACCAGGAACACGCTCAACGCGCCGATGGGAATGTTGATGAAGAAGCACCAACCCCACGTATAGTTGTCGGTGATCCAGCCGCCGAGTGTGGGGCCGAGCGTCGGTGCGACGATGACACCGAGCATGAAGACGGCCTGCACGAGGCCTTGTTCCTCGCGCGGAAAGATCTGCCGCAAGGTCGCCTGTGCTGTCGACAGCAGTGCAGCGCCTCCTGCACCCTGCACGATGCGCCAGAACACGAGCGTTCCCAGCGAGCCGGACGTGCCGCAGAAGAAGGACGCGACGATGAACAGCACGATCGAGAACGTGAGGTAGTTCCGTCGTCCGAAGCGCTCCGTGAAGAACGCGGTCATCGGGAGCACGACGACGTTCGACAGGATGTATCCGGTGGCGACCCACCCGATTTCCTCCTGCGTGGCGCCGAGGTTGCCGGCCATCTGCGGGAGCGCGACGTTGACGATCGTCGTGTCGAGCACCTCCATGATGGCCGCCGTGATGAGGCCGAGGAGGATGAGCCAGCGATACTTGCGAACGAATGCTTCGGCGGCAGCGGCGCGCTCAGCCACGCCGGCGGCGGTCAGTGCGTCTGCCTTCATCCGTTGCTCGGTTCGATCGATCCCATCAACAGCGAGAAAGGCACGTTCGGGTTGCTTGAGTAGTAGTGCGTGCAGCAAGGCGCGGAGTGGGCCAGAACCATGCCTTGCGTCTGATGCAGGGTGCCGTTTACCCACGACACCCGAAAAAACACGTGTTCTTGACGAAAAGTGCCCGCGTGCGTAATTGCATGCCAGCGAACGTCGTTTGTCCCGCGGCGTTACAAAATCGTGACAGTCTCAGAACGCTTCCGTAGTCCCACCCTACCCGGAGCAACAAATGAGATGTACGTCCTTGTCCGTCCTCGCGTCGGTCCTCGTGCTGTGCGCATCGGCGCCAGGCGAGGCGCAGCAGCGGGAGACCGGAACCATCAGCGGTGTCGTTACCGTCGGCGTCACCGGCAACTCGGTGGCGGGCGCCCAGGTCGGGATCGCCGGGACGCAGCTTGGCGCGACCACTGGCGCGGAGGGGCGATTCACCATCGCCAACGTGCCGGTTGGGAGTCAGTCGGTGCAGGTGAGAATGATCGGCTACACCGCGACGGAGCGAACCGTCACCGTGGCGAGTGGCCAGGTGGCGACGGTGAACTTCCAGATTTCGACTCGCGCCGTAGTACTCGACGAAGTTGTCGCCGTCGGCTACGGCACGCAGAAGCGCGGGAGCCTCACCGGCGCCGTGGATCAGATCAGCAGCCAGTCGCTCGAGAACCGGCCGATGGCCAACCTCACGCAGGGGCTGCAGGGCGTCATACCCAACGTCAACATCCGCCTCCTCGACGGCCGCCCGACGCAGGCGCCGCGCATCAACATCCGAGGCACCACATCCATCGGGCAGGGCGGCAACGCGCTCATCCTGGTCGATGGCGTCGAGGGCGACCCGAGCATGGTCAACCCGAACGACGTCGAGTCGATCTCGGTGTTGAAGGACGCCGCATCCGCGGCGGTCTATGGTGCGCGCGGCGCATTCGGCGTCTTGCTCATTACGACGAAGAAGCCAGCGCGCGACGGATTCTCCATCACCTACGACACGAAGTACGGTCAGCGCACGCCGACGGTGCCCGCCGGCTACGTCACGGACGGCTACACCTACGCGAAGATGTTCAACGAGTCGTTCTTCAACTTCGAGGGAACGAACCCGCAGAACGTCAACAAGACGCAGACGTTCTCGCAGCAGTATCTCGCCGAGTTCGAGCGTCGCTCGAAGGACCCGACGCTCGACAAGGTGGTGGTCGGCCCCGATGGTCAGTACGTCTACTACGCCAACACCGACTGGTACGGACTGCTGTACAAGGATCAGACGCCATCGGCTGAGCACAACCTCTCGGTATCGCGCAGCACCGACAAGGCGAGCTTCCTCATCTCGGGCCGCTATCTCGATCAGCCTGGCCTCATCCGCTACAACTCCGACGACTATCGCATGCTGAACATGCGCGCCACGGGCACGCTCCAACTCCAGCCGTGGCTGCAGATGAACAACAACCTCATCGCGTCGAACAGGAAGTACTTCAATCCGCTCAACATCGGAGAGGGCGGCGGCATCTGGCGCAACATCGCCGACGAGGGACATCCGAGTGAGCCGATGCTCAACCCCGATGGCACGCTCACCTGGTCGGGCGCCTACACCGTGGGCGACTACTACTATGGAAAGAACGGCAGCAACCTGAGTCGCAACCTGGTGCGCAACACCACCGGCCTCACCGCGACGTTCCTCGAGAACAAGTTCAAGCTCAACGGCGATTTCACGTTCCAGAACACCGGCGACGACGAGATGCGCCGGCGCGTCGAGATTCCCTACTCCCGCGCGCCGGGCGTCATCGAATACCTCGGCACCTCGACGAACGACCTGCGCAACCTGAATGACAAGTCCGTCTATCTCGCGAGCAACCTCTACGGCGACTACGGACGCCTCTTCAGGGACAAGCATTACGTCAACGTGGTGCTTGGCACCAACTACGAGCAGTCCACCTTCGAGCGGCTCGACGTCACGCGCAACGGCCTGATCTTCCCCGACGCGGAGAACATCAACCTCGCGCTCGGCCAATCAATCACCACCGGCGGCAACTACGAGAAGTGGGCGATCCTCGGTGGCTTCTATCGTCTCAATTACAACTTCGACGAGCGATACCTCCTCGAGTTGAACGGGCGCTACGACGGCTCGTCGAAGTTCCCGACGAACCAGCGCTATGCGTTCTTCCCGTCCGTGTCGGCCGGGTGGCGGCCGTCGCGCGAGGCGTTCTGGAAGGTCAATGAAAACCTGCTGTCCGACCTCAAGTTCCGCGCGTCGTACGGATCGATGGGAAACGGCAACATTGCCGCGTACACGTTCAATGAGCTGTTCAACATCACGAAGTCCACACGCATCCTGAACGCGATTCAGCCGCAGTACACCGGTGCGCCGGTGGTGTTGCCGGACGGCCTGACGTGGGAGACAGTGACGACGCGCAACTTCGGCGTGGACGCGGAGATGCTCGCCGGCAAGATGAGCTTCAGTGGTGACGTGTACTCGCGTCTCACGACGAACATGTACACCATCGGCAGCACGCTGCCGGCGACGTTCGGCGCCACGTCTCCGCGCGGCAACTACGCCGACATGAAGACGAAGGGCTGGGAGGCGGTGCTCGCGTTTCACGACGACTTCAACGTGAGGTCGCGTCCCTTCGGCTACAACGTGCGGCTCACGCTCTCGGATTACAACGCGGAGATCCTGAAGTACAACAACCCCGACCGCTTCCTCACCGACTTCTACGCGGGGCAGAAGGTGGGCGAGATCTGGGGCTATGTCACCGAGGGCTTCTTCAGCTCGGCCGATGAAATCGCGAAACACGCGGACCAGAGCCTGTTCCGCTCGCACTCGTCGGGCAAGATCCAGGTGGGCGACATCATGCTCAAGGACCTGAATGGCGACGGCAAGGTGAATCCAGGAAAGAACACCGCGGACGATCCTGGCGATCGCGTCATCATCGGCAACACGACGCCGCACTACAGCTACGGCATCAACCTCGGCGCCAACTACCGCAGCGTCTTCATCTCCAGTTCCTTCCAGGGCATCGGCAAGCAGGACTGGTATCCAAACCCCGAGACGAACGCCTTCTGGGGCCAGTACAATCGTCCGTACGGCCTGGTGCCGGAGTGGCAACTCAAGCCGGGGATGATCTGGTCGGCGGAGAACCCGAACTCGTTCCTGCCGCGCTACGCGTCGCGACTCTCGAACAACGCCGCCGGTATCCTGCGCGCACCACAGTCGAAGTACGTGATGAATGCCGCGTATCTCCGGCTGAAGAACCTCCAGGTTGGCTACGACCTTCCGCCGCGCTTCTCGTCGCGCATCGGCGGGCGCGCCACGCGACTCTACGTCACGGGTGAGAACCTCTGGACGTGGTCGCCGCTGTACAAGTACGCGGACAACATCGACGTCGAGAACGCGACTGCGCCGTCGGACCAATACGCCAACCCGAATGGCAACTCGGGCGACGGTTACAACTATCCGATGCTGCGCAGCTTCAATATCGGCGCGACCGTCACCTTCTGATCATCCGAGACTAACATGACCAGACGATATATCCCGCTCTGTCTCGTGCTCGCAGGCGTGTTGGCCGCCGGCTGCGACTCGCTCGAGCAGAACCCCGTGGCGACGTCGAGCAAGGACGCCGTGTTCGGTTCCGAGAACGGTCTCTCGCTGTACGTGAACTCGTTCTACAACTGGATGCCGGACGCGAACAACATCACGCAGTCCGAGTCGATGACGGACTACTCCGCGCGCCGAGACGTGCCGCAGTTCCTCCGGGCAGGCGTGTACAATCCGCGCGTCACCGACCTCACCGCCTCCGGACAGTACGAGGTGGTCGCCCTGGGCGGCGACGTCAACTGGCGGTGGAACACGCTGCGCAGCATCAACTACTTCCTGGTGAACAACAACGATCCGGCCGTCCTCGAGAAAACGCGAAACAACTACAACGGCATCGCTCGCTTCTTCCGCGCGTGGTTCTACTTCGAGAAGGTGAAGCGCTACGGCGACGTCCCGTGGATCGACAAGCCGCTCGACGTATCGGACCCCGCGCTCCACGGCGGACGGGACTCGCGCACGGTGGTGATGGACCACGTGCTCGAGGATCTCGACTACGCCATCGCCAACATCACGTCGACCAACGAAGGCTCGCGCACGTTGATCACGAAGGACGTGGCGCTCGCGCTCAAGTCGCGCGTGGCGCTCTTCGAGGGGACCTTCCGGAAGTATCACCCCGAGCTCGCACTCCAGGGGACGGCGGACAAATGGCTGAACGAGTCGGCCAACTCGGCGAAGGTCTTGATGGACAGCAAGCGATACAGTCTCTACACCGGTTCAGGCCCCACGGACTCGTATCGTCAGGTGTTCATCCGCGACGTGCCGATTGCGCAGGAAGTATTGCTCACCAATGCGCAGAGCACGGCACTCGCGGTGCGTCATCAGGCGAACTGGATATTCACCAGTGCCACGACGGGCGTGCGTTTCAGCTTCATCCGGCAGTTCATCAACACGTATCTGAACATCGACGGCACGCCGTTCACGAATACGGCAGGCTATCAGCAGATGACGTTTCAGGACGAGACGAAGAACCGTGACCGGCGCCTGAGCCAGACGATCCGCACACCCGGATACAAGCGCATCCAGGCGGGCGTGCAGATCCCCGGACCGCCGGCGTTCACGTACACCTACACCGGCTACCATCCGATCAAGTGGAGCGTAGACGATGTGGCGATGGACGGCGGAGCCCTCAACACCAACGCCGTGCATCTCTTCCGCTATGCCGAAGTGCTGTTGAACTACGCGGAGGCGAAGGCGGAGTTGGGGCAGCTGACGGATGCGGATTGGGCGGTTACGGTGGGCGCGCTCCGGTCGCGCGCCGGCATCACCGGCGGACTGACCACGCTGCCGACAGTGGTGGATCCGTACCTCAAGTCCGTCTACTTCCCGAACATCTCGAATCCAGTGATCCTCGAGGTTCGTCGCGATCGCGGCATCGAGCTCGCGATGGAGGGGCTGCGTTTCTACGACATCGTGCGGTGGGCGCGCGGTTCACTGATGGAGATGGAGTGGCGCGGGATCTACGTGCCGCAGGTGAACCAGAATATCGATCTCGATGAGAATGGGACGCCGGACGTGTACTTCTACACGGTGCTCCCGGCGAACCGGCCCGCTGGCATCACATTCATCTCGGTGACGGGCACCGATTTCAAGCTCGCCAACGGTACGTCGGGCGAGATCGTCTGGCGGAACGACATCCCGCGGAAGTGGGATGACAAGATGTATCTGTATCCGATTCCCGAGAGCGACCTGCTGACCAATCCGGCGCTGAAGCAGAATCCGGGTTGGTAAGATCAACCGAAAAGCTCACGCGGATCTACACTTCGTGTAGGTCCGCGTGCGTTTTGTCTTGAATCCGACCAACCGAATGCGAACCCTGACAGCGCCGGTTGTGTCACCATTTCGACGCCGTAGAGGGTGGCGCGCGAGCACCATGTTGTGCACGATCTAGCGCATGGATTCCACCATTGCTGGTCTCATCGGCGCTGGATTGGGCTCAGTCGCAGGTTTGAGCGGGACGGTCCTTGCACATTCGCTCCAACGCCGACAGGAGCGTGCGACGTGGCTCCGCAACAAACAGCTCGAGGCCTACTCGAGCACACTGCGATACGTCCTGCGGTTGCTGCACAAGCGATCGAGCATAACGTCGAGTGGACAGGCGGTCTTGGGGCAGGAGGCCATCAAGGAATGGTTCGATGATCTCGCGGAGATCCATTCGTGGCTTGCCGTACTGACGGTGTGTTGCTCCGCCGAGAGTCGACGTGACCTCGCACCGGTTCAGCGCCAGCTGAGCGAGATATCGGACCATGCCCTTCAGGGCGGCCTGATGTCTCAGAACGTCTATGCCTCCCTCGTGGCAGCCTACGACGCGCTGGTAGGCTGTGCCCGCCGAGACCTGCGAATCAACCTCTAGATTGACGAGAACTGACTGATGCGTCGAACCCGTCTGCTGTTGCTTGCGCTCGTCTTCACCGCTGCCTGCGCCCAGTCGTCGACGCAGTCACCGCAACCACTCGCCCCATCACAGCGATGGTTCGCGACATGGACCGCGAGCCCGTCCGACGCGGGACCTCGCCCTCCTCGTGACTCCATCGACCGCGTCCCCACGCTGTTCGGCCAGACCGTCCGCCTCATCGTCCGCACGTCCATCGGCGGTGACAGGGTCCGTATCCGGCTGTCGAACGAATACGGCGACCGGCCCCTCGTGATCGGCGCCGCGCACATCGCGCAGCGGAGCTCCGGCGTAGCGGTCGATGCGTCGACCGATCGAGTGCTGACCTTCGACGGCAAGCCAGGAGTTCGCCTCCGTCCGGGCGCGATTGCCTTCAGCGATCCGTTGACGGTTTCCGTCCCGGCGCTCCGCGACCTCGCCGTCAGCCTCTACGTCTCAGACTCGGCGCGACTCACCACGCGCCACGCTTTGGCGCTGCAGACCAACTATGTGGTAAAAGGCAATGTCGCCGGATCGCCAACGTTTTCGGCTGACACGAGCATCTACGTGTGGCCCTTTCTCGTCGGTGTGGACGTCTCGAACGCCAGGGCAACAGGCGTCATCGTCGCGATCGGCAACTCCATCACAGACGGCGCGCTGTCGTCGCGAGACGCCAACACGCGCTGGCCCAACATCCTCGCGGAGCGACTGCTCGCGAGCGGCGAGCCATTAAAGGCGGTGGTGAACGCGGGCATCTCGGGCGGCCGCGTGCTCACGTATGGGTCGGGGCCGAGTGCACTCGCGCGATTCGATCGTGACGTCCTGATGACGCCCGGCATCACGCACGTGATTCTGCTGGAGGGCATCAACGACATCGGCCGCAGCGCGACGGATGGTGTGACGGCCGACGACATCATCGGCGCGTATCGGCAGCTCATCATGCGGGCGCACGTGCGGGG
>JAQBPV010000509.1 GCA_028287345.1 Gemmatimonadota bacterium
ATCTACGTGCTCGACGGACCAGCGCGCAGTGAATGGGAGCACAGTATTCCCGGCGTCGATGCGCTCAGGTATTCCATCACCTTCCGGAACCTGAAGACAGATCCGGCGTACTGACTTCGACGAGCCGCGACGCCGCGGGTACGGATCCCATCGATCTTCCTGGCGGGTGCTCAATGAATGGCGTCACCATCCTGCGTGCATTGATCACCTCAGCCCTCGTCGCAAGTTGCGCATCGACGGGGACGGATCCCAATCCTTCTGGCAGTCGCACGCGCACGTATCGCATGGGATTCTCGTCGCTGCCGCCGAGACTCACCGTCCAGGAAGTGCTGCGCACCGTCGACTCGCTGACGAATCACAGCGACGCCGCGCTGATGGTCATCGACGTCCCATGGGTCGCGCTGCTCGCCGACAGCAGTCCGGCTATTCTCATCCGACGAGATCAATATCCGCTGGCACTTCGCTATCAGCAGCGCGGGCTTCCCCTCGTCGCAACACTCGACGTAACGAACGGCCTGAATCGCTCGGCGGAGCATGACGCACTGGTGAAGCTCGGCCGCTCGATCACGGAGCCCGCGGTGCAACGCGTGTATCGCGAGTACGTCGTCGCATTCGACAGCATCCTGCATCCCAGGTATCTCGCGCTTGCGATGGAGACGAACCTCGTTCGCGCTATCGCGTCAGCACCCGTGTATTCCGCCGTCGTCACGATGACGAACGCCGCAGCACAGCAGCTGCGCGCCACCGGTTCGACGACGCAGTTGATGGTGAGCGTACAGGTCGAAACGGCGTGGGGACGACTTCCCGCGAGCAATTACGTGGGCATCCAGCGCGACCGCACGGACTTTACCTTCGTGCAGGCGCTCGGCCTTTCGTCCTACCCGTACCTCGCCGGCTTCACCACTCCGGAAGAGTTCCCGATCGAGTATTACTCGCGACTCGTGGCCGATGCGCCGTTGCCGATGCTCGTGGTGGAAGGCGGTTGGTCGTCCGGTTCTGTCACGGGCGTGATGTCGTCGCCGGCGCTGCAGGCGCGCTACATCCGCCGGCAGGCGCACATCGCGGATGCGGCGAAGCTCGTCGGCATCTTTCAGATCACCTTCACGGACTTCGACATGGCGTCGTTTCCGGTGCCGCCAGGCTCCATCCTTCCACTGTTCGCGCAGCTTGGGTTGCTGGACGTCAACTATCGTCCCAAGCCAGCGCTGGCCGTGTGGGATTCCGTGCGCGCGACTCCGTTGGCTCCTTAGTCGCCAGCCATTCGTGATCGCTCCTCCAGCTCGTACAGCAGCGGCTCGACTTCCGCTTCGTAACACGTCGGGCAGATGCCGTGGCTGAACTTCAGCCCTGTCACCTGGGACATATAGCCTTCGACCGTCTGCCAGTAGTTTTCGTCGTCGCGGATCTTCTTGCAGTACGAGCAGATCGGCAATATCTCGCGCAGCGTCTGCACCTCTGCGAGCGCCGCCTGCAGCTGTCGCACGAGCGCGTCGCGCTCTGCTTCCACTCGCTTTCGCTCCGTGATGTCCCGCGCGACGGAGTAGATGACTCGGTTCTCGGAGTCGGGTGCGGCGTTCCACAACAGCCATCGGTACGAGCCGTCCTTGCACAGGTAGCGGTTCTCGAAGGCGAGCGCCTGACCGCCGGTGCGCACGCTGCGATTCTGCTTCAGCGTCCTCTCACGATCGTCGGGATGCACGAACTCGAGGAACGGGCGTGACATCAACTCCTGGATCGAGAAGCCGAGCGCTCGCTCCCACGCGGGGTTGAGTCGCTTGAAGTATCCCGTGAAGTCGAGAATGCACAACATGTCGATGGAGACGAAAAAGAAACGCTCCTCCATCTCGCTGATCCGGTTCTTCGCGGTGTCGTCCTGAAGCGCCGTCTCGACGTGGATGCACAGTTCCTTGGCCGAGACTGGCTTCGCCACGTGACCGAACGGCTGGACATCCCTCAAGTGCTTCAGAGTGGCGTCGTCGTCGGCATCGGCCATGAAGATGATCGGAATGGGGCGGCGGCAGCGAATCTCCTCGGCGGCCTGATGACCATCCATGTCGCCGCCAAGGACGACGTCCATCAACACGAGATCCGGCTTGAGCTCGGCCGCAAAGGCAACGGCCTCACTCCCTGAGGAGGCTATTCCCGCCACTTCGAATCCGCACGCGATGATTTTCGCCACGAGCTTTCGGGCCATGAGGCTGTCATCATCCACGACGAGAATTCTGTGCGCTGCCATCCCTACTCCTGCCATGAGGTCAATCGACGTGCGTCTCCAAAGATAGTGTCGGTCGGATGTGCCCGGTTCATGACATGTGACCCACGACACACTTGCGAGAATCGGCGGCCTGCGGTCTCGATCCTGCCTACATGTGGTGCAGAGGCGGCTCATCGCTTCGGATGCCACTCACAAACACGGAGCACCGACATGCGCACTCATACTTCGATCTTCGCGGCATTGGCGGCTCTCGCACTCGCCGCCGGAAGCGCTGGCGCGCAGGGCAAGGGACACGACAAGGACAAGGGCCACGAAAAAGACCACGATAAAGCGGAGAAGCACATCTCGCGTGAAGACGCGCAGGCGATCCGCCTGC
The DNA here is from genome assembly GCA_028287345.1 of Gemmatimonadota bacterium. Taxonomy (GTDB): domain Bacteria; phylum Gemmatimonadota; class Gemmatimonadetes; order Gemmatimonadales; family Gemmatimonadaceae; genus AG11. Next base: position 2,592 of record JAQBPV010000509.1, read on the forward strand.
GCGACCAGAACCGCGTGCGACCGCAGGACATTGGATCGAGAGTGCCGCCTGGTCTCGCGAAGAAGCCGGGACAGATGCCACCGGGGCAGTACAAGAAGCGCTACGGGACGAGCGAAGGCGCCACCGTGCTCGGCGACATCTTTCGTCGGCGCGGCTACACGGTGACACGCGTGGCTCCGTATGGACAGTCGCAGTACGTCTACTATCGCCTGCGTGACGGTGCAGAGCGACGCGCGCTCGTGAGCACCGGAACGAATCAGTTGCAGTTCACCAACGTTCCGGCAACCATACTGCAGGCCGTGCTCGCGCAACTCTACTAGGCGTTGGCTGTGCAATAGGCGAGAGGACTGTCGACGGATCGTCGACGGTCCTCTCTCGCGTTTCAGCCGCGAAAAAGCGCAAACAGCGTCAAGCGACCCGTCGAGCGGTCGCGATAGATTCGCGACATGAAATCGGACACACGATCGTTCTACGTGCAGGCCGCGCAACGTGTCATCGAACATGCCGCTGCGCACCTCGATGAGGC
>JAQBPV010000313.1 GCA_028287345.1 Gemmatimonadota bacterium
CTGCCCGGCGTCAGCATCACGCCGCCGTGGATTCTGGGCGCGGATGGCACGGGCGTCGTGGAGTCGGTCGGCAGCGCGGTGACGTCGGTCTCCATCGGCGATACGGTCGTCATCAATCCCGGATTGAGCGACCGCACCTGCGAGTACTGCCTCGCCGGCGAACAACCGCTGTGCCCCCGCTTCGGCATACTCGGCGAACACTTTCCCGGGACCATGGCGGAATACGTCGTTGTGCCGGCGGTGAACGTGCTGGCAATTCCGGCGGACACCGATCAAGCGGAGGCGGCGGCGTTCACGCTCGCGACGCTCACGGCGTATCGGATGTTGATCACGCGCGCGCAACTTTGCGAGGGCGAGCGAGTGCTGATCTGGGGCATCGGCGGTGGCGTGGCCATTGCCGCACTCCAGATTGCGAAGATGCTCGGCGCGCATGTCACGGTGACCTCGGGCAGCGACGACAAGCTCGCTCGCGCTGTTTCACTCGGCGCCGACGACACGATCAATCACCGCGACGTCGACGTCGGTCGCATCGTCCGAAGCCGCACGGAGAAGAAGGGTGTCGACGTCGTCGTCGACTCGGTCGGCGAAGCGACATGGACGCAATCGCTCACGGCGCTCGGTCGTCGCGGACGACTGGTCACCTGCGGCGGAACGTCGGGCCCGATGGTGACCACGGACGTCCGCAAGCTGTTCTGGAACCAGTGGAGCCTACTCGGCTCGACGATGGGCAACGACGCGGAGTTTGCCGCTGTCGTCGGGCTATTGCGCGATGGCAAGCTCGCGCCTCCTATCGATCGCGTGTACGATCTAGCCGACGGCCGTTCAGCATTCGAGCGTCTCGAGCACGGCGAACAATTTGGGAAGATCGTGGTGTCGATGGAATGACTGGCGATTCCGATCGCGGACTGACTCGGGATGTCAGAGATCAGGTGCTCAGTGGGCAGCTCCAGTGGTCAGGATTTCAGGGGGTGTGGCGTACCGCGTGAAGTGCACCTCTATCGCCGCACCCCCTGTCTTCTGATTGCTGGGGCTGACACCTGAGCACCGGTTGCCTGACACCTCGCTCTTATTTGGCAGCGATTCAAATCAGAAGCATGATGTTTGGAAGCCCACCCTCCCGGAGGCTTTGTCATGAAAGAGGAACACGAACTATCTCGCCGCGAGTTTCTTGGTGTCAGCGCCACGTATGCAGGCGCGAGCATCGCGGCCGGCAGCATCCTCCCCACCATCAAGCCACTCGGTACGGTCAAGAAGGTGGCCCCAAGTGACCGCGTCCGCTTCGGCATCATCGGGGTCGGCATGCAAGGCTCCGGATTGCTCGGCGAGGCGATAAGAATTCCAGAAGTCGAGTGCGCCGCAGCATGCGATCTCTATGACGGCCGACATGTGCTCGCGCGAGAGATCGTGCGTCCCGACCTTCCTGTAACGAGACGCTACAAGGAGCTGCTCGACAACAAGGACATCGACTGCATCATCGCTGCCGTTCCCGATCATTGGCACCGTCAGATCGTCATCGACGCAGTGAGTGCGGGCAAGGACATCTACTGCGAGAAGCCGATGTCGCACAGCGCGGCGGATGGCGTCGCGATGGTCGATGCTGCAAAGAAGAGCGGTCGCATCGTGCAGATCGGTTCGCAGCGCGTCAGCTCGCAGGTCTGCGCGAAGGCGAAGGAGTTGATCGCGCAGGGGAAGCTCGGCGACCTGATGCTCGTGGAAGGATGGATGGGCCGCAATGATCCGAATGGCGCGTGGCAGTATCCGCCGCCGCCGGATCTGTCGCCGCAAAATCTCGACTGGGATACCTGGCAGGGCGACGTCAGGCCCAAGCGCGCCTTCGATCCCATCCTCTTCGCGCGCTGGCGCGCCTGGAAGGAGTACGGCACGGGCGTGGCGGGCGACCTGCTCGTCCACCTCATCAGCGGCATGATGTTCATGCTCGACATCAACGAAGCGCCGAAGCAGGCGATGGCCGTTGGCGGAATCCGTCACTGGAAGGACGGCCGGAACATGCCCGACGTCCACGCCGTTTCGTACTACTACGGCGACCTCCCAGTGTACATGCGTCTCAATTCCGCGACCGAGATGCCGGAGCTCTATCGCTTCCAAGGGTCAAAGGGACTTCTCGAAGTGACCGGTAACAGCATCACGTTCACGCCGCAGTCGGGAAAGGACATGTCGCCGAGCTACTACACGGGAAGTTTCCCTCGCGCGATGCGGCAGGCGTACGCGAAGAAGTGGCACGAGGAGAACGACGCGAGGGTTCGCGCAGAGGCGATGTCGGAAGTGCTGACGTTCCATGGCCCCGACTACGACGACCTCACGCCGCATCTCACGACGTTCTTCAATGCAGTGAAGAGCAGGAAGCCAGTCGTCGAAGACGTCGTGTTCGGCCACCACGCGGCGCTGGCGTGTCACATGGCGAACGAGTCGTACTTCCGAAAGAACGCAGTGACCTGGGACGAGGCGACGAAGAATGTCAAAGGTTGACGCGTCCGTGCGGGGTGTCGTACTCGCCGCCGCTTTCGCAGCGGTGGCGACATCGCATCCTGCCGAGGCGCAGGCGCGGAGCCGGGCATCGGCCGCGGCGGCCGTCGATTCGATCGTCGCCAGGGCGCTGCAGGGCGGGAAGGCAGCCGGAATGTCCGTTGGCGTGGTGCAGGGCCGCGACACGATCGTGCTGAAGGGCTATGGCTACGCCGACCTCGAGCTCGACGTTCCCACTCCGGATCGCGCGGTCTACGAGATCGGCTCGGTGACCAAGCAGTTCACGTCGAGCGCCATTCTCCTTCTTCAGGAGCGCGGCCAGCTGTCGCTCGACGATCCGATCACGAAATACCTGCCCGACTATCCCACGCAGGACCACGCGATCACCATCCGTCGCCTGCTCGACCACACGTCGGGCATCAAGGGATACACCGAGTTGCCGGAGTTCGGAAACTTCATGAGGCGGCATGAGCCGCGGGATTCGCTGGTCGCGCTCTTTTCGAAGAAGCCGTTCGACTTCGACACCGGCGACGACATGATCTACAACAACTCGGCGTATTTCCTCGTCGGGCTGATCATCGAGAAGGTGAGCGGCACGACGTACGCCGACTTCGTGAAGAAGAACCTGTTCGACAAGGCCGGGATGGACGACTCGCGCTACTGCAGCGAGAACGCCGTCGTGAAGCGTCGAGCGCACGGCTACGACACGGGGCCGAATGGGTTGGTGCGCGCGGCGTATCTCGACCATCTCTGGCCATATGCGGCCGGTTCGCTTTGCTCGACGGCCGGCGACCTCGTCGCCTGGAATCGGGCGCTGCACGGGGGAAAGATCCTGTCGCCAGCGTCATACAGGGAGATCACCACGCCGGGCATGCTCAACGATGGATCCAGGCTGCGCTATGCAAAGGGCCTCGCGGTTCACGAGCTCGCGGGACACCGGGTGATCGAGCATGGCGGCGGCATCAACGGTTTTCTCTCAGCGTCGAACTATCTCCCCGATGATGACGCGATCGTCGTCGTGCTCGTGAACAGCACGGGTCCTGTTTCGCCGGATGCAATCGCGGCACAGATCACTGAAGCGGTATTCGGCAAAAAGAATCCACCGTCGACTGCGTTCACTGGCGACCTGTCGAGGTTCGCCGGTACATACGGCGGAGTAGGTCGCGGCCGGCCGATGACTCTGACGATCGCTGCCGACAGCGGAAAGCTCACGGTTCTTACAGTGGGTCCCAACAACAGCACGCCGCGCGTAGCGCGCTACGTTGGCGACGACACGTTCCAGATCGGCGAAACGCGCTACACGTTCGTCTCCGAGAACGGGAAGGTGTCCACTCTACGGGTCGACGCCGTCTACGGGTACTCGCATCTGAAGCGCAAATAACGAAGCGCGAACAGCATCTCTGCGGCGACTTCCATGACTTGAATCATGTGAATTTGTTGGAATTTGCTCCGCATGAAGTCGAGAGGCGCATCGCTACTCGACACCTCACCACGAATAGCAAACGCGACCCGGGTGCATAGACATTTCATTGGCGCAGAGATGCGATTCCAAAAAATTCAAATAATTCAAGTCAGGTTGTTGCTGTTGTTTCAGCTCTGTGCATTGGTCACCGCGAACGCGCAACGCACCGACCGCGCAGAGCATCACGAATTCGTGATTGAGAACTTCAGAACGGAATCCGGTGTGGTACTGCCGAAAGGCACAGTGGTCTACGGCACCTACGGCCATCTCAACGCCGCAAGAGACAATGTCGTGCTCCTGCCGTCGCACTACATGGCCACGCATCATGGCTATGAGTGGTTGATCGGCCCGGGCCGGGCGCTCGACACCGCAAGCCTCTACCTCGTGGCGACGGAGTTGTTCGGCAACGGGCATTCGTCGTCACCGAGCAATACGCCCGAGCCGTTCCACGGACCGCGCTTTCCCGTCACGACGATTCGGGACAATGTCGAAGCGGTGCATCGCCTGCTCATCGACGACCTGAAGGTCACGCACCTGCGCGCGATCATCGGTTTCTCGATGGGCGCGCAGCAGGCGTTTCAGTGGGCCGTGAGCTATCCGGATTTCGCCGATCGCATCGTGGCCACGTCCGGCACGGCGAAGACATACGGCCATGGCATCGTACGACTCGAGGGTCAGATTGCGGCGCTCACCACCGATCCGGCGTTCAACGGCGGCGATTACACGGTGTCGCCGAAGAAGGGCATGGAGGCGTTCGGCATGGTGTGGGCAGGTTGGCTGTACTCGCAGGAGTGGTGGCGGCGCGAGCTGTGGAAGGCCAACGCACCAGCGGGGACGACGCTCGAGCAGTACATGCAGACCTTTCGCACCAATTTCCTCTCCACCGCAGATGCGAACAACGTCATTCTCCAGGCGCGCACATGGGAGAAGCACGACGTCGGTACGACGCCCGGATTTAACGGCGACGTCGAGCGGGCACTCCGGTCGATCAAGGTGCCCTTCCTCTACATGCCGTCGGAGACCGACCTCTACTTTCCGATTGGTGATGCGAGCTATGAGGCGCCGTTCATTCCGCAGGTGACGTTCGTGCCCATCCCTTCGCTGTGGGGCCACCCCGCGGGCGCCGGTGCCAGTCCGCAGGATCGCGACTTCCTGAATGCCACCATAGCGAAGTTCCTTTCTACACAACGTTGACCGCGCTCGCTTGCGCATTTGTTTGAAGCCTATAGTATCTCGCCATGCGAGTGGTCGTCATCGGTGGCGGACCGGCGGGGTTGTACACGGCGCTGCTGCTCAAGCAGGCGCGGCCGGAGCATGAT
>JAQBPV010000538.1 GCA_028287345.1 Gemmatimonadota bacterium
GCGAGACCGTCTTCTAACGCGAGTGTCCGGCGTTGCATGGTCAGCTTCGTCATCGAGAATCAGCGCAGGGAAGTCAGCCGCGCCTATGCTCTGCAGAAACTCGATGAGCGCCTGAAGATGGCCGTCCTCCTTTGCACACACGAACACGGCGCCACGTTCGCTCATGAACCGCACGATATTGTTTCGGTCGCGATCCCATGCATATCGACCACCCGAGCCATCGAGCGACGAAGCGATTAGTGCGCCGTCTAAGTCGGCGAAGCGCTCGGCGGTCTGCTTCACGAGCTTTACATTGTTCGACGTCAAAGCAACGATAATGCGAAAGCCGTTGTCGATAGCGAGTGCACCAGTGACGATCATAGCAGCAGTTTTTCCGCTCTGAACCCGCCCATAAAGCAAACCTGTCGGACACTTGCCTCCGCGAGGGTAGGCACTGCTGGCGCGACCGCTTCCGTCGCTTCCCACCTCGCCGCGAGCTACTTCAGTCGAATAGGCCTCGACAATGCTTGCCAGCACGTCTGCAGATTGTGACCGAAGCACCTCCAAAACAGAACGATCCATCGGTTTGCCGCGATCGCCGCGTTCAAGCGCTGCAAGCGTCTCTTCTACGCATCGACCATCTGTCCGAATGCTTGGTCGGTCCACAAACTCATCGCGCTCATCCAGACGAGCGGTTCCTATCACGTTTCCAGCAATGATATTCAAGGGCGTTTCGCTCACGTCTCTGGATCCTCGCTATGGTGTCGCATCGACAATAAACGCTGGTGGCCACCGCTGGTGGCAGCAGGCCATAAAGCCGGCTATTCGTGCACAAAGACGGGTTGGCGGCCTGTAGGTAAGGCGATTCATCCGTAAAATGATTGTTGCAGTCTGCGTGGGTGCACTTCCGACCGCAATAAGAGAATGTAGCCGTTGCTTCCTCGGAAGTTGTAATGCCCGCGTGCGCAGAACATACTTGGGATAACAGGATATTATTACGCGGCTAGCGAATCATATGTCGCGGCGCCATGGCATTGAGCGATGCGGCCCGGCGACGTTTACAACGTACTGTAGCGAGTACAGGACACTCGCCATCGTAAGAAGTGGTTCGAAACGGTAGAATCCCATTGCCGAGACTCGCAGTGCCTAACTATGAAATTCAGGACGCAGTAGGCGTCATCGTCACGCGCCGATTTGCCAGCTATCAGGATCAGCCTGGTGTTCTATATCACTACCCTAAGGCGCGGTACCATGAGAGAATTCGGTCGCTTCAAGGTAAGATGGTGTTAGTTTACGAGCCAAAGCGCGGCGGAACGTCACCGGAATCGCCTGGCGGTGGGCGATCGGCATTTATCGGTACTGCTACGCTCGGCGAAATTTGGGAGGACCCGCACGACCCCAGTAACTCCTTTGTCGAGACACGCGAGTATTGTGAGTTTCCGTTCCCCGTTCGCGTAAGTGACACCACGATACCGGGCAAAACACTACAGAACGTAGTTGTGACCGTGGCCTCAGCGACGGCGGCGGCAATCATCTCTCAGGGCTTTGCCATCGTGCTTGATCAGGACAGTGCGAGGCACCGTCATGGGCTAGTCGATCTGGTAGTCTCGGAGGACATCACAGCAAGGCAGTTCGCATCGTTCACAGTAAAGCGTGCGATTCGGGATGCTTCGTTCCGCTTTCGTGTTGTGGAGCAAGCCTATGCTGGCCGTTGCGCGTTCACAGGAATGCGACTGACCAATGGGAACGGCCGCGCAGAGGTGGATGCGGCTCACATTCGGTCTGTTGAGAATGGCGGTCCTGACAGTGTTCGTAATGGCTTGGCGCTGTCGAGAACGATGCATTGGGCCTTCGATCGCGGCCTCGTGAGCCTAGCGGATGATGGTGGCATTATGGTGGCCCAGCGAGGTGTCGGTGACGAGATAAGAAGGCTACTTCGTCCCGAAGGTGTGGCCATCCTACCTCCCGATGCTCTGGATCACCCTCACCCAACGTTCCTCGAATGGCATAGGACGCGCGTATTTCACTCAGGGCACTGAGGCTTATGCGCTGCTGAGAATGCGCGGCCCCGAGGAAGATCAGGCAAGGAATTACCTGGTCCATGCCGACCTCGGTTCAGTGCCGAGGGGGTACCAGAAGGGACCCTGCCCAGCGGCGGCATCACAAAATCTGACTGCTGGACGTGATCGGCTACTGCACGCTGACGCGCGCGACTCCCGTTATCAGGCGTGCGACTTACGGAGTCTCCGGACAGGTCGCGCGGTTCGGAGCGATCTCGTCGCGCGGATGTCATGCGATGCATGTGCTTGCTCCTTTGACCGCCCTCCATCTGTTGACCGAGAATCCCTGAAGTCTCAGTGCGCGTAACATCGCCACAGTAATCGAGAGTCACCGCATATGCGCCGGCTGTCCGACGGTACCATCCGCTTCTCCCCTCGGGACCTCATCTCCTATCTCGAGGGGGACTTCGCCGCATGGTGCGACCGCTTACATGCGGAATCCGCAGGACGCGCGCCGACGCGCCTGCACGACGGCCTCGATCTTCAGCCCGACGTCGCCGATGAGGACGCCACATTGGTGGCGCGCTACGGCAATGAGCACGAGGCTGCGCATCTCGCGAAGCTGCTCGAGCAGATCCCCGATCTCGTCCAGGTCGCCCGCTCGAGGGAGACGTACGACGCACACGACGCGACTCGAACCGCAATGGCGTCGGGCGCATCGGTGATCTTTCAGGGCGAACTGCGCGCCGGCGAGTGGATGGGCATCGCCGACTTCCTGCATCGAGTGGACGACGCATCGGCGCCGGACGGCTACCACTACGAGCCGCGCGATACCAAGCTCGCACGCTGGGCAAAGCCGTACTTCATTCTTCAGCTCTGCGCCTACGCGGACATGCTCGAGGCGATGCAGTCGCACCGCCCGGGACAGTTCGGCTTCGTGTTCGGCGATGGAACCGAGACGTCGTTCCTCACCGCTGACTTCTGGCACTATTACCGCCGGCTCAAGCGGTCGCTCGAGACGTTTCATCGCGACTGGTCGGCCGACAAGAGACCCGACCCTTCGCTCGATCGCTCGCACGGTCGATGGAGTGACGCTGTCGCAAAGCTGTTCGAAGCGCTCGATCACCTTTCTCTCGTCGCGAACATCACGCGAAGCCAGATCGTACGACTTCGCGAGGCGGGCATCCACATGGTCGCGAGTCTCGCCGCGAGCACGGGCGCCGTTCCGCGCATGAGCGCATCGACGCTCGAGACTCTGCGCGCGCAGGCCACAATGCAGATGGAAAGTCGGAGCAAAGGGACCATCGCATGGCGCCTCCGTGAGCGCGACATCGAACGTCCACGTCGCGGATTGGCGCTGCTGCCGCCACCGTCGCCGAACGATGTGTTCTTCGACTTCGAGGGCTTTCCCTACGCGCCCGGTGGACTCGAGTATCTCTTTGGCGTCGTCACTGTTGATAGTGGGACGCCCGTCTTCCGCGACTGGTGGGCACACGATCCGGTCGCGGAGAAGAAGGCGTTCGAGCAGTTCGTGGATTGGGTGTACGATCGCTGGCAGCGAGACCGATCGATGCACATCTATCACTACGCTGCCTATGAGAAGACCGCACTGTGTCGCCTCATGACCACGCACGGCACGCGTGAAGAACAGGTGGACGACCTGCTGCGGAACGAAGTCCTCGTCGACCTGTTGCCGGTGGTCCGTCAGGGCATGGTGATCGGCACGCCGAGCTATTCGCTCAAGTACGTCGAGCATCTGTACATGCCGGTGCGCACCGAAGGCGTCGTGAGCGCTGGCGGCTCGGTGGTCGAGTATCAGAACTGGATCGACACGCAGAATCCGGCGATCCTCGATCGCATCCGCGCATACAACAAGGTGGACTGCGAGTCCACGGCTGGTCTCCGCGACTGGCTTCTCGCGCGACAGAAGGAAGCGGAGATCGAATATCTACCGCCGGAGCCGCCCAAGGCGAAGGAAGAGGAATCACCCGCAACCGAGCTCGCCGAACGGTTGCTCGCACGTGCCGAGAGTGAGAGCGGTGAAGCCGCGCGCGTGACGAGCCTTCTGGCGTGGCTGCTCGAGTTCCATCGTCGTGAGGAGAAACCGTGGTGGTGGAAGTATTACGACCGCATGAAGGCGACGGAGCAGGAGCTCTACGACGACATCGAATGTCTCGCGGGTCTCGAACGAACGTCCACTCCATCGCGTGTGATCAAGAAGTCCACTGGATTCGAATATCGCTTCGATGCCGATCAGGACACACGAGTCGAGGCGGGCGCCACCTGCGCGCTCGCTTGGACTGAAGGGCTCAAGGGCACCGTCGAAGGCTTC
>JAQBPV010000317.1 GCA_028287345.1 Gemmatimonadota bacterium
TCTCCATCGTCTGTCGCGTCTCGGCGCGAATGCCACCTGAAACGACTCGTCCTGCGCTGTCGGTTCCAATCTGCCCTGACAGATAGATGAAACCGTTCGCGCGAACTGCGGGGGAGAATGGGCGAGCCGGACCCGATGTGGTGGCGAGGAATTCAGGCGCGCGATGAGTTGGCGCGCAGGCGACGCAGAGGAGCGCAGCGATGGCGAGGAGAGGAAGACGCATGGTGGGCAATCCGAATCGAGTGGAGTCCTGATGCATCGAGGGACGAGTCAATATGTCGACTCGCTGTCCGGCTCGCCTCGGTCAGGCACTGCGATTGCCTAATCGGTGCGCATCACACGGAGGCTCATCATGTCGACCATCATGCAACGGTACGCACGAAGAACCGCGGCGGCTGTGGCGATCGCCGCAGTCAGCGGATGCGCGCAGGCAGGCTCACTCGGAAACGTCCTCGGCAGTGTGCTGGGCGGCGGTCAAGCGGGCGGAAGCCAGGTGAGCGGCACCATCCAGAACGTCGACACGCGCAATCAACAGATCAACCTGCGGCAGTCGAATGGACAGGGCGTCTCGCTGGTGTTCGACCAGCAGACGAAAGTGGTCTACCAGAACCAGAGTTACGGTATCACTTCGCTCGAGTACGGCGATCAGGTGACGGCACGCGTGCAGAGCACGCAGAACGGCGCGTACTACACTGATCTCGTGCAGGTCGATCAGCCGGTAGCGGGATCGGGAGGAACCACGAGCAACGCACAGGTCTACACGCTTCAGGGTTCGGTGCGCCGCGTCGACGTGCAGAATGGATTATTCGAGATCACCAGCAACAACCAGGTGCTGACGGTGTCGATGCCGTACAACCCGACTCGCTCCGATCAGCAGCGTTTCCAGAACCTGCGTGTCGGCGATGTGACGCGATTCGCTGGCGTGTATCTCAACAACTCGCGTGTGGAGCTCAGGCAGTTCCAATAGTCGAGAAAACGCGCTCGAAAGAAGCGGAAGTACACCGACAACCGATGGGAGCGGATTGAACCGTTTCCTTCGGTTGCCTTTTGATATTGAACGAGATGCGTGTGCCGGTCGTCCGGGACCGAAGGCGAAACATTCAATCCGGATCATCCTCGACCGGAAAGAGATGCCGCACTTCCGTCGTGACGTGCGCCGCCAATGCCTCGACGACCAGGCTCCGATGGCAATGCCTTGGATCGGCCTCGAAGCACATCAGCGCCACACGCTTCCCACCCTTCACGATGCTCACCAGCGTCTCGAGATCCGCTTGCGCGACTGGGGTCGTCATATGCTCGCGAAAGATCTCGCGCATTTTCTCGTGACGGCCGGCGCGCGCTGCGGCTCGGCCATCAGCTGGGGTGCCGAGGCCGCGTAAGTGTAGATACTCGATTCCTGCCTCGTCGAGATTCGCAGCGAGGCGACTCTTCGCGAAGCCCGGGCGCCGAGACATCGCGACGGCGCGGACGTCGACGAGCATCTCGATGCGTGCCTCCTCGAGTGCCGCCAGAAAGCCCTGCACCGTTGCGCCCTCGTATCCGATCGTGGCCAGTGTCAGCATGATGTGCCCAGAGAGCTACGGAGTCCGCGCGCGCGACATCGAGTCCGCGACACCGCCTCAATTGCGGTCAACCTTTTCTTCGTTCGGCCGCTCGCGATCGTACAGGGAGATCGGAGCGTCGCGGAGCAACTGAACGGGCTGTGTGTCCAACTCCTCCTCATGACGTCGCGCGGGGCGCGTCGCGAGCCAGGCGATCCACAACAACAACGGCGGAGCAGCCAGCCAGAGTGCGACCGAAACGACGGATGCATGGCCGAGGTACGTCGTGACTTCCGCACTCTTCACGACGAGTTCGAGCCCCGCGTCACCGAAGTTTGCGGCCACACTCCCTTTTGCGCCCTCGGGAATGGTGACGCGCATGATGGCGAGCGCCGCTGGGCCAAGAGTCACGAGCGCGAGCCCGGCCCAGTACGCCGACCACGCCGCGAGCAGATGCCGCGGCTTCCACTGGCTCAATCCGAGAAAGGTCATGTACGTCGACCGACGTTCATGCTGGCGAGGGCGACATGAATCGTTGATGCGGTCATGGGCGCGAAATTCGTGTGCGGCGGCGAGAAGCGCCAGTGCTCTACTTCTGGAGGCGCGCTGTGACCGCGACGGCATTCACATGGCAGGTGCCTCGTGTGACTTGCACGCCTGTCCTGCTCCACGGCTGATAACCCGTCTGCGTCACCGAGAGCGTGAACGTTCCCGAGTGCTCGAGGAGGAGACCGAACGGTCCGTCGCCGAGCGTCGTGACCGCCGTGTCGGCCACGGCGCCCTCTCGCGCGACGATCAGCGAGCCCCGCCCGACGAGCGCGTTGCTCACGGAGTCGCGGACATCCACGGTAATGCCCGCGCGCGCCTCCTGCGTGCACACGGTGCCGTCGATGAGGCCCGCACTGCAGCCGGCAACCGTCAGTCCTCCGAGGAGGAACACCAAATGCGATTTATCGAGGATCATCTTTGAGTACCGTGGTTTGCTCGCTTGTTTCAGCGCACCAAGAGAGGCGTTCATGTCCCATCTGCGAACTGTTCTGGTCGTTTTGGCCGCCGCGCTCGGTTCGGCCTGCGCCGACACGCCGACTATCGTGCAAGATCCGTCCGCCGCGGTACGCGTGATCAATGCGAGCGGAATGCCGCTCGACATCCTGATCGACGGCGTAGTGACGACGCCGGCGCTTGGTGTCGCAAACGTATCGTCGAACGCGGGTGTGCGAGCTGGCCCCCATGTCGTTGGCGTGCGGTCGCCAACAGGCACCGTGGCGAACATCTCCGTCCACGCGGCCGACAATGCGACGGTGACGATGGTCGTGGTTCCCGACACTGCGTCGCGCGTAGCGTTGAGCGTCCTGCTCGATACGGGGAACGTGGTCCCCGCTGGCAAGAGCAAGCTTCGCGTCGCGCATCTCGCCAACGGCGGAAGGGCGATCGAATTCTGGCGCACGCAGCCCGACTTCCAAACGCCGGTCCACATCTTGACGCCGTTCGTCTACGGTGCGACGTCGCCCTACCTGCAAAGCGACCCCGGCCATTGGGAAGTGTTCGTCACTGCACCGGGCGGCGGCGTGAAGCTCGCGACGACAGGTGCTGTAAACGTGCCGAGCGGTGAGCGACGCACCGTGGTTCTCCTCGACAGCGCTGGCACCTTGAGGTTTCGCGTAATCGCCGAGTAGCGGCGCGCTGGTCAGTTCGCCACTTCGAGTTGGAGGTCGATGCCGTCGGTGAAGTATGTCGACGAGACGATAACATACGTGTACTTGCCCGGTGAGAGCGGCGACTCTCCCACGTAGTCGATCGGTTGCAGGCGACGCACCGTGCCGTTACCGGTGACCCGGAGCGCGCCGTAGGCATACGCACCGTCGTGTGCCTCGTAGTTGGACACTTCACCCGGGGCGAGCTGCGGCAGCTGCATCCCACCGCCAGGCCACGACAGTGAGATGTCGGTGAGCGTCATCGACGTGGAGTTGCGGAAGCGCACCTCGACACCATCGCCAACGGCGAGTGGGTTGTCACATGCGCCGATGCTCAGCACCACGAGCAGCGCGAGGAAGGTTCGAATGAGAGGTCTCATGCTCGGCCCAACCCGTCAGGCTTGCGGGCGGTCACGCGAAAATGCGAAGGGCGCCATCCTGGCCGGATGACGCCCTCGCCCAGAATCTCACCAGCCTAGATGCCGAGCCAGTAGCTCGCCTTGATCTGGAAGACGTTCACTGGTCGATCGCGGAATAGCGCGGACTTGTCGCGGTTGAAATCGAAGTTGCCGTACGCCTCGGAGCCCGAGCGCTCCTGCGTCCACACGAAGAACATCGTGGAGCCCGGTCGATACTCCCAGCGTAACACAGCCGTGCCGCGCAGCGATCGCACGTTGAAGTCGGGATTGCCGACGTCGAAGGACGCGGCAGGACCTGTGTTGTCCGGATCGATGCGATACGACACGATCTGACCGCTCGCATCCTTCACTGGCGTCGAGGTGCCGATGTCGACGCCGTAGGTGAGCGTCGAGTTCGTGCGCGGCGTAGCGTACTGCTTCAACTCGTCGTAGGCGCCACTGGCGAGAAATGGTTGCGCGAACAGCTCGAGCGTGAGGTTTGGCGTGAACGTCGCATTGATGCGCGTGTTCATCGACAGAGAATGCTGGTCGAGACGTGCGAAGACGTTGCGCACACCACCGAACTGTGGAGCGGTAGCGTCGTTGACCGTGACGACATACTGGTTCGGCTCGATGTTGCGCGAATAACTCGGCCCGAAGCTCACGCGCAGGTTCACGAGCGGCTTGAAAATGAGGTCGGCATAGCCGTCCCCATTCCAGCCGTTGTCGGCGATGTCGCGCCCGTGGCTGCCGCCGAAGTCCCACGACACACGATCGCGCGAGTCACCGTTGACGTTGACCGAATAAAAATTATAGCCGGAGTTCTTCACCACCACGCCGCCGCGCGTGCGGAGCGCGTCATACGTCGGCGGATGGTTGATGACGAAGCCACTCAGCGACATGTAGTTCTTGAGCGTCGCGCGACCCCAGATCTCGCCCTGCAGATCGATGCGGTCGCCGTCATAGTCGCATCCTTCATCGACGCTGGAGTGGTGATCTGGGCACCGAGGAGCGACGCGCAGAAAAGGAAGCCGAGTCCGACGCCGGCAGCCGGACAACAAGACGAAACGTGCCGGACGAAGATGCGGTTCAGCATGGTCAGTGGGTGGGTGCTCGCGTTCGACACCGGAACCCACGGAACGTTGGGAAACCTCACACTTCTCTCACACCTTCGTCTACGTGGGCGCTTTTTCCCTCGTCGGACGTTGGTTGTACTCCACCGACTTGCCCTTCGGAATGCTCAGCGAATCCCACGGCTTGTCCGCCGTGATCCGTGCGAGCAACACGATCTGCCCAACGTGATACGCCACATGTGCGATGGACCGACACAGTGCGGCGTGGACGGTGAGGGAGTGTTGGCGGATCGTCACGACGCGAGAGAGATCGGCATCGCTGAGCGCGCCGACCTCACGCTCGACCACCGCCCAGCCAGCCGTCCAGAATGCCATCACTTCGGCACGCGTGCAGGTACGATCAGCGAACTCTTCGTCGCGTTCGCGCCACGGCTTCTCGCCGTCAACGGTGAGAAAGTCGGTGAATCGCGATTGTAGATTGCCGCTCATGTGCGCGACGATCATCGCCACCGAGTTGCAGTCCGTTGTGGGTACGTAGTTGAGTGCTTCGTCCGGCATCTGCGCCATCGCACCTTCGGCGAGGAGCCGATAGCGCCTGTATTCGCCCATCAAGTCGCTGATCAGCGCTCGGTCGGTCGCGGTCATTGTGAATCTCCACCTGTCGCGCGGAATTTTCGGGGGTGATCGCCAGTGAGTACAACATCGTGACGGCCGTCGGGAATGTCGATGGTGCACGGCGCATGAACTAGCTTGTTGCGATGAAGCTCTGGATCGACGCCGACGCCGCGCCGCGGGACGTGAAGGAGATCGTCTTCCGCGCCGCGGAGCGTCTCTCGCTACACACCGTTCTCGTCGCCAATCAGCGCGTACAGATCCCACTCGGCCACAAGTTCGTGAGTGCCGAGCGAGTGGAGGGCGGGCCGGATGTCGCGGACCGTTTCATCGAAGCGGCCGCGGAGGCCGGTGATGTGGCGATCACCGCGGACATTCCGCTGGCAGCGGCACTCGTCGCGAAGAAGGTGGCCGTGCTCGATCATCGCGGCGAGGAGTTCACGTCGGAGAATATCGGCGAGCGACTGTCCGTACGCGACTTCATGGCCGACCTCCGCTCTAGTGGCGTGGAGACCGGAGGTCCGAAGGCCTACAATGCTCGCGACAAGCAGGCCTTCGCATCTGGGCTCGACCGCATGCTCACGCGCGCCCTGCGCAACCGCTGACTATTCGGCTACGCCGTCGGCCTGCTCGTGCTCGACGGCGGGCTCGCCCTCGACCGCATCCGGTTCTTCCGGGAGTCCATCCTGGCGGCGCTGGAGCCGCTCCGCACGCTTGTCTTCCTTTTTCTTCTTCCGATCCAATTCCTTTCGGCGCTTCTCGAAGTCGTAGTTGGGTTTTTTTGCCACTGGCGGATGGTTGCTCCAATTGGAACTACGGAAGCTGCAAGGACCTGCGCGTCAGTCGCACGGCGTGCGACGTCTTGGAATGATAGCGCGCGTGCCTCCATGATGCGTCGTGTCGGGTGCCGAGGCCATGAAATGGTCGCGCGCGACGAACGAAGTCGAGGGACTTGCTTCTCCGTCGTCGGCCCCGAAATGCGAACGCGTCTCAGCTCGGAGGAGCCAAGACGCGTGAAGTTGGACCGGAGCGCTGCCGCAGGCAACACGGCAACAAAGGGGGGGGCGACATGCTCGAGCTGGAGCTACGGCAGCGACTCTGGTGCAACAGTGAAAAGCAGGTCGCAGGCCATGAAAGTCCTCCCATTTTTCCCGCATATTTCCAGCGGGCGTTCAGCCACGAGTTTGGCGCGTATCTCGTTCAATGACTGATAGTTGCACCGGAATAGCGGACTGACGTTTACGCGCGAAAATTGTCCTTGACAGGCCTTTCGCTGTTGCACACATGCGACACAGTGTCGCGCGGCTTCACGAGCCTTGGCTAGTGCTCACTCCTCAGGAGTTTGAGCGGCTGGGGAGCTCGTGACGGCGCGGTCGAGCAGTGTGATCTTCTGCCAGATCTTGTTGGAAAATCCGTTCGCCAGTGCCTCGATCTCGTTCACGCCAGCGAGCACCACCGGGTCGGCGAAATGTTGGGCGAAGAGCGCGGAGACCTT
>JAQBPV010000018.1 GCA_028287345.1 Gemmatimonadota bacterium
TCGCGTCGGGCAGCGTGACTGCCTTTCGCTCGCGAACATAGCGGCCGAGCACACGCGGGAACGCGCCGATGCCGCGCGGGTGCGGGCTGCCGCGACGCGTCGGGCCATCGATCGCGAAGCCGCCGCCGTCCGAGCAGACCATCGCCAACGGATGCGCGAGAATCCGATCGAGACTCTCCTCGCTCATCGCGAAGCCGAGCATGCCGACGCTCGCATTACTGCGCTTCAGCAGGCCGAGCGCGTACTCGTACGGATCGATGCCGCGCGTCCGGGCGTGCGCACCGAGCCGCTTGCCCTCGGCGTCACGATCCTCGACCGCACGCACCGACGAGATCTGCACGTTGTCCCACCCGCCGATGAGCTCGACCTTCGCGAGCGCCTCCTGCTTGATGCGCGGCGCGACGCTCGAGTCGGCGAGCCGCGCGAAGAATCCCTCGGTGCCGCCATCGCGGCTCCAGACGGGAAAGAGGTTCGTCAGTCCGGTGGAATACGCGATATATGGATACCAGTCGAACGCTGCGTCCACTCCGGCGCCGCGCGCATCGGCGAATCGCTTGAACACGACGTCGAGCTTGGGCCAATTGCGCGGACCCTGCGTCTTGAGATGCGAGACCTGCAGAGGACAACCGGCTCCTTTCGCGACCGCCAGCGATTCATCGATCGATTCGAGCAGCTGGTCGTCCTCATTGCGCATGTGCGTCGCGTACGGCAGCCGACGACTCGCCAGCGGTTGGCAGAGCGTAATGAGCTCGTCCGTCGACGCGAACGCACCTGGCGTGTATTCGAGTCCCGACGACGCGCCGCACGCACCATCGGCGAGCGCGCGCTCGACCATCGCCGTCATGCGACGAAGCTCGTCGGGTGTGGCTGGCCTGTCGCGATCGCCGATCACGGCGGCGCGCACCGACCCGAGCCCAACCATCGACGCGACGTTCGGTCCCACGCGCATCCGATCCAGCCCGTCGAAGTACCCCGCGAATCCTTTATCTTCGACGCCCGACGCCCGCGAGCTACCATCTGCACCGACGACGATCGTCGTGATCCCCTGCCGAATCACCGATTCGGCGCGCGGATCATCTGTGAGATTGCCGTCGCCATGCGAGTGGATGTCGACGAAGCCCGGCGCAACCGCGAGTCCTTTGGCATCGATCTCCTCCCGGCCGCGCGCACTGATGCGCGGTCCAACTTCTGTGATGCGCCCCGATGCGATCGCGACATCCATCTCGCGACCTTCACCTCCCATTCCGTCGAACACGGTGCCGCCGCGAATCACCACGTCGTGATCAACGCTTCGCGCCATCGCGCTCGGTGCGCACGCGACCGCGGCGAGAGCGCCGGCTGTTGCGAGGAACGATCGTCGATCCACAACCGTCATGGTGCAGTGACGCCGAGTGCGTCGAGGAGGAAGGCGTCGAGTGCATCGCGCTGTGGCGGCACGAGGAAGTGACCGGTCTCGGGAAAGAGCCTCTTCTGCTTGGGCGCCGTGATTGTGTTGTACGTCGCATACGACGACGTTGGTGGCACCGTGTTGTCGTTGAAGCCCCACGTATAGAAGCCCGGCACCTTGAGCAGCCGGGCGAAGTTGATGACGTCGTAGTAGCGGATGGTCTCCTTCTTCTCCTTCAGCGCGCTCACGTGCAACGTGTCCTGGAACATGTGCGGCCAACCGCCAGTGTGTCCCTGGAAGTAGCCGAACTGGTCGGACATGGCGGGATGCACGACACCAATCGCCTTGACGCGAGGATCGAGCGCGCCGGCAATGATCGAGAGACCACCGCCCTGACTGCCACCCTGTACGACGTAATGCGTGCTGTCGATCTGCGGCAGCGAGAAGAGAAAATCACCGGCGCGCAGCACCGCGACGATCACGCGATTGTAGTAGTACTTGTCGCGATCTTCAGCGCCGTACAGATAGTACTGCTGCAGCGCGGTGGCGCGGAGCTCGTTGTAGAGTAGTGAATCGCGATCGACAGGAATGCCATGGATGCCGATGTCCAGGCGGATCACGCCGCGCTTCGCCGTCGCAACGCCCGGAAAGTAGGGCCGCACGCCAGCACCGGGGACGACGAGCATCGCCGGATACTTGCCTGGCTTGGTGGGCATCGCGAGCATGCCGTAGATGCGACTGCCGACGCGCTGGTTCTGAAAGGAGACGTGATATGCGTCGACGTCCGGCGTTGAGTATTGCGGCAATCGCGTCATGATCGGCGCGAGCGGCGTACGTCGCGCATCGGCGACCGCCTTCGCCCAGAACGCCTGGAAGTCCTCAGGCATCGTCACCGACGCAGTGATCTTCTCCGGGCTGAAGCCGGCGGTGGCCATTCCAATGTAGCTCGCTCCGTCGACGACAGCCGTCGCGGTGGCGCGAAGGAATCCGGGATGCGGAAGCGCGCCTTTCAGGGTGCGCTCACCGGTGCCCAAGTCCACGGTGTCAACGCGCATCACCGGCATTCGCTCCATCCCGAACGAGACGCGCACCCGAGCATTCGAAATCGGCTTGCCCGCGCGAAGGAGCGACACCTTGAATCGCGCCGTGTCGCCGACGTTGTAGATCCAGTCGGAGCGATCGGGCGTGACGACCAGCTTCACCGCATTGGTGTCTGGTGACTGAGCCCCGAGTGGGGCGGCGAGCAGCACAGTAAGTAGAAGACGAATGCGCATCTGGTTGTCGGTACGATTTTAGCCGGGCCACAGCGTAGAGAAGGTAGGTCCGGACACTCGCTGTCGCTGGTGCGGGATGACACTCAAAACGCGGGACCGAATCCAATTGCGAGCTTCCACGGTGCGGGCTGATCGATCGGCCGCGCCGTGCCGATGTGCACGGAGCCGTTGAACAGCGTGATCCCCGCACCGATCGTCGCGCGAATGCCGTCACTCGCAACCGGCATCGGCAGCGCACCGAGATTACGCACGGCGACCCGCGCTGCGTTGGACGACAATTCCGTCCAGCCACCCTGCAGCCCCACCGCGAGTCCAGGCGACAAGCCGGGAATTACGTAGTTTCGCACGCGAATCGGCACACGCCACAGTGGAAACTGATAGCTCGCGTAGCTGCGAAACAGCGCGGCGCGATCGCCGGCGAACTGTTTGTAGTCGTAGCCGGACAGGCCAGCACTTCCCCCGAGCTCGAACAGCTGCTGCGGCGGAATCACCGCGCCGAACACGGCGCCGCCCTGCGCCTCTGCCGACAGCGCGATCGGTCCATAGTATCTGCGTCCGGCAAGTATGACCTCTGCGCGCCGCCAATCGATGTCGCCGCGCCCCGCTTCGAAATGCAGCTTCGCGCCGACGCCTGGCTGCACGAAGTCCCCCGAGATGCCTGGATGCAGCTCGACGTCCACACTCCCGAGCGCATACGAACCTTCGCTCACGCCGCGGTTCAGGCGAAAGTCATCGCTACCGAACAATCCTCGCTGCAGCCGCGCACGCTCGGCGCGATCGTCGCCTGCGCCGAGCTGAAAGGTTACGAGCGCATTCTCGACTGATCCGACGACACGCGTCAGCGACGCGAGCGCGATGCGACGATCGACGTAGTCGAAGTCGTCCACCGAGCCGAGCAACGCAGCAACGCCGCCGCTCTGCGGCTCGAACGGGCGAATGAAGTCGTTCGTCGTCGGCAACGCGCGCTCGGCGCGGAGGCCATATGTCCAGAGGTCGCGCTGGAGTGAAACGTGTGCGCCGCCACGTACAGTCTTCTCCGACCACGCGACGCCACCCACCGCGCCGAGAGACAGTCCGGGGGCGAGGCTCCGCATGTGAAGATTCGCCTCCATCCCCGTGTACAGTCCTTCGACGCGATTGAATCGGACGTAGTTATCGACGTTGGTGGGAAAGAAATCGAGCCGAGGTGCGCCCGTTGCCTTCCACGCATCAGGTGCGAGGTCGTCGAAGTCGTTCGCCGTAACGGCGTTGGTGGCGTCGCCGAGGGGTTCGTTCCAGTCGTGGAAGCGGCTGATGCTGTCCGATGGGGCCCATGTAGTGCGATGCGGAATGCGATCGGAGTCGGCTACCCGTGTGAGCGTGTCGTTCCCCTCCGCGACGTCATAGCTGCTGAACGTCGACAGAATGCGCATCACCGCCCGCGAATGTCCGAGCAGCGCGAACGTCGTCTGAAGCTCGGTGCGCTGGAATGCGGGCAACCAGT